>NZ_JBIWKB010000021.1:25648-81412 GCF_044765425.1 Streptomyces sp. NPDC102462 | reverse complement strand
GACGAGGACTGCGGGCTCACGGGGACTGCGAGCGGACGGGGACCGCGGGTTCAAGCGGCCGCGGGCCGACGAGGACTGCGGGCTCACGGGGACTGCGAGCGGACGGGGACCGCGGGTTCAAGCGGCCGCGGGCCGACGAGGACTGCGGGCTCACGGGGACTGCAGGCTCACGGGTGCGCCGGGCTCACGCGGGCTCTGGGTGCCCCGGATCCACGCGACCTGTGGGCTCAGGGGGTGCGCCGGACCAGGACCAACAGACGCCGCGAGACCACGGTGTCCCGGATCCACGGCCGCTACGGACGCACGGGCGCGCCGGGCTCAGTGGGCTGCAGGGCAACAGGCTGCGGGCCACGGGGGCGCTGGACCAACGCGCCGCGGAACCAGGGTGCCCTCGATCCACGGCTGACCCGCCGGTGCCGCACCCACCGGGCCCCCGATGCCCCGCCCCGTCACCGCCCACCGACATCCGCCGAACCCACCGGCGCCGCCCGCCGACGCGCGCCCCGTCCGCTGGTGTCGGCCGCACCCGTTGCGTGGCGGTCCGCCGGTGGCTGGCGTTGGGCTAGCCCACGCCCGCTGGGGATCGGGTGACTCGGCCGTACTGTTCGCGTACCTCCTGGTAGCGCAGGAGTTCCGCGGCCAGTGCGTCCAGTACCCGGGCCCGGCCGCAACCCGCCGCGGCCTCGCGCAATCGGCGTTCCGCCTCCTGCCCGTACCGCCGTGCGGGCCCGCGCGCCGCCATCCGGCAGCTCCACTCGACGATCGGCCCGCCCACGATGCCGGCCACCATCAGCAGCACCGGCACCCCCAGATTCGGCGCCATGACCCCGACGATCTGCCCGACCAGCCACAGCCCGCCCACGATCTGGACCAGGGTCATGGCCGCCTGGACCAGCACCGCCGCCGGCCACCAGCCCGGCCGCGGCGGCCTGCTCGGCGACAGCCCGGTCCGTGCCGCCAGTTCGTCCAGCGCCTCGGGCAGCCCCTGGGAGCCCCGTACGGCCGCCTCGCGCACCGCCTGCGCCCACGGCGCGGGCAGCCCGGCCGACGCCCGGTCCGACACCGTACGCACCGCCTGCTCGACGCGCTGCCGCGCCGTGGCCTCCTCGTCCGCCTGGGTACGCACGAGCAGCCGCCCGGTGGGCGCGTCGAGCCGTTTCTGGTACCAGCGCCACAGCCGCAGCCAGGGCGTTCCGCAGGCCCGGTTGGCGTTGCGCAGCCAGGCGCGTTCGGCGGCCTCGCCCGCCGCCGTGGCGCCCACGGCGTCCGCGAGCCGCGCGGAGAACTCCTCCCGCGCCTCCTCGGTGAGCCCGGAGCGCCGCCCGGTGGCGTACACGGGCCGCAGCCCGACCGCGGCGGCGTCCACGTCGGCCGAGATACGGCGGGCCGGCGCGCCGCGCTCGGTGACGAACCGGCCAAGGGCCTCGCGCAGTTCGGGGATGCCCTGGCCGGTGAGCGCGGACAGGCTGAGCACGGTCGCGCCCGGCTCGCCGTGCTCGCCGAGGGCGACCCCGTCCTCGTCCAGCAGCCGGCGCAGATCATCGAGTACCTGGTGGGCGGCGTCACCGGGGAGCCGGTCGATCTGGTTGAGGACGACGAACATGACCTCCGCGTGTCCCGCCAGGGGCCGCAGGTAGCGCTCGTGCAGGACGGCGTCCGCGTACTTCTCCGGATCGACGACCCAGATCACCGCGTCCACGAGCTTGAGGATGCGGTCCACCTGCTCGCGGTGCTGCACGGCGGCCGAGTCGTGGTCGGGCAGGTCGATCAGGACCAGTCCCCGTAGCTGCGCCTCGGCCTCCGGGCTCTGCAGCGGACGCCTGCGCAGCCGTCCCGGGATGCCCAGCCGGTCGATGAGGGTCGCCGCGCCGTCACTCCAACTGCACGCGATGGGCGCGGCGGTGGTCGGCCGCCGTACCCCGGTCTCCGAGATGGTCACCCCGGCGAGGGTGTTGAACAACTGGGACTTGCCGCTGCCGGTGGCACCCGCGATGGCGACGACGGTGTGCTGCCCGGAGAGCTTGCGCCGTGCCGCCGCCTCGTCCAGCACCCGGCCCGCCTCGGCGAGGGTGACGCTGTCGAGCCGGGTACGGGAGAGCCCGACCAGTTCACGCAGGGCGTCCAGTTGCGAGCGCAGCGGGCCGTCGTACGCCAGTGCCGCCGAGGTCTGCGGAGTCGACGCGCGGGGCTCGACCAGGGAGGGCTGGTCGGCGTCGGCGGTCTCGGTCACGCGCCGCGCGATGAGCCCGTCGTCCCAGGCGCCCGCGGAGTCCGCGCCCTCCACGGACTCCATGCCGCCCGCCGACTCCGGGGTGGTGCTGGGGCCAGTGGAGTCGGTCTGGCCTGTGGAGCCCATGGGACTGATGGGATCCGGAGACCGGGTGGCGCCCGTGCCACGTGCCGCATCCCTCCCACCCGCGGACTCCCCGACGCCCGCAGATCCCCTGACGCCCGCGGACTCCCTGACGCCCGCAGATCCCCTGGCGTCCGCAGATCCCCTGGCGTCCGCGGCGTCCGTGGTCCCCGACGCGGCGGTCTCGTCCGCCACGCGCGCGTGGTCCGCAGGTTCGTCCGTCATGCGTACGTGCCCCCCAGGATCGTCCATCACGCGCGCGTGCCCGGCGTCGTCGCCGGAGCCAGAGCCGGAGCCGGAGCCGGTGTCGATGTCGGTGTCAGAGTCGGCGTCTCGCCTCCGGGCCCGCTCTGGCTCGCCGCCCTCGTCGGCGTGGCCGGTCTCGGCCGCGTCCGCTCCGGGGACGGCGTTCCCGGGCTCTGCAGCAGGGGCGCTCTCAGGCTTCTCGCTGCTCGGAGCGGCCTTCCGCGAGGCCGTGTCGCCGGTGTGATCGGTGTGCTCCGTGTGGTCCTGGTCAGTGACGGCGGTCACCGGTCACCTCTCCTTCTGCAGTACGGACAGGGCGGCGATGAGTTCGGCCTGGGGTTCGGGGTGGACATCGAGGACGTCGAGCGGGGCGAGACGGCGCTCACGTTCGCTGTTCATGACCCGGTCCAGGTACTCGGCCAGCCGGTTTCCGGCGCGCTCGCGCAGCCGTGTCGCGCGGTGCGCGCCCAGGCGGTCGGCAAGGCCCTCACCGGCGGTCCTGGCCCGGCGCCCGCCCAGTACGACGGTGGCGGTCAGGGCCGCGACGACCTCCGGGTCGGGCGCGACGCTCCGTTCCAGCTCGCGCACCTCCTCCTCGGCGTACTCCTCGACCTCGCGCCGCCACCGCCGTACGGCGAGGCCGATCCGGTGCTCGGCGCTCTCCGGCGAGGGATCGCGCTCGGTGAGCCCCGGTGCGGTCGAGGCCGGCTCGCGCCGCCATGCCTCGTCGACGCGCTCGTCGGCGGCGGTGACGGCGCACAGAAGCAGCGCGGCCAGGCTCCCCACCAGGGCGTCGAGCAGTTCACCCGCGGTGCAGTCGAGGGGGAAGGCGCGCCAGCGCTTCAGCGCGTCCCCGGCCAGCACGGTCCCGGAGTTCAGCCGGCCCCGCACGCGCGCGTGCTCGGTCTCGTACGCCCTGTCGACCGCGGTGACCAGCCGCACCGCCGCCGCGTACTGGGCGGCGGCGGCGCCGGCCAGTTCGGGCATGCGCTTCTTCAGCGAGTCGAGGACGCCGTACGCCGTGCGCGCCATGATGTGCTGCCGGGCGCCCGGGTCCTGGGCCTGGTGGGCGAGCCAGTTCCACAGCGGGGCCACCGCGGTGGTGGGCAGCAGGCCGCCGCCCCAGGCGGACTCGGGCAGCTCGGGCACCGTGAAGCGGGGCACCTCGCCGAGGCCGGCCTTGGTGAGCAGGGCGCCGTACTGCCGGGAGACCTCGGAGACGACCTGGTGGGGCACCCGGTCGAGGACGGTCACCAGGGTGGCGTCGTACTCCTTGGCGGTGCGCAGCAGGTGCCAGGGCACGGCGTCGGCGTACCGGGCGGCCGTGGTGACCATGATCCAGATGTCGGCGGCGCAGAGCAGCGCGGCGGCGAGGACGCGGTTGTCGGCGACCAGGGAGTCGATGTCGGGGGCGTCGAGCAGGGCGAGCCCGCGCGGAAGGCTCTCGGCGGTCTCGATCCGCAGGACGCGCGCGGGGTCCTCGCCGGGGAGCAGCAGATCGTCCCCCGGGTCCTGCTGGGGCACCCACACGCGCGTGAGGGCGGGCAGCACCCTCATCCCGCTGAACCAGTGATGGTCCTCCGGATGGCACACCAGGACCGGGGTCCGGGTGGTCGGCCGCAGCACGCCCGCCTCGCTGACCCGCCGCCCCACGAGTGAGTTGACGAGCGTCGACTTGCCCGCGCCGGTGGATCCGCCCACGACGGCCAGCAGGGGCGCTTCGGGGCTGCGCAACCGGGGCACCAGGTAGTCGTCGAGCTGGGCGAGGAGTTCGTCGCGGTTGGCACGCGCGCGTGGGGCCCCCGCCAGGGGCAGCGGAAAGCGTGCGGCGGCGACACGGTCGCGCAGGGCGGAAAGTGCGTCGAGCAGCTGAGGCCGTACGTCCAAGGTCACCACATGCGAAGAATGCCCAATTTTAGGGGAATTCTGAAGCATATGGCGTTGTCTGCGTGCCGACAGGACACAACGGGCGGAAGGGATGACTGGGACACGGGCACAGCTCAGGCATAACGAGTGCACAACACCCGGTGCGCGAGGCGCCAAAAGCGATGCACGATTCGCACCTGCCTGCGATTATCAGGATCGCTTCACCGAACCTCCACATTGAGCCACGGAGGCGAAGCAACAGGGACACGGATGCGGGAGCCCTATCCTTGTCCCCGGCAACGTCACGGATCGGCCCGCACCCGGGCACCACGAACGAGGCCACCACACCGGCCCCCGTAGCTCAGTGGATAGAGCAGGCGCCTTCTAAGCGCTTGGCCGCAGGTTCGAGTCCTGCCGGGGGCGCAAACACCTTCTGACCAGCGGAAACGCTGGTCTTTTTCATTTCTGGCGCGATGCACATCGCTCCCAGACCAAGCGCCTTGACCATCCACGATCGTGTACACCATCGTGGGGTCATGGCAGATGAGCGGTACGACATCGGGCCCATGGTCGCCTCCTGGCTGCGCGCCCTGAAGTCCGAGAACAAGTCCGACAACACCATCCGAATCTATGGATACGCGGTCAACTCGCTCGCTTGGTTCCTGCTCGACGAAGAAGACGGCTACCACTCGACCATCAGCGAGGACGGAACTCCCATCCGCCCCGCACCCACCGACCTCAGCGAGATCCACCGCGAGCACGTTCAGGCGTACATCGCAGCCACTATCAAGCGGACCTCGGCGGCGAATGCGCACCAGCATTACCGGGCGCTGCGGACCTTCTTCAACTGGTTGGAGGACGAGGAAGAGATCGAACGTTCCCCCATGCGGACGATGAAGCCGCCGGCGGTCACCGAGAAAGAGGTGCCCGTCATCTCCGAGGACGACCTCCGGAAGCTCTTCAAGGCGTGCAGGGGAAAGACCTACGCCGACCGCCGCGACACCGCCATCCTCTTCCTGTTCCTGGATACGGGCGTGCGGCTGTCCGAACTGACCGACCGTCGGGTCGGCGATCTGGACCTCGACATGATGGTGCTGCGCGTCCTCGGCAAGGGCAACAAATGGCGGCCGGTGCCGTTCGGCCGGACCTGCGCGACCGCCCTAGACCGGTACCTGCGCGCCGCAGCGAAGCACAAGGGCAAGCCGCTCGATGAGAACATGTGGCTATGGTGGGGCGATCGCGGACAGAAGGGCCACCGGCTCACAATCTGGGGCGTGGGGACGATGCTGAAACGGCGGTGCGCCGAGGCCGGAATCGACCCGGTGCACCCGCATCAGTTCCGGCACACCTTCGCGCACCTGTGGAAGAAGAACAACGGCAACGAGGACGACCTGATGCGCATCACGGGCTGGAGGTCGCGGCAGATGCTGTCTCGTTATGCCGCATCGGCCGGCATCGAACGGGCCCGGCTGGCGCATCGATCCCTGTCTCCCGGGGACCGGCTGTAGAGGGAGGAGGGCCCGGTCGGCACATCGGGCTCTCCCTCCTGTTCACCCTCTGTAACTGTCATGCGGTGGTGTACGCCACCTCGAAGCCGTCGCGCACGAGCCTGGGGATGCTGATGCAGAGCCAGGCGAGCGCGGCGGCTTCTTCTATCTGGGCGGGGTCGTAGGCAGCTCTGACCTGCTCCCCCTGGTCTGCATACATCACGGGTACGCCTTCGGTGAGGGTGGCGCGTTCGAGATGCACGGTCACATGACCCCCCTTGTCCCGCGTGTCCACTGTCCGGGCACAGCCCTGTTCGCACACGCGTTCGATCTGCGCGAGGCGGCACCACTCTACGCCGCGTAGTCAGATTCACGCAGCAGGTAGGCGGAATGTGCGCGACCAGCGTGGGGAAGTGGCAATACGCTCGGGGCTACTGGCCGGCTTCCGAGCGCCACTTCTCGGCCATGGCCCGCTCGGGCGCGCCTGGTTCAGCATCCAGGCGGCGCAACAGCCTGGCCGGGGCGCCGCTCTTCAGCTCGGAATCCTCGTAGCCGATCAGCTGCAAGTGGGCCGCGGCGGCGACGATTTCCCGGTCAAGACGCAGGCCGGCCGCGAGGGCGCCGATCAGCTTGGGGTCGACCCCGTAGCTCTGGCCGCGGACGATCTTCCCGATGAGGCCATTACTCGGTTGGTACCCGGTGTCCTTGTCGATGGCGACCTTGACGAAGGCGGCCACGCTCATCTTGCCGGGACCCGTATGGGTGCCGACATGCTGTTGCACCAACTCGGTCAGTGCGTCCCGCCGCTGAGTCATCAGGTGCCTCTTTCCGCTCAGGTGTCCCAGAACACCCGCCGTATGGGGTACCAAAGTCGCAGGTCAGCCAGTACAACCCTTTGAGTGACGCGCAACATTGTCCATGAATACGGATGTGGATGATATGCCGTTCGCCCGCCTTGGCTAAATCTTGGCGGCCTGCGGTGGTGGACAACGCTCAAGCGGTGTGCTTGGGTATCCACATCCACGGACGTGGATGGACGGAGAAGCCCGTGAAAGACGAACGCCTGCGCCTGACCGACGGCGACCTGCTGCGCAAGCTGATGAAGCGCGCACCCGGAGGGCCGCTCAGCATCCGGCGTCTGGCCGAAGTCGCCGGCACCTCCAAGACCCGCATCGACGACCTCCTGCACGGCCGGTACCCAACGGTCCCTCCCGAGGTTGCGACACGGATCGCCCAAGCCGTCGGCGTCCACCGCGCTGCTCTTTTCATGCCCGATGCATCCACGTCCGTGGATGTGGATAACCAGGGAGGCTCTGTTGAACACCAGCGAGCGCGCGATGCGGAACCGCATCGCCGCATACCACAGCTGGGCCAACACGACGGATCGGTCCGCGCGTACGGCAGCCGCGCGCAAGGCGTCGCACCACGACCGGTTCATCAAGCAGGCCCGCGAGAAGCACCCGGACGGCACCGAGGAGCAGATCACCGCCGCGGCTGAGGCGCTGAAGAAGGCGCACTACACGGAGATGGCCCGCCGCTCGGCGCAGGCCCGCCGTATCCGCAGCGAGACGGCCAAGAAGAGCAAGGCCGCGCGCGTCGCCCAGCTGCTGGGCGAGTCCGGCGCCACCACGGCCGTCGCCTGACGAATCCCCTGAACGCCGAAGGGCCGCCCGACTTTGCCCGCCTGGCGACCCCCGACCGGCGCCTCAACTACCGAGAGAAAGCCGAGGTCACCGTGACCACAGAGACTACCGCGATCAGTCCGCCGACGATCGGCGGGCAACTCCCCGCCATTCAGGCGCTGTCCGCGCTCGCCGAGCAGCACCCCACGCTGCCCGCCGCGTACATCACCGTCCAGGAGCCGGCCCCCAGGTACAACACCGACGCGCGCTTGGACGTTCAGGTCGACGGCCCCGCGTTCGAGGCGTGGCGGACCGCGCTCGGCGCGGACCCGGCGGCTGTCGTGCTGCACACCACGGTCTCCAACACGTGGCTGGCCGTGGACACCACGTACGAGGGTGTCCGCGTCCACCTCGCCGGATTCCAGGGACCGCTCAGCCGCGCCCAGGTCGACGCACCGCGCGACACCACGGCGGTGAGCGCCTGATGCCCCGCGAGGCTTACATCGAGCGGAAGTTCAGCCCGCGCAGCATGGCGCTAATCGAGAAGGCCGAGGAGATCTGCCGGGACTACGCACGGCAGGGCTTCGACTTGACGCTGAGGCAGTTGTACTACCAGTTCGTCGCTCGGGACCTGCTGCCCAACAAGCAGTCCGAGTACAAGCGGCTCGGCAGCGTCGTCAACGACGCACGCCTGGCGGGCCTGCTCGACTGGGATTACATCGTCGACCGCACCCGGAACCTGCGCGGCCTCTCCCACTGGGACAGCCCGCACTCGGTCATCCGATCGGCAGCCTCCAGCTACCGCACCGAGCGCTGGGCGGGCCAGCCGCACCGCGTCGAGGTGTGGATCGAGAAAGACGCCCTGGTCGGCGTGATCGCCGGAGTGTGCCAGCGCTACGACGTCGACTACTTCTCCTGCCGCGGCTACACATCGCAGTCCGAACTGTGGGGCGCAGCCCAGCGGATGATCGCCTACCAGAGTGCCGGCCAGAAGCCCGTCATCATCCACCTCGGCGACCACGACCCATCCGGCGTGGACATGACCCGGGACATCCGCGAACGCCTGGAGCTGTTCGAGGCCCACGTCGATGTCCGCCGGATCGCTCTGAACATGGACCAGGTCCGGGAGCACAACCCACCGCCCAACCCGGCCAAGCTGACCGACTCGCGCGCCAGCGGCTACATCCGCGAGCACGGCCGCAGCAGCTGGGAGCTGGACGCCCTGGACCCGACGCTGCTCGACCAGCTCATCGAGGAGGAGATCTGGTCCTGCCGCGACCTCGACCTCTGGGACGCCGCGACCACTGCCATGGACCGCGAGCGCCGGTTGCTGCGCACTGTCGCCAGCCGCTGGTCGGAGGTCGCCGCACTCGTTGACGAGGACGGTGACGCGTGAACACGCGGGCCGTGAACGCCGCGGCGGGCGTCATCACCGCCGCCCTGCAGCAGGGCCGCCAGACCCCCGCCGGCATCGCCATCGCGCTGGACTCCGCGCAACTCCTCCAGTCCCCGGAGACGGCCGCCGAACTGGCACGGCTGCGGGCCGAGCGGGAGAAGTACGTGCTCGTTCCGAAGTGGGAGTACGAGCTGATGGAGCGGCAGCGGGAGCGGGCGGCACACGCCGAGGCCCGGCTCGCCGAGTACGAGCGGCCCGCTGACGAGGACCCCATCGCCTACGCGCTCACCTCGAAGGCCGATGCTGCGGCCGACCGGCTGACCCGCCTGTTCGCTCCCACCCAGGTGCTGCGCGCCGAGCTGGACGGTGAGCGCCCGTGACCGCGATCGAATGGCTCCTCTGGGGCGCCGTCGTCTGGGCCGTCTTCCTCGTCTACGCCGTGCTCGACGTGCCGTCGCTGCTGGCCCGCTGGAAACGAGGCCACAGGTGAACGTCGAACGCGGCAGCGACTACCGCGTCACCGCCGACCGCGAGGTCACGCCCGAGCAGCGCGTCGCCGCCTCCCGGGTCGTGCTGCGGCACGCCCGGTCGCACGACGACCTCCGCTATCTGCTCGACCTGCTCGGGCTCAACGACAAGACCAGCAAGGAAGACGCATGACCCGCGAACTCCCGCACGACCCGTACATCACCGCCGTCCGTGATGCGCTCACCGCCGCCGGCCTGAATCTTACCGATCACTGCTGGACCGACGATGGCGAGACCCGCGGCACGTACTGCTACCTCAACGCGGTGGTCACCCTCGACCCGAGCGGCACGGTCGGCGAGATGGCCGAGGACATCCCCGCCGGGACCCCCTGGCCGCATGGGCTGCTGCTGATCTGGGAGTGGCACACCGGCATCGAGGCCGAACAGGGCGAGCCCGACAAGGGCCCGCAGTGGTTGTTCGCCGAGCTGAAGGACGACGGGAGCAGCGCATATCCGACCGTCCTGCCTGTCGTTGGCTACGCAAGCCCGGCCGCCGTCGTGGAGGCCGCTCGCAAGGTCATCTCCCGCGAGATCCGGCCCACCAGCTTCGACGGCGGCTGGTCCACCTGGACCGGCGACCTGATCGGCGACTCGTGGGAACGGCACGCCGAGCTGGATGCCGCCTGCGCGACCTGGGCCGCGAAGGAGGCGTGAGCGATGGCGCCGCGAACCAGTGGATCCGACGAGGTCGGCGAAATGCTCGCCGAGCGCATCGCCGCACTCATCGTCGACACCGCCCGCAACGCTCCCCGCTCCCTCCAGAAGCGGCTCGGGCCGTCCGAGGTCGGCGACCCCTGCGAGCGGCGCCTCACCTACAAGCTCCTCGACTGGCCGCGCGCGGCCGGCGAGAGCGACCCGGCCGCGAGCATCATCGGCACCGGCTTCCACACCTGGATGGAAGAAGCGTTCGAGCGGAAGCAGACGACGCTCCCGGACGGCCGGCCGCGGTACAAGGTCGAGGAACGGGTCACCGTCTACGACAGCCCCATTGAGGCCGCCATCGTCGCGGGCAGTACCGACCTGTTCGACCGGCTCACCGGCACCGTCTGGGACTGGAAGCTCGTCGGCCACACCAGCCAGGACGAGTACCGGCGCAAGGGCCCCGGCCCCCAGTACCGCACCCAGGCCCACCTGTACGGGCTCGGCCAGGAGAACGCGGGCGAGACCGTGAAGCGCGTCGCGATCTGCTTCGTCGGCCGCTACCACGAACTCCGCGTCCACGTCTGGACCGAGCCCTATGACCGGCAGGTCGCCCTCGACGGACTCGCCCGCCTCGACCGCATCCGCGCCCGCCTCACCAACACCGCCGCCGCGGCCAGCGACTACGGCCCCGGCTGGTGGACCCAGATTCCCACGAGCGAACAGGCGAAGTGCCGGTTCTGCGAGTGGTTCAAGCCCGGCTCGACCGACCTCACCGTCGGCTGCCCCGGCATCCAGGCCGACCGCCCCGCGCGGCACGGCTTCGAATCCCTCATCGCATAAGCACAGGAGTATCAGTGGACGCGAACAGCTTCCTCATGGGCGGCGGCGGAGCCCCCACCGCCAAGTTCCCCACCCCCGGCACCGTCGTCGGCGGGCACATCACCGAGCAGCCGAGCGTCGAGCAGCAGCGCGACATCCAGACCGGCGACAAGAAGTTCTGGGCCGACGGCAACCCGATGATGCAGCTCGTCGTCACCGTCCAGACCGACCAGCGCGACCCGTCCATCGAGGACGACGACGGCCGGCGCCGCATCTTCGTCAAGGGCCAGATGAAGAACGCCGTCGCCGATGCCGTCCGCCAGGCGGGCGGGCGCGGCCTGGAGGTCGGCGGCATTCTCCGCGTCCGCTACAGCCACGACGGCGAGCAGAAGCAGCGCGGGTTCAGCCCGCCGAAGCAGTACGAGGCGCACTACACGCCCGCAGCCGCCGCGCAGTTGCAGGGCCAGCAGCCCACCGCCCCGGCCGCCGCGCCGCCTGCGCAGTACGCCGCCCCGGCCCCGGCCGCCGTACCGGCCGGCGTCAACCCCGTCACGGGCGAGATCACCAGCAACTACGCGCAGCCCGCCCCCGCCGCCCCGCAGGGCAACGAGCCCCCCTTCTAACCCGCGGCCCCGCCAGCACCGCCCGCCACCGCTGCCCACCCGCGCGGCGGCGGGCGGGCCAACCCACCACCGAAAGGACCGGGCAGTGACCGACCGCCCGTACACCGACGACGACCTTCGCGCAGAAGCCGCGAGCCAGCACGCAGCCCTCACCGAGGACCCTGACTTCATGGGGGTCGGGGAGCGGATGGAGGACGACATCGTCGCCTCGACCGAGGCCGACGGCGACGGCAAGACCTGGGGCGAATTGCTGGACCCCGACGGCGACGACGACGAGGCATGGGACGCCGCGCAACGTCGCATCCACGACCTGATCAGCGGCGCTGCCGACGTCTCCGAATGGGCCGTCAACCTCGGCGCCGACGGACTGGAGCCGCTGCCCGAACAGCTCACCGCGCAGACCGACAACGGCCCCTGGTTCCGCCTCCACTTCGCCGTCCGCCCCGACATGCCCGACGACATACGCCGCGCACTCGTCGAGGGCGTCGGCGCCGAGATCGCCAAGCACTTCCCGACCGCCTGACCCAGCAGAAAGCACACGCCATGGCCAAGGTCACCATCGACGCCGAGACCGCCCGGCACGTCCTCTTCCACTACGACGCCCAGGGCGGCTTCCGGCCCGGCCGGTTCACCGTCCTGCTCATGCAGGCGATCGACGCCGCCGACGTCCTCCACACCGCCCGGCTCGCCACCGCCTACCCCGAACTGTCCGCCGCGATGGACATCGCTGCCAACCGCCCGGACGGCATCGCCCGCCTCCAGCGCATCGCCGGCATTCCCACCGCCCCGGCCAACTGACCCGCCCCGCGCCGCCGCTGGCACACGCGGCGGCGGGCGGACCAACCCGAGAAAGCGAACCACTCCGTGACCAGCCAGACCGAGACGACGACCGAGCACACCGACGTCGCCGCCTTCCTCGCCAGCCACCTCGGCGGACGCACCTCCACCGAACTCTCCGCCGAGTTCCACACCCTGCTCGACGCCGTGAAGACCCACGGCAAGAAGGGCTCGATGACCATCACCATCGTCATCGACCCGCCCACCAACGGCGTCGACTCCGCCCCGATGCCCATCGGAGTCGAGTCCACCGTCAAGGCCCCCAAGCCGACCCCCGTGAAGTCCCTCTACTTCCTCGACGGCGACGGCAACCCCGTCCGCGAGGACCCCCGCCAGATGGCCATGGACTTCCGCACCGCCCCCGCCACCGACACCTTCAAGGACGCCTGACCGTGACCTACACCGAACGCGCCTCCACCAACGGCGAAGCGCAGACCATCGTCGACACCGCGCTCCGCTCCGCACCGCCGGCCGAGCTGACTCCGGGCAAGGTCTACGCCTTCCACACCCCCAAGGGCGTCGAGCAGATCGACCTCACCGGCGACGGGTACAAGGACCAGCCCAGCCAGAAGCGCGGCACCACCACCGTCCGCGACGGCGAATCCTTCCTGGCCTACTGGGAGAAGCACCACGACAACGCGTCCGAGGTGTACGCCGACAGCGACCGGCTCACCGTCACCGCCGTCCTCGACGCCCACACCGCCGACCGCGCCCGCTGGGCCGGACACCGCCTCCACCTCGCCCTGCGCGAAACCACCGCGTGGAAGCAGTGGCTGCACTCGGACGGCCAGCTGCTGGACCAGGAGGCGTTCGCCGAGTTCCTGGAGGACCACCTCCCCGAACTCCTGGAGCCCTCGGCCGCGGACATGCTGGAAATCGCCCAGTCCTTCCAGGCCGCGCAGAAGGTCGACTTCCAGTCCGCCACCCGACTCACCAGCGGACAGCGGCAGTTCCAGTACGTCGAGACGCAGACCACCAAGGCCGGGCAGAAGGGGCAGCTCACCGTCCCCGAGACCTTCGTCATCGGCCTGGTGCCGTTCGAGGGCAGCGAGGGCTACCGGCTCACCGCCCGACTCCGCTACCGCATCGGGCAGAACGGCCTCCGCCTCGGCTACAAGCTCGAACGCCCGGATGAGATCCGGCGCACCGCATTCGCGGACGTCGTCAAGGCCATCGGCGAACAGATCGACACGGCCGTCATGAACGGCACGCCTGCCTGACCGTCCCCTGTCCGCCCGTCCGCCGCCCTTCCCCACGCCCCTCACATCCACATCCACGGATACGGACGGCAGGCGGCGGGCGGGCCCCGCACAACCCCGAGGAGCACACCCGTTGAGCACCACGCCACCGCCGGACACGCTCACCACCGCACTCGCCTGGCACACCGCCGGCGCGAGCGTCGTCCGGGTGGCCACCGACGGCACCAAGCGGCCACTCGGCGACTGGAAGAACGCCCAGACCGAACGCGCCACCGTCGCCCAACTGCACAGCTGGTTCGCGAGCGGGCACCCTGGCCTCGGCGTCGTCATGGGCGCTGTGTCCGGCGGACTGGAGATGTTCGAGTTCGAAGGCCGCGCCGTCGCCGAGGGCATCGCCCAGGAGTTCAACGAGATCGCCGACGCCTCCGGGCTCGGCGACCTGTGGAACCGCATCAAGTGCGGCTACTGCGACCGCTCCCCCAGCGGCGGAATCCACGTCGTCTGGCGCGTCACCGACGGCCACGTCCGCAGCAACACCAAGCTCGCCGCCCGCCCCGCCCGCCCTGAAGAACTCACCGACCGGGAACGCGACGTCCTCGCCAACCGGCCCGGCAAGGTCTTCCAGCGCGACCTCATCGAGACCCGCGGCGAAGGCGGCCAGTCCGTCATGGCCCCCTCACACGGACCCGTCCACGACACCGGCCACCCCTGGGAACTCCTCGCAGGCAGCCCCGCCACCGTCGCCACCATCACCGCCGACGAACGCGACGCCCTGTTCGACATCGCCCGCATGCTCGACCAGATGCCGCAGGCCCCCGAGCCCACCCCCGGCCCGGCCACCCCGGCAAGCGACGCCGACGCGTTCCTGTTCGGCACCAGCCCAACCCCCGACGGCGGGCTGTCCCCCCTCGACGACTTCGAGCAGCGCACCAGCTGGGCCGACATCCTCAAACCCCACGGCTGGCAGCTCCTCTTCACCTCCGGGCACACCTCCTACTGGCGGCGCCCCGGCAAGACCATCGGCGTCTCCGCCACCACCGGCCGCGACCCCGAGCGCGACCGCCTGTACGTCTTCACCAGCTCAACCGAGTTCACGCCCGAGACCCCCTACACCAAGCCCGGCGCCTACGCCCTCCTCGAACACGGCGGCGACCACTCTGCCGCCGCGAAGGAGCTGCGCCGCCGCCGCTACGGTCAGCGCGCGCCCGAAACCGCCCGGCACCTCGCCGTCGTCCCCAACCCCGCCCCCACCGTCGGCGGCACGGCCGCCCTCCAGGTCGACGAGCACGCCCCGGCCGCCAGCCCCGAGACGTACAGCCGCACCGACGACGGCAACGCGCTGCGCCTGGTCGACCGACACGCTCACGAGATCCGCTACTGTCCCTCACGCGGATGGCTCCTCTGGGACGGCCACCGGTGGGCGTGGGACGAGAGCGGCCACGTCAGCGAACTCGCCCGCGACATCGCCCGCTCCCTGCCCGAAGGCGAAGGCGACCTTCAGCACAAGGCCCGCTCCTTGTCGGCACGCGGCCTCGAATCCATGGTCAAGGTCGCCCGCACCGACCCCCGCATCGTCGCCCCCGTCGCCACCCTCGACGCCCACCCCTGGCAGCTCAACACCCCCGCCGGGGTGGTCGACCTGCGCACCGGCCAGCTCTCATCCCCAGATCCCCAGCAGCTCCACACCAGATCCACAAGCGTCGCCCCCGACGCCGAGGCCGACGCGCCGCGCTTCCGCACCTTCCTCGCCGACACCTTCGGCAACGACCCCGACCTCATCACCTACGTGCAGCGCCTCTTCGGCGTCTCCCTCATCGGTACCGTCCTTGAGCAGCTGCTCCCCTTCGCATTCGGCGAAGGGGCCAACGGCAAGAGCACGCTGGCCGACACCGTGATGCGGCTCGTTGGCATCGGCGAGACCGGCTACGCGATCAGCGCCCCCTCCGAGATGCTGCTCGCTTCGTCCGCGAACAGTCACCCCACCGAGATCGCACGCCTGGCTGGCGCCCGCCTCGTCGTCGCCTCCGAACTCGACGACGGCCAGCGGTTCGCCGAGGCCCGCATCAAGATGCTCACCGGTCGCGACATCATCACCGGCCGGTTCATGCGGCAGGACTTCTTCTCCTTCGCCCCCACGCACACGCTGTGGCTGCTCGGCAACCACCGGCCCGCCGTCCGTACCGGCGGCCCCGCGTTCTGGCGGCGCCTGCGCCTCGTCCCGTTCCTCCACACCGTACCCGAGCACCTTCGCGACACCGGGCTGGAGGAATACCTCGTCGACCGCGAGGGCCCCGCCATCCTCGCCTGGCTGATCCGCGGCGCCGCCGACTACGGCCGCCACGGCCTCACCACCCCGGCCGCCGTCCAGCAGGCAACCGAGGAGTACCAGGGCGAGCAGGACACCATCGCCCGGTTCATCGCCGACATGTGCGTGATCGGCGTGCCCGGCGCGGCAGGGATGCAGACCCCGTCCGGTGCCCTGCGCGGCACCTACGAGGCGTGGTGCCAGCAGGAGGGCGAGGAACCGGTGTCGGCGAAGAAGTTCGCCGCGCAGTTGCAGAAGCCTCCGTACAACGTGCGCTCGGACCGCAATTCCCGGTTCCGTTTCTTCGACGGGATCCAGTTGCGCCACCCGGAGGCGAGCCGCTGATGCGTCACACCTCCAAGCCGATGCGTCATACCCGTCACGCCCTTGATCACGTTACGGACGCCCGTAAGGCGATGCCGGATGACGCATCGAAGCAAGATCATGACGCATTGAATGACGCATCGGACCAGGTGTCATCGCAGGTCATGACGCTTGTGACGCTTGTGACGCTTCAACCCCCGTTCCCCTCTAGTGCGCACGCGCGCACGCGCACGGGCCGTCATGCCGAACTACGCGTCACAAGCGTCATCCATCATCCGATGCGTCACAGGCGGCCCACATGAAACCCACGCCCGCCGAGCACGCAGACGCCTCCGCTCAGACCGTCCGTACCCGCCCGTGCCCCCGCTGCGGAGCCGACACCCTCACCGCCCGCACCGCGGACCGCGTCGCGGCCGTCGACGTCCGCGCCGACCCGGCCCCCGTCGACCCGGCCGCCATCCCGCCGGGACGGCTCGCCTGGTGCCTGGTCCAGCGCGAGCACCTGCCCGCCCGCATCCGGTGGCGCGACCGCTGGCACGCCGCCCGCTGCTCCCATCCCGTCCTCATCGACCACGCCTGCAAGCCCCGACCCGTCCAGGAGACCCTGCTGTGAGCCGATCCAAAGCCAAGGGCACCGCCGCCGAAACCGCGGTCGTCCGCTACCTCCAGGCCGCCGGCTTCGCCCAGGCCGAACGCCGCACCCTCGCCGGCGTCCAGGACCGCGGCGACATCGCCGGCATCCCCGGCGTCGTCATCGAGGTGAAGAACTGCGCCCGGCAGGAACTCCCCGCCTGGGTCGCCGAAGCCGAGATCGAACGCGACAACGACAACGCCACGCTCGGCGTCGTCTGGCACAAGCTCCGCGGCAAGTCCAGCCCGGCCGACTGGTTCGTCACCATGTCCGGCGCCCAGTTCGCGCAGCTGCTGCGCGAGCAGCAGGGCCTGCCCGCCCCGGCCGCCGAGCGCCGAAAACTGCTCACCCTCGCTACGCCCTGTGCGGTCTGCACGCACCCGTTCAACTGGCACGTGGCTGGCGTCTGCCAGTTCGACGATGAGAAGACCCGCTGCGACTGCATCGCCTTCGCCGAGGATGGCGCGGCGTGAGCGAGCAGCCCGCCCGCATCGAGGGCATCCCAGCCGGCCTCACCGCCCGCGGCCTCGACCGCGACCAGACCCCCGTCGCCGACTGGCTGTGCTCCTGCCGCATCCACGAGCGCGCCACCGGACGCGCCGCCGTCGCCCGGCTGCTCGCCCGCGCCCGCATCGGTCACTGCCCCCACTCGGAGGCGAAGACCGCATGAGCACCGACGCCAAGGTTGTCGTCCCCGACGCCGTGCAAGCCGTCCTCGCAGCCGTCATGCAGGAGCACCCTGCCGCCGGCCCCGCCCTGCTCGCTCGCCTCGTCGTCGCCGAACTCCGCGACCTCGGCTGGCACATCACCGCCACCCACCCGACCCGCCCCCGCACACCCGCAGGAGCCACGTCATGACCGCTGTCCTCGCCGTGCTGCTCGCCCTCGCCGCCGGCTGGTGCATCGGCTACCGCACCCGCCCCCAGCCCCGCCGCACATGGACCTGCGCCCGCTGCGACCGCGAAGCCCTTCAAGCCGAGCGCGACCGTTTCGACGAACTCGTGGCCGGCCTCGACCTCGACCTCCCCGACGACCCCCGGAACGCAGCATGACCGACCGCTACACCGCCGACAGCATCAACGACAACGCCCTCGACGCCCTGTACGACGAACGCGACCGTCTCAACTACGAGGTACAGCAGTGGAGGTCGACGTACGGAGAGCACGCCCTCCGGGACACGCTTGCACGCCTCCACCGTGCCGAGGCCGCCGTAGGGCGAGCCCTGAAGCTGGCCACCCGCTGGGCCGTTCTCCGCACCCACGGAGGCGCCGCCGTCGAACTGCGCGCCGCCCTGGCCGAACCCAAGGAGAGCACCACCCCGTGACCTGTGAACTGTGCGGCACCGCGACCAGCGGCTACCTGTGCACCCGGCACCGGGAGCAGCTGGCCGCGAGGCTGGCCGACCTGCCGACCCTGTACGACGAGGTCGGAGAGTGCCTAGTGCCGCGCCGCGGCGGCTGGGGCGAGATCGTCGCCACCCGCGGCGCGGCCGGTCCCCGCTCGCCGATCGACGAGGACGTGCTCGACACGGTGAACTGGGGGCGCGCCGCCGAGGTGATGCGGCTGTGGCGGATCGACGTGCAGCGCGTGCGCTGGCCGCAGCATGCGCCGCCCCCGCCGCCCGCCGACCTGTCTGCGGACTGCCGCTGGCTGGCCATGGAGCTGGAGTGGATCGTCGCCCACTACCCGGGGACCGGCGACCTCGACCGTGAGGTACGCGAGTTGGAGGCGCAGGCCCGGACGATCGTCGGCGACCCGCCGCCGAGGGCGCAGCAGCTCGGAACGTGCGTAGCCGTCACCGACGATCAGGGCGCCGTGTGCGGGGCCGTGATCTCCCGGCTGCCCGGTCAGACCCGGGTGCGCTGCCGGAAGTGCCACACCGTGTACGAATCCGCCCTGGACTGGGCGCAGTTCCAGCACTATCAGCCCGCCCAGTCGGTAGCTCACCCCATGGACATCGTGTAAGCGATGTGCTTTGCTATCCACGTCCACGTCCACGGACGTGGATGACCCGCGAATAGCGAAGGGCCGGGCAGCAGCTCCGGGTGCGCCAACACCCGGGCGATCGCACCGCCCGACCCTCCGACCGAACATCCTGAGTAGAGCAGGAGTCGGCATGACCGATCATTCCGCGCGCCCCGAACGGGCCGCAAGTTCCCCCGCGCCCCGGCGTCTCGTCGCCGCCGGCTATGTGCGCCGCGCACCCCAGCCGCAGACCGAGCCCGGCGACCTCGCCGTCGCTATCCACGTCGGCCAGAAGATGCTCGCCGCCTACGGCGACCCCACTGACTTCGACGTCTTCGCCTACGCCCAGGCACACGGCGCCCTCACCGAAGCCATCCGCATCCTCCTGCGCGCCCTCAACGCCGAGACGGGCGGCGCACGATGAGCCACCCTCCGCTCACCATGACCGAGCGCCGCGCCAAGGTGGCGCAGCTCCTGGCGCACGACCCCGACCTGTCGGCGCGCGCCATCGCCACCCAACTCGGCGTCGGCAAGGACACCATCCGACGGGACATGGACGCCCTGCGCGCCAACGGTGCGCCGCCCGCACCGCAGGACGACGACGTGCTCGTGCTCCGCCTCGACGAGCCGCTGCGCCAGGCCCTCGCCGTCCTGCGCGCCGTGCGCCGCGCACCCGACACGGCGGCGCAGAACCGCGCCGCCGCGCGCGCCGCGATCCGCGCCACCGCCGACGCCGTCCTGGAAGCGCACCCCGAGCTGGCGCGCTGATGGCGCAACCGGTGCTCGCCATCGTCTTCGCGCTCGCCGCCCTCGCGGCCCTGCTCGGCCTCGCCCTGGTCGACCTCCGCACCGTCCCCCCGATCACCGGGACGGCAGCATTCGTACTCACCTGCGCCGCGCTCGCGGTCGCTGTTCTGCGCTGAGGACCCACCTTGAACTACGTCACCTATGGCGGCGTGACCGTCGGAATCTGCATCCTCGTCTGGGACGTCATCCAGTGGTGGCCGGGCCGCAAGCAGTTGCTGAAGGACCCGGTCAAGCACGCCGCCAAGCTGCTGCCCTGGCTGCTGGCGTGGTGCTACGGCGCCCTCACCACCCTCGGCGTCGCCGGACTCATCGGCACCGCATCCAGCTCCATCCTCGGCCTGTCCAACTGGCTCGGGGACGCAGCCCTGCTCTGGGGCGTCGGGGAGCAGCCCGGCCAGCTCGCCGCCCGCGAGACGTTCACCCCGCTGTCCGGGCCCGGGGCCTGCATCGTGCTGATCATGACCGCCGGGCTCATCGCCGCCATGAAGAAGGCGAGCGATGAGACACGCGGCGAGCTGAAGCGCGGCGTGTGGTGCGGCATCACCCTCGGGACCAGCGCGGGCGTGGCGGGGTTCGCCGCCGTGCCGCTCGCGCTCGCCGCGAACTGGCTCGGCGACAACACCTTCGGGCGGATCGGATGAGCGCCGCGATAGAGCCCGAGGAACAGCCGTCCCGGGCGGCTGGGGCGTGCGTCCTGGTCGTCCTCGGCGGCGCCGCGGTCGGGGTCGCGTTCGCGGTCGACGAGGCGGCCGGCGTGCTCCTGGTCGTCGTCGCCGGGGCCGTGGCCCTGTACCGGTCGGCGCGGCGTATGTCCGATTCGCGCACCACTCCCCCACCGTCCCTCTCAGGCGACGTTTACGCAGCTCACAGCGACGAAATCGACCGCATCCAAGAGGGGCCGGGGGAGGGGTTGACGATCTTGTATCCGAAGCCTGCCGACAGGGAGGTGAACCGGTGATCCTGCGCGTCCTCACCCGCCTCTACGAGTACTGCCCGCAGTGCGGTTGGTGGACCCGGCCCCACTGCGGCCACTGACACAAGAGGATGACCCCCATGGCCATTGAAGTGATCCGCGACAACGGCGGCGACGGCGATTACACGGAGCTGGTCCCCGACACAGCACCGCCCGCCGAGCCCGACGACATGCCCGTTCCAGAGCCGTCGGGCGGCTACTCGGCTGAGCCGCCGTTCCGCCCGGCACCGGACTGGCACGACCCGGACCTCGACTTCGTCCTGGAGCCGCGCCACTGGTGAACGAGGCGAGCCGGGGCATCATGGGACCATGGAGTCCCAGCTCATCCGCCCCGGCCACTACACCGCCACCCAGGCCCGCCAGGTCCTCGGCGATATCAGCGCCGGCGCCCTCCGCAACCTCGTCTACCGCGGCCGACTCGCCCGGTCCGGCGGCACCGACCGCTACCCGTACTACGCCGTCGCGGACGTCAACGCCCTCGCCGCCGAACGCGAACAGCGCGCCGCCGCTTGACCGCAGGTCAGACACTGTGTGACGATCGCCGTGGACAACTGTGCCCACACCAGGCACCACAGACACACGACAGAGCCCCGGACCGGACCACCGGCCGGGGCTTCGTCGTGTCCGTCCGCCGCCCGGCGCAGCAGGGCTGGAGGCGGCCCGCGGGAGGCGGCAGCGCCCGGCGGCGGACCCCAACGTCACAACACAGCCACACCGCCCACACACGCCCCTCACCCGGCGCATGATGCCCCCTCAGACCAGAACACCCTGGGGGGACCATGAACACCCGCACAGCCGCCTGCACAGCCCTACTCGCCCTCGCAGCGCTCACAGCCAGCTGCAGCAGCAACAGCAGCGACGACAAGGCACAGAGCAAGCCCAGCAAGACCACCAGCAGCACCCAAGCCAAGCCGACCGCAACCCCCACGCCCGGACCGCTCAAGTTCGGCACCGGCTGGCACTGGACCGACAAGGACGAAGACGGCAAGCCCATCAGTGGCACCACCACCGTCCTCAGCTACACCCAGCCCGCCAAGGACGTCGGACTCACCCCAGACGCCGCCGACTCCAAAGACCCCGAGTGGGCCGTCCTCGAAGTCAAGGTCTGCACAGACGCCAAGAGCAGCGCCGTGACCGTCTCCCAAGGCCCCTGGGCCCTCGGTTTCCCGGACGACACACGTCTGGACGCCCCCAGCTACAGCGGCTACGGCGTCCCCAAGCCCGAGTACGCCGCGCACGGCGCCACCGTGAACCCAGGTGACTGCCTCCGCGGGAAGATCACCTTCGACGTAGAACACGGCACCCGACCCGTCAGCATCGTCTACGGCGCCGCAGACCGCGACACCGTCGAGTGGGCCGTCCCCAAGGCATAGAGCGGAGGTGGCGCCCGTGGCCGGCAACCCGCGCAACGGGCGCCCCTACCGCCGCCTCGTCGACTGGCTCCGCGCCCAACGCCTCCCCTGCTGGATCTGCGGCCACAACATCGGCTACGACCTGGACGCCCGGCACCCGCTGTCCTTCACCCTCGACCACGAGGTGCCGCTGTCCCGCGGCGGCAGCCTGCTCGACCGGGCCAACGCCCGCGCCGCGCACCGGCGGTGCAACTCGGCGCGCGGCAATCGCACCACGCCGAGACGGCCACAGCGAGCCTC
Organism: Streptomyces sp. NPDC102462; assembly: GCF_044765425.1. NCBI lineage: Bacteria > Bacillati > Actinomycetota > Actinomycetes > Kitasatosporales > Streptomycetaceae > Streptomyces > Streptomyces sp. NPDC102462. Next base: position 59,138 of record NZ_JBIWKB010000021.1, on the reverse strand, counting down.
ACGGAGGTGGTGACGCGCCGTGCTTTTCGTGATCACCGGCCCCCCGGCCGCAGGTAAGAGCAGTTGGATCGAGGCGCACGCCAAGCCGGCCGACATCGTCATCGACCTGGACCGCATCACCGGCGCCCTCACCGGGCCGGGCGCACCGGCCTGGAGCCAGCATCCGCTGCACCTGCGCGTCGCCCACCGCGCCCGGTACGCCGCCATGGACGAGGCGTTCCAGCTCCTCGACCAGCTCGACGTCTACCTGATCCACACCATGCCCAACACCCGCGCCATGGCCAAGTACAAGCGGCTGAAGGCACGCATCGTGGTCGTGGATCCAGGCCGAGAGATCGTCATGCAGCGCATCAAGGCGATGCGGGCTCCGGAGATGGAGCGCGTCGCCACCCGCTGGTACAACGCCCGCCGACGCCTCCCCCAGCAGGCGATGCCGCAAGCCTCCCGGTCCTGGTGACCATCGGTCACATCTGGTGAAGACAGCCTCCCAACCGGCCCCTGCCAGGGCCGACGCGCGACCCGATCACGGTTGGCCGGGCGGAGAGTGAGTCGAAAGTTCGGCGCAGGACCGGGCGACCCAAACGCCCTTGTCGCCCGATTTTTTGCGCGGCCCGATCCGGTCGCTAATCACCGCGAACTGAGTTGGACCGAATTAGCGGACCGTCACCCTGCGTGACGTGACGCTGCGTCACCACCGGGGGTGATCATGGGCGACGTCCGAGACAAGATCGCCGCCGAGATCGAACAGCTCCGAGCGGACGAGACCTCACCCGGCCTCGCCCAAGTCGCTGTCCGGCTCGCCGAGTCCATGGACAACGACGGCGGGCTGACCGGCCTGGCGAACGCGGCGACTGCACTGCGCTCCGTGATGACCGAGCTGCGCAAGCTCGCTCCCGTCGAGTCGAAGGGGGACGCGGTCGATGACATTGCTCAGCAGCGAGCCAAGCGCCGGGCCGCAGCCCTCGAACAGGCCGCAGGAGACTGACGGCCCTGTGTACGGCTGGCAGGCGCCGCCGATCCAGATCGCTCCTGCGGCGGCGTCGACCGCCGGGCAGGAGGCCATCGACCTCGCCGCGCGGGCGGGCCTGCAGCTGGACCCGTGGCAGCAGCACGTGCTGCGGGTCGGGATGGGCGAGCGTCCGGACGGTCGTTGGGCCGCGTTCGAGGTCGCCTTCAACGTCCCGCGCCAGAACGGCAAGGGCGGGATCATCGAGGCCCGTGAGCTGTGGGGCCTGTTCATCGGCGGCGAGGAACTGATCCTCCACTCGGCGCATGAGTTCAAGACGGCGAAGAACGCGTTCAGGCGGATCGAGCGTCTGATCCGGCAGACCCCTGACCTGCACAAACGCGTGAAGACGTACCGGCAGACCGTGGGCGAGGAAGGCATCGAGCTGCACACCGGGCAGCTGCTGCGGTTCATCGCCCGCAGCAAGGGTTCCGGGCGTGGCTTCACCGGCTGGTGCAACATCATGGACGAGGACATGATCCTCGGTGACCCCGAGATGGACGCCCTGATGCCCACCATGGCGGCCGTTCCGGACCCTCAGGTCTGGTATGCGGGCAGTGCCGGTATCGGCGCCCCGTCCGTCCAGCTGGGGCGGTTGCGGCGGCGTGCGCTCGCCGCGATCGAGACGGGCACGCCGGATCCGTCGCTGGCCTACATGGAGTGGTCGGCAGACCCGCACGTCGATGAGTGCCCGGCCGACTGCACCGCCCACGACGACCCCGAGTCCGACGACGCGGTACTGAAGTCCAACCCGGGCGTCGGCTACCGGCTCACGCTGGAGAAGATCGCGCGCGAGCGGGCGACGCTCAGCGCCGCCGGCTACGCGAGGGAGAGGCTGGGCGTGGGCGACTACCCGTCCGACGAGGCCGACACGTGGCAGGTCATCGGTGAGGACGCGTGGCGGGCCCTGGCGGCCCCTGAGTCCACGCCGTCGGACCCGGTGGCGTTCGCCATCGAGATGACCCCGGAGCGGTCGCACGCGGCTATCTGCGTGGCCGGGGAGTGGCGGGGCGGTACGCACGTCGAGGTCGTAGAGCACCGGCCCGGTACGGGCTGGATCCTGGACCGGGCGGCCGAGCTGCACGAGCGGTGGAAGCCGCGGTGCTGGGTGGTCGACGGCGGCGGGCCGGCCGGGTCGCTGATCCCTGATCTCCAGGAGCGCCTGGGGGTTGAGGTGGTGCAGCCCAAGACGCGGGAAGTCGCGCAGGCGTGCGGCCAGTTCTTCGACGCGGTCGCCGAGCAGGCCCTGTCCCATCTCGACCAGGCGCCGCTCGCCGCCGCGCTGGCGGGCGCGCAGAAGCGTCCTCTCGGGGACGCTTGGGCGTGGGCGCGGCGGATCGTCTCCGTGGACATCAGCCCGCTGGGGGGCGCCACGTTCGCCCGGTGGGGGCTGTCAGCTGAGGTCGAGGAGACGGAGGAGGTGCCGGAGGTATGGTGACGCGCCTCGTTCTGCACGTGCTGGAGGTCGTGTTCGTCCTCGCGCTGCTGCTGGGTGTGGGTCTGTGGTCTGTGCCCGCTGCGCTGGTCCTGGCCGGTGTGCTGGGCGTGGTCGCGGTGGAACGGACCTTGGCGGGCCCGCCGCGTAAGGGGGCCCGGCCGTGAGCCTGTTCGGGCTGTTCGAGCGGCGGGCATCGTCGTTGGAGAACCCCGCCGTCCCGCTCACGGATGCGGTCCTGGCTGAGATCTTCGGCGGCCCCCGCTCCGATGCCGGCGTGCAGGTCTCGGAGGAGACGTCGCTGCGCACGCCCACTGTGTGGCGGGCTGTGGCCGTGATCGCCGGTGTGTCGGCCGCTCTGCCGCTGCACGTGTACAAGTCGGGCAGCCGGGACCGTGTCACGGTGCCGCTGCTGGAGGACCCGCACCCGGAGCTGACGCCGCTGGAGCTGTGGCGGCTGGTCAACGTGTACCGGGTGCTGTGGGGCAACGGCTACGTGCAGAAGCTCCGTAACCAGGTGGGGCAGGTCAAGGAGCTGTGGCCGGTCGCCGCGGAACGGGTGGACGTCAAGCGGCAGAAGCCGAGCCCGGACAACCCGACGGGCAAGTGGTTCTTCGCCACGGACGACTGGGGTGTCCTGCACGCGCTGACGCCCCGGGAGATGATGCACCTGCCCGGCCTGGGCATCGACGGGCTGAAGGGCCTGTCCCCGATCGCCATGGCCCGTCAGGGCATCGGCCTGGCGCAGGCCGCGGAGAAGGGCGCAGCCAAGCTGTTCGGCCGCGGCAATGTCCTGTCCGGTGTGCTGGAGACCGAGCAGAAGCTGAACGCCGAGCAGGCCCACGCGCTCAAGTCCCGGTTCCAGGCGAAGCTGTCCGGCATCGACAACTTCCAGGAGATCGCCGTCCTGGACGCGGGCGCCGCGTTCAAGCCGGTGACGATGCCGCTGAAGGACGCCCAGTTTCTGGAGTCGCGGGAGTTCCAGATCCCGGAGATCGCCCGCATGTTCGGCGTGCCGCTGTTCCTGCTCATGGAGACGGCGAAGTCCACCAGCTGGGGGACGGGCCTGGAGCAGCAGGCGCAGGGCTGGATCACGTTCGACCTCACTCCGACGTGGCTGGCGCCGACGGAGCAGCGCATCAGCAAGGAGCTGCTGCCCGCCGGGCAGTACGCGCACTACGCGGTGCAGGGCCTGCTGCGCGGCGACAGCTCGGCGCGGGCGACGTTCTACCGGGCGATGCGGGATACGGGCGTCATGTCCGCCAACGACATCCGCGCGCTGGAGGAACTGCCCCCGATCCCGGGGCCCGAGGGCGACACCTACCTGCAGCCGACGTACATGGCCCCGCTGGGGTCCAACCCTCTGGCCGACGACGGCGGGGCTCTGCCCGCCCGTGCGGCTGCCCTGATGGCCGAGGCGCGGCGCCTGCTGGCCCTTCACGCCGACCAAGGAGGCAATCACGATGCCGACGATGACCGGCGCTGAGGAGCGGCGCCGACTGGCCCTGTCCGCCGCCGACGTGGCGATCCGGGCGACCGACGGGGGCGAGCGCTTCGGCGGATACGCGTCCGTGTTCAACTCCCGCACCGCCATTGGCAATCCGCTGCGGTGGGGCTTCTACGAGGAGATCGCACCGGGCGCGTTCACCAAGACGCTGTCCGAGGGCGACGCGCGGATGCTCATCGACCACGACTCGTACTACGTCGTGTCGCGGACGTCAGCCGGCACGCTCGACCTCGCCGAGGACGACAAGGGCCTGTCCGTCGACTCCGCGCTGGACGGCGAGCTGTCGTATGTGCGGGACCTGAAGGCGAACCTGCGCAACCGCAACATCACCGGCATGAGCTTCGGGTTCTACGTCATCAAGGACGAATGGAACACCGAGACGATCGAGGTGGAGGGCGCCGACCCGGTCGAGGTCGACGTCCGCATCATCCGCGAGGTGCGCCTCGTCGAGGTGTCCGCGGTGACCTTCCCTGCCTACCCCGAGACCGAGGCCGAGCTGAAGGCCGTGGCCCGGGCGCTGGACCGGCGCGGCGAGTACGCCGCTGTCGAGGCCCGCGCCCGGTACCGGCCCGAGCTGCTGGACCTGGTGCACATCGACCGCGAGCCGGGGGAGTCCACTCGCGGCACGGGCAAGCCGGCTGAGCCGGCGGTGTCCACTCAGCCCGCGGGGCTGCCTGTGTCGATGCGCATGAACGCGCTGGCTGCCCGCTACGGGCTCCCGCGCTGACCTACCCAATCATCCCGTCAGCCCCGCCCGCAGCGGGGCTGTCTGGCGTGCCGTGAAAGGACACAGACGCCATGAGCACTCTGCTCACCCGGGCCCTGGAGAAGCGGGCCAACATCTGGTCCCAGATGCAGGAGATTCAGTCCCGCGCCGAGACCGAGAACCGCGACGCGCTGACCGCCGAGGAGCGCGAGACCTGGGACCGCATGGAGGCCGAGCTGACCGGCCTGTCCTCGGACATCGAGCGCATGGAGCGCGCGGCCCGCATGGACGCCGTGCAGCGCGACCAGGCCGTCGTCACCACCGCCGGCGGTGACAGCGAGGGCCGTGACGGGGACCAGGACGCTGCTTACCGCGACGCGTTCGGCCGGTTCATCCGCCGGGGCATGTCCGCCCTGTCCAACGAGCAGCGTGAGCTGATGCTCGCCAACCACTCGGAGATCCGTGCGGCGGCCACGTCGCCGGGCAGCGCGGGCGGCTACTTCATCCCGACCGACACCCTCAACAAGATCACCGAGACGATGAAGGTCTACGGTGGTCTACTCTCCGAGGTCAACGTCATCACCACGGCGTCGGGCAACACGCTGAACTGGCCGACCAACGACGACACCGCGAACGTCGGCGCGATCCTCACGGAGAACACCCAGGTCACCGAGCAGGACGTCACCCTGGGGCAGAAGGACCTCGGCGCGTACACGTACACGTCGAAGATGATCCGTGCTTCCCTCGCCCTGCTCCAGGACTCGGCGTTCGACACGGAGGGGTTCATCGCCCGCAAGCTGGGCGAGCGGATCGGCCGCGCGGTCGCCGCGCACCTGGCCACCGGCACGGGCACCAACCAGCCGGAGGGCCTGTTCACCAACGCCACCGCGGGCAAGACCGGCGCGGCCGGTCAGACCACGTCGATCGTCTACGACGACCTGATCGACCTTCAGCACTCCGTTGACCCCGCCTACCGCGGCACCGCCCGGTGGGCGACCTCGGACTCCGGGCTGAAGGTCATCCGGAAGCTGAAGGACGACCAGGGCCGCCCGCTGTGGGAGCCGTCGCTGCAGGCCGGTCTCCCGTCCACGCTGCTGGGCGCCCCGGTGGTCGTCGACAACGGGATCGCCGCCCCGGCGGCCGGCGCCGCCTCGGTCGGCTTCGGTGACCTCCGTGCGGCCTACGTCGCCCGGCAGGTCGCCGGCGGTCAGATGATGCGGCTGGAGGAGCGGTACGCCGACTACCTCCAGGTCGGCTTCCTCGGCTTCCTGCGCTTCGACGGCACCCCCGACGACGGCGCCGCGTTCCGCGTGTACAAGCACCCCGCGACCTGATCCGCCCGACCCGGCGGCCCCCGGCCACCAGCTGGGGGCCGCCCCTTTTGGAAGGAGGAGCGGATGCCGCGCATCCGAGTCCTGCAGTCCGTCGGCGGCCTGGACTTCTCCTGGAAGGCCGGGCAGGTCGTGGAGGTCGACGCCGCCACGGCCGCGGCGTGGGCCGACGGCGAGCGCGCCGTGCTGGTCGACGAGCCCAAGCCGCAGGCCGGCGCCGAGAAGGCCGCGGCCCGCTCCCGTGGCGGCGGCCGCGGCAAGCGGGCCGAGACCCGCGACGCGTGACGGGCTGGTGTCATGTCGCTGATCTCGCTGGAAGAGGCCAAGCAGCAGCTCGACATCGAGTCCGATGCCAGCGACGCCGAGCTGCGCGTGTACGTGGATGCGCTGGACGCGGTCATTGAGGGCATCGTGGGGCCGGTCGCGAACCGGACCGTGACCGAGGTCGTCGACGGCAGCGGTCCCGTGCTGTGCCTGCGGCAGGTCCCCGCCGTGTCGCTGACGTCCGCAACGCCGGTGCTGACGAACGGCACAGCCCTGGATGTGTCCGGGCTGCACCTGGACGGCGCCACCGGCATCGTGCGGCGCCTGGACGGCGGCTGCTTCCGCGGCGGCCCGTGGACGTTCGCCTACGTCGCCGGCCGGGGGGATGCGGCATTGGCCACGATCAACCTGGCTGCGCGGATCCTGCTGCAACACCTGTGGCGTACCCAGTACGGGGCATCCCGCGGGCTGGCCGGGGTCGGGGGCGCCGACGACTTCAACGTCACGGAGCCCGTCCCCGGCTACGGCTACGCGATCCCCAACCGGGTGCTCCAGCTCCTGGAGCCGTACAAGGCGCCGCCGGGGGTGGCGTGATGACGTCCTCCCGTGTCCCGGCCGCGGTCGACGCGCTGCTGGCGATCCTGCGGGCCTCCCCTGCGCTGGAGGGGATCCGGATCGTCGACGGCCCGGAGGCCGTGAACCTCACCGACAAGCACCGCATCCACGTGGGCTGGCAGCCTGGCGACAGCGCGGCCGTGTCGCTGGAGCAGTCCTGGAACGCGGCCGGGGCCCGTACCCGCGACGAAGCGTTCTCGATCTCCTGCTACGCCGAGTCCCGGTCGGGCGACAAGGACATGGCCGTCCGCCGCGCGAAGGTCTTCGAGATCGTCGCGGCCGTCGAGCAGGCCCTGCGCGCCACGAACGAAGCCCCCGAGGCTCCGACTTTGAACGGCACCGTCCTGTGGGCGGAGCTGACCGCCGGCGACCTCACGCAGGCACAGAGCGAGGGCAGCATCGCGGGGCTCGCGTTCACGGTGACCTGCCAGGCCCGTATCTGATCCACCCCACCCTGAGGAGTTCTGCCATGGCGCGTGTGCGCTATCTGGGGCCCGAGCAGGTGACCGTGCCCGAGCTGGGCCGCACTGTCGAGCCCGACGAGATCGTCGAAGTCCCCGACGACCGGTACGAGGGCTACGTCTGCCAGCCGACGAACTGGGAGCCGATCGAGGAGCCCGGCGCGGCGAAGAAGAAGACCGCGGCCAAGCAGCTGCACAAGGAGGGCTGAGCGATGGCGATCGGATCCGGACTCGGCGCCCAGATGGGCATCGCGGCCGAGTCGACCTACGGCACGTTCGTCGCGCCGACCAGGTTCATCGAGTTCACCAAGGAGAGCCTGGCTCTCAAGAAGACCACCGCCCAGTCCGCGGGGATCGCGTCCGGCCGGCTGCTGCCGCTGTCGTCGCGGCGCGTGGTCACCCGGCGCGAGGGCTCCGGGTCCGTCGACCTGGAGATCGCCAACAAGGGCATGGGCCTGCTGCTGCAGGCGTGGATGGGCACGACCGTCACGCCGGTGCAGCAGGCGACGACGCCCGCCTACCTGCAGACCCACACCCTGGCCAGCGTCGCCGGCAAGTCGCTGACGATCCAGAAGGGCGTGCCGCTCACCAGCGGTGCGGTCACGGACAAGACGTTCGTGGGCTGCAAGGTCACGTCGGGTGAGCTGTCGTGCGGTGTGGGCGAGATGCTGACCGGCACGTTCGAGTTCGACGCGAAGGACTGCGACGAGAGCCAGGTCCTCGCCGCGGCCTCGTACTCGAACATGTCGCCGTTCCACTTCGGGCAGATGGCGCTGAAGACCGGCGTGTTCGGCTCCGAGGCTGCGCTGGACGGCATCCGCAAGGTCTCGGTGAAGATCGAGCGTCCACAGGATGTGGAGCGTTTCTACGCGAACCAGTCGGCTCTGAAGAAGGAGCCGATCGAGAACGACCAGGTCAAGATCACGGGCACGCTGGAGACGGACTACACAGCGACGACCCTGGACGACCTGCACACCTCGGACGGCGCGACCAGCCTCGTCTGGGAGTTCGTGGGCCCGAACATCGCGTCGACCTACTTCGAGACGTTCCGGGTCACCCTGCCCGCGGTCAAGCTCGACGAGGGCCCGCCCGTGGTCGACGGGTTCGGCGTGGTGAAGCCCAGCTTCACCTTCACCGGCCTGTACGACGGCACCAACCAGCCGAAGATCGAGTACCTGAGCACCGACACCACGGTGTAACGGTCATGCCCCGTGACGTGCGGCTCCTCAACACCGGCAGCCTGCTCGAACTCTCGCGGCGCCTGCGCGCTGCCGGTGGAGAGAACATCCGCCAGTCGATGCACCGCCGGATCCGGCGCGCCGCCGAGCCGCTGCGCGACGACCTCAAGGACACGATCCGCGGCCTGGACATCCGCGGCCAGGGCCGCAGCGCTCGCCCCGGCGGACCGTCGCCGAACAGCCGGCCCCTGCGGGAGACGATCGCCGATGCGATCCGCATCAGCGTCCGCACCGGGAGCAGTCCGGGCGCCACCGTGTGGATCGACAAGGGCCGTATGCCGCCCGACATGAAGAACATCCCCGCCCACCTGAACAACGGCCGCCTGCGGCACCCGGTGTTCGGCAACCGGCGGCGCTGGGTCAACCAGTACGCCTCCCCGCCCTGGTGGGACACCACCGTCCGCAAGCACCGCCAGCGCATGGAGTCCGAGGTCGCCCGGGTCCTCGACGACGTGCGCCGCCGCCTCGAATAGGAGCCACCCCTGTGATCATCGAATACACCCATGACGGCGGCGAGCCGCAGCGGTTCGACGCCGGCCGCCTGCGCGCCTCCGAGATCCAGGTCATCGAGCGGACCGCTGACGGCCGCTGGAGCGACATCAAGGCCGGCCTGCGGGACGGCGAGGTCAACGCCATGCGCACGGTCGCCTGGGTCATCAAGAAGCGCCTGGAGCCGACGCTCAGGTTCGCCGACTTCGACCCGTTCGAGGACGAGCTGCGGGTGCTGCTCGACGCGCGTGAGGTCCGCGGCTACGCCGAGGGCATCGTCGCCAGATACGGGGCCAACCCGGAGGAGCTGGCCGAGGCGTTCGACGAGCTGCGCGACGTGGCCGCCGACCGTGAGGCGTGCGAGCAGGCCATCGCCGACGTGACGGCCCCAAAAGACCCGGCGCCCACCCCCGCCCCCAAGCCGCAGGAGGGGCCGCTGCCGGAGGCGGAACCTTCACCGAGCGACGGCTGACCTACCTGCCGCTGTTCGGCCTCTACCTGCACTACACCGCGCGGGACGTCGACGACCTCACCGAAGAAGAGTTCGACCTGCTCACCGCCTGGATCGACAGCCACGAGGCCCAGCTGCGGGCCCAGTCCTCGGGAGGTGAGTGATGGCCGGCTCCCAGCGTCTGCGGTTCATCCTCGACGGCGACGACCGGCTCTCGCGCGTCCTCAACCACGCCGGTGACAGCAGCGCCCGTCTGCACCGCCGTCTCAACGACGACATGGACGGCAACAGCCGGGCCGTCAACGGTTTCATCCAGTCCGCCGACGGCCGCCTGCGCGACCTGCGCGGCCGGTTCCTGTCCGTGGCCGACGCCTCCCGGATGATGGCGGGCGGCATGCCCGACGTGCGCCGCCGCCTCGACGACGTGGCCGGGGCGGGCAGCAGCGCCGCTGCATCGCTCGGCCAGTCCGGCGGCGGCCTTGGCGGCGTGATGCTCGGCGTGGCCGCAGCCGCGGGCCTGTCGCTGCTGCCCATGCTCGGCGCCCTGGTCCCCGCCCTGGTGGGTGCTGGCGTCGCGGCGGGCACCCTGAAGCTCGGGTTCTCCGGGATCGGGGACGCGCTGGAGGCGCAGACCAAGGGGCAGAAGGAGTACGCCGAGGCCCTGAAGAAACTCCCCAAGCCTGCCCAGGACTTCACGAAAGCCCTGGTCGGGGTCAAGAAGGAGTTCTCCGGGATCGGCAAGGACATCCAGCGCGCGATGCTGCCCGGCTTCACCAAAGCGGTGAAGGACGCCGCCCCGGTGGTGAAGATCCTCGGCAAGGCCATGACCGAGATGGGCGGCCAGTTCGGGAAGGCCGCCGAGGGCGTCGGCCGGCTCCTGAAGGACTCCGGGTTCCAGGACACGCTGCAGACCAACCTCCGGCTGGGCGCCGTGTTCGTGAAGGACATGACGACCGGCGTCGGCCAGCTCACCCGCAGCCTGCTCGACTTCGGCGCCGCCTCGGGCCCGACCCTCAAGGCCCTGTCGTCGGGGCTGTCCGGGCTGCTCGGCAAAGGCCTGCCCGCCATGTTCGGCGGACTGAAGACCGGCATCCCCGGCACGGCCAAGATGCTGGACGGCCTGTTCTCCCTGATCAACAACCTGCTCGGCGGACTCGGCCGCCTGTCCGGCGAGTTCGGCCGCACCCTCGGCCCCGTCTTCGGCCAGACCCTCAAGATCACCGGCGGTCTCATCGCGGGCACCATGGACACCATCCGCGGCGCCATGATCCTGCTGCGGCCCGTCTTCCAGGACATCGCCTACGGCTTCAAGAGCATCAACAGCTTCGCGAAGATCGTCGGCCCTACGCTGGCGGACCTGGGCAGCTCGATCGTCACGGCGTTTCTGCCGGTGGGGAAGTCCGTCAACGATGCGGCCGGGCCGCTGCAACGCCTGAACCAGGCGATCGCCGACAACAAGATCGGCATCCTGGAGGGCGCCCGCGCCTTCAGCGCCGCGATGCTCGACATGGTGGGTGCCGGCGTCGCGGCAGCACCCCCACTCCTCAAGGCGTTCACCGTCGTGTCCATCGGCATCCTGAACGCGATCGGTGTCGCGGTGAGCGGAAGCGCGAAGCTCTTCGGCTGGGTGCCCGGCATCGGCGGCAAGTTGAAGGCCGCGAACAAGGCGTTCGAGGACTTCAAGAAGGGCTACACCCAGAGCCTGGGCAGCGCCGTCAAGGCGGCGAACGACTTCGCTCTGACGACGGTACCGAAGCTGTCGGCGGGCAAGCTGAAGCTGAACATCGACAACTGGCAGCAGCAGATCGAGACGGCCAAAGCCAAGCTGAAGACGGTGCCCCCGTCGAAGCGGGCCGCGCTGAAGGCCACGATCAAGGACTTGCAGGCCAAGGTCGCCGAGGCCCGGCGGCAACTGAACAACCTCGACGGGAAGACGGCCACCACCCGCATCCTCACCATCCGGGAGACCCGCGCCGTCTACAGCAGCGTGGGCCGTCCCAGCAAGGGTGAGGGCGGCGTCTCGAAGTACGCCAGCGGTGGCACGCCCGAGCGGGGCGAGCTGGCCATGGTCGGCGAGAAGGGGCCCGAGCTGGTCGTGTTCGGCCAGGCCGCCCGCGTCTTCGACGCCAAGACCACGAAGTCGCTCCTGAGCGGCACGGTCGGCGCGGGCCGGGCCGCCGGGCAGGGGCTGGCCGCGGGGCTCGGGTCGACGAGCGGCGTGTACGCGGCGGCGCGGGTGATGGCCAGCGCGGTCACGGCCGGCATCCGGGACGAGATGGAGATCCGCTCCCCGTCGAAGAAGACGAAGGCGCTCGCCGCGGACATCGGCAAGGGCCTGATCGTCGGGCTGACCGGCACCCGGGAGAAGATCAAGGCCACGGCGAAAGACCTGGTCAAGGACATCAAGACGGCCTTCTCCGGGAAGAAGGAGTCCAGCCTCGTCGCCTACGTCAACAAGCAGACGGACAAGCTGCTGGACGCGGCGAAGAAGCGCGACAAGGTCGCGGCGAGGATCGCCGAGGCGAAGCAGTACGCATCGGCGACGACGGCGACGGCTCGCCAGCAGGCGGGCCTGTCCAGCCTGGGGATGTCCCCGGAGGAGGTCACGGCCGGCGGTATCAAGGCGGGCCTGCAGTCCAAGCTGGCGCAGATCAAGCAGTTCTCGAAGTACATCAGCACGCTGGCCAAGCGGGGGCTGAACAAGGGGCTGCTGCGGCAGATCCTCGACATGGGCCCGGTCGACGGGTACGCCTACGCGTCCGCGCTCGCCGGCGCGGACAAGGCCACCCTGGCGTCGATCAACAGCACCCAGAAGCAGATCACGGACCAGACCGGCATCCTCGGCCGCAAGGGCGCCGACATCCTCTACGACAGCGGCAAGAACGCCAGCAAGGGGTTCCTCACGGGTCTTCTCTCCCAGGAGAAGAACCTGGAGAAGACCATGGAGAAGCTGGCCAAGTCCATGCAGAAGGCCCTCCGCACGGCCCTCGGCATCAAGTCGCCGGCGACCAAGGTGGTGCCCGACGGGATCAACACCGCCCGCGGTGTGGCCAAGGGCGTCCTTGACGGGCTGCCCTTCATCGACCGGGCCATGGACACCGTGGCGGGCCGGATCACCGGTCGGGTGGCCGCCACGCGGCCTGTGGTGGGGCGGCCCGCGGTGGCGGCCGGCGGTGCAGCAGCGCAGATCAACATCACGATCCAGGGGGCTGTCGACCCGTACTCCACAGCCCGCGAGATAGAGAAGATCCTGGCCAAGTACCGGCGCGGGCGCGGCGGGGCCTCCTACAGCTTCGCGTAGACCAAGGAGGTAGACAGGTGTCGCTGGTGGTGGAGATGGGCTGGGGCGGTCTGGTGCAGGCCCCCGAGACCATTACGTGGACGGACATCACCCCCTACGTCGACGTCAGCAAGTCTGGGGTGACGATCACTCGGGGCGCGGCCGACGAGCAGGCCGAGACGCAGCCCGGCACGGCCACGCTCTTCCTCGACAACGAGGACGGCCGGTTCACGGCGGGCAACGCCGCCAGCCCCTACTACCCGTTCGTGCGGCGCAACGCGCCGATCCGGATCCAGGTCGTCACGACGGCGAAGAACTTCGTCACCAACCCGAACTTCGCCGACACCGCGGGCTGGGAGCTGGGCAGTGACGCGTCGACCTCGTTCGCCCTGTCGATGGTGCGGGCGCAGTTTGGCACCCAGTCCCTGCTGGTCACCTGGGGCGGCACCTTCAACAACAACCCGACCTTCGAGGTGGATGCGTCGTCGTGGTCCGGGAACACCGGCACGATTGCCCGGGTCAGCACGCAGGCGCACTCCGGATCGTGGTCGCTGCAGGTCACCCCGAACGGCACCAGTCCGAGTCCGCGCGCGGAGTCCGAGAAGTTCCCGCTGTCGGCCGGCAGCACCTTCCGGGCGCAGGGCTGGATGCGCTGCGTCTCGTCCCGGCGGGTCGGCCTGAACGTCAACTGGTACGACGCCAGCGGCACATTCATGTCGACCAGCTTCAACATCCAGAACATCGTCGCGAACACGTGGACGTTCTACAGCGGCACGTTCACCCCGCCGGCCGGGGCCGCGTTCGCGCAGCTGGCCCCGACGGTGCACGACACCCCGCCGGTCACGGACCTGATGTTCGTCGACGACGTGCGGTTCCTGGCCTCGCCCGGCACCGAGTTCCCCGCTGTCGGTACGACGCTGCGGGGGCTGACCATCGGCCGGCAGTACACCGCGTCGGCCTACGTGTGGGTGCCCGCCGGCTCGCGCCCGGTGTGCCTGTTCGTCGTCGGCATCGACAACGCCGGGAGCCCTTCCACCACCGTCGACGCCTGGCAGCGGATCACCTACACCTTCACCGCGACATCGACCTCGCACACCCTGCAGCTCATCCCGACGGGGAATCCGCAGTTCGGCAGGCAGGTCTGGCTGGATGCCGTGCAGGTCGAGGAAGGCGGCACGGCCACAGCGTTCGACGGCCGTGGCGCCAGGGTCCATGACCGGTTCTGGGGCATGGTCAACGAGTGGCCGGTGGGCTGGGAGGGCCTGGTCTCCACCGTGCAGATCACGTGCACGGACCTGTTCAAGCGGCTCAACAAGCTGCCCGCCCTGCGGTCCATGCTCGCCGAGGAAATTCTCGTCCAGGCACCGATGGTGTACTACCCACTCAGCGAGGACAGCACATCGAACAGCGCCGGCGACATCGGCGGCAACGGCGCCCCCTCGCTCGCCATCACCCAGGCCGGCGCTGGCGGCACGCTCACCCTCGCCACCGCGGCCGGACCGCCGGAGACCGGCGAGCAGACGCCGGTGTTCACACCGTCGACGGCGACCGCGGGCAAGTGGCTGTCCGCCGATCTGGGCCCGCAGTACGAAGGCACCTTCTACCGCTGCTACGAGGCGTTCTTCCAGACCACGACCACCGGCCGCTGCATCCTGGGCATCCACTCCACCGACCTGGTCTACCAGCACCTGCTGTCCATCGGACCGGGCGGAAACCTCCAGATCGAATGGACATCCGACCAGACCACGACGATGACCACGGAGACGGTCAGCGGACCCACCACGCTCGCGGACGGCAACTGGCACCACGTCGTGTATGACCAGCGCGAGGGGAAGGTGTGGATCGACGGCGTACTGGTCGACTCCACGCTGGCCGTTCCCCGCGGCTTCAACCAGCGGGTGCTGCACGTGGGCGGCTACCGGGGCACCCGCCTGTGGAGCGGCAGCATCGCGCACGCCGTGGTCTACCAGACCGACACCACGTCGGCCGGACCGACGGCCGCCACCCACTACGACGCCGGCATGACCGGCCACGCGGGCGAGACCGCCGACGTGCGGATCCAGCGGCTGGCCAGCTACACCGGTATCCCCTCGGTGACGCTCTGGGGCAGCACGTTCGACCCGATCGCCTCCCAAGGGCCCGGCGGCTCCAGCGTGGTGGCCCGGATGCGGGAGGTCGAATCCACCGAGTCCGCGCGCCTGTTCGCCGAACGGGACTGGTACGGCCTCGCCTTCCAGTCCCGGGACATCCGCTACAACCCCGACCCGGCCAGCGAGATCTTCACCATCGACTACGCCGACCTGGAAACCCGGAGTGTCGAACTGGCCGACGACGACCAGAAGCTGATCAACAGCCTCGACGCCTCCCGCCCCGGCGGCGCCACACAACGGGTGACCTCGCCGGAATCGATCCGGAACAACGGCATCTACGACCCTGGCGTCCTGTCCATCCTCAAGACCTCCGACAACAAGGTGTTGGACGCCGCGAACTGGCGGGTCTCCCGCTACGCCGACCCGGCGCCGGAACTGCGCGAGGTACCGATCGAGGCGTACACGATGCCCTACTACGCGGACATCCTCGACGCCGAGATCAGCAACTACTTCACGGTGTTCAACATGCCGCCGCAGTCGCCGGCACCCGCGATGCGCGTCACCGTCGAGGGCTACACCGAGACGATCAAAGAGGCATCACACCTGATCCAGTTCCACTGCTCGTCGTCCCTCACCGACTCAGTGTGGGTCCTCGACGACCCCGTGTACTCGGTGCTGGACACCAGCACTCGCCTCGCCTACTGAAAGGGGACGCCGTGCCCATTGCCGTGGTGCGCGCCGAGACGTTCTACCAGCCGCCGTACCCGCAGCCCGCCGACGCGTGGGCCGACGTGCCCGCCGCCGAACTGGTGTGGAAGTGGATCGAGTACCGGATGGGCCGGCGAGCCACCCCACCCGAAGACACCGTCGCCGACGTCTACTTCGCACGGATCAACCAGAACCGGTGGATCGCCGACTGCAGCAGCTGCGGCTCCGCCGCGGTGGTCTCCCCCACAGATCCGCGGTACGCGTGCACCGAATGCGAGTGGGGATGGTGCGCGCTCGTCTTCCCCGCCGACGTCGCCGCCGTCGAGGCCGGCCTGATGGGTCTGAAGCCTGGGTTCAGGAACTGGTGGAACGACGACGATCCGGCCAACCCCAACCGGCAGCCGGACCCCCTGCCCGACCCCGGGCCCATGAGCAGCGAGAGGTGACCCGGTGACTTTCGCACCACGTACCTGGGTCGTCGGCGAAGTCGTCTCCGCCGCGATCATGAACCAGGAGATCCGTGACCAGTGGAACAGCGTCCTCGGCGCCTGGACCACCTACACACCGGCCCTCGGATCCGCCGGCACCGCGCCCGTCCTGGGCAACGGCGTCCTGAACGGCCAGTACATGCGGATCGGCCGGATCGTCCACATGTCCCTCGTGCTCACCGTCGGCTCCACCACTGTCTTCGGCAGCGGCAACCTCAACTTCAGCCTGCCCGCGGCCGTGTCGTCCGCCGCATCCGGCGCAGTCCTCAACGCCAGCGTCAGCAAGTCGGGCACCCCGAACTTCATCATGGGGGCCGCGCCGCTGAGCAACAACGGCACCACCACCGGGACGATCTGGTTCGCATCGCCCAGCGTCGCCGGCGACTGGGACGCCTGGACCACCTCCACCCCCTGGACCCTCGCGGCCGGAGACGTCGTCCGCATCTGGGGCAACTACCAGTCCGCCCCCTGACCCGCCCCTCCCGCCCGCCCCGCGCCGCCCGGCCCGGGGTTTCGTCATGTCTGGAGCACGCATGGCCACACCGCTCACCGCAGACCGGATCGTCGCCGCCCTCAAAGCGGAGGGCGTAACCGTCGCCGAGCACGCCGGATGGCGCACCCACAACCGCAACTCGGTGGGCGCCTGGGGGCCAGTGAACGGAATCCTCATCCACCACACCGCCGGAACATCCAGTCTCGGCATCGTCTACTCCGGCCGCTCCGACCTGCCCGGCCCGCTCGCGCACACCCACCTGAGCAAGAAGGGCGTCGCGACGATGGTGTCGGCCGGCCGCGCGAACCACGCCGGGAAGGCCGCGAAGAACGCGTTCAACGCACTGGTCGCCGAATCGTCCACGCACCCGAAGCCAGCCGCCAGCTCGGGCACCGTCGACGGCAACGCGCACCTGTACGGCATCGAGATCGAGAACCGCGGCGACGGTAAGGACCCCTACCCCGCCGCCCAGTACGACGCCGCGGTCCGCTGGGCCGCCGCACTGTGCCGCGCCCACGGCTGGAGTGCCGACTCGGTAGCCGGCCACAAGGAGACGTCGATCGAGGGGAAGGTCGACCCCTCCTTCGGCATGGACGCCTTCCGCGCAAAGGTCGACGAACGCCTCCAGCATCCCGCCAGCTGGAACCCCAGCAGCAGTACCGACGAACCCGAGGAAGACGACGTGACGCTCACCGCCGCTGACATCGACAAGGTAGCTACCGCCGTTGTGGCCAAGCTCCTGGCCGGGGACTCCCTGGTCCGGGAGATCTGGCTCACGGACAACGTGGTGAAGAACCCGAACCCAGCCACCGCGAAGGCCAACGGGTACATCGCCCCCGCGACCGGCCTGAACAACATCGAGATCGTGACGCGCAGGACCGAGACGAAGCTCGACGCCATGCTCGCCGCCCTGCAGACCAAGGAGGCATGACCCATGAAGGACACCTCCAAGCGCACGGCGCGCACCGTCCTGCAGACCACGGTGGGTGTCGCTGTGGCGCTGCCCGGGATCGTGGACGCCTCCGGTGTCCCGGCCTCCCTGCCGTGGGTGGCTGGCGCCCTGGCGGTGGCCGGCGGTCTCGCCCGGGTGATGGCGCTGCCGTCTGTGCAGCTGCTGCTGCCGTCGTGGCTGCGCACCGACGACACGGCGGGAGCACGCGAGTGACCACCACCCCAGACCCGGGCGTCTACATATCGCCGGCGCAGATGTACCAGGAGCTGAGATCCCTGAGCGACGGACTGACCCGGGTAGAGACCAAGCTCGACACCATCGGCCAGGGCCTGACCGAGGTTGGGAAGGACGTCGCTGATCACGAGTCTCGGATCCGGACCCTGGAGCACACGGTGTGGCGGGCGATGGGCGGCGCGGCCGTCCTCGGCACGGCCGGCGGCGTCCTCGCCCAGTACCTTCTCCGCTGACACGATTGCGGCCCGCTCTCCTCCGGGAGGGCGGGCCGCTTTCGTGCGTTCAGGGTCAGGGCAGCGCTTCGATCGCCTTGAGGATCAGGGCGCGAGCGTCGGCCCCGTACACGGCCATGCCACGCAGTTGCTCGAACGCCTTCAGGTACAGAGCGATTTCTGAGGGCTGCGTGATGTTCACCTCCGCCGACAGGAACTCCACCGACACGAGGCTGTCGTCGTACATGTGGAACGTCTCGATGGGCCACTGAGGACGCGCCCGAGTCGCCATCGGGATGATGCCCAGCGACACCTGTGGCAGCGCGCCAGCGGTCAGCAGGTAGCCGAGCTGGGCGGCCATGGCGTCCTCGTCGCCCAGCTGGGAGTACAAGACGGACTCCTCGATGAGCATGACGAACCGGTGCCCTGATTCGTGGATGACCCGGGAACGTTCGACGCGGGCGGCTGCGGCCTCGGCGCCGTCGTTGACGGGGATGCCGCGGAAGTCGGCGATGCTGCTCAACAGGGCGGCCGCATAACCCTCCGTCTGCAGGAGCCCGGGGACCATCGTCGAGGAGTAGATCCGGAACAGGCGGGTCTCGTGGAAGAACTGGACGACGCTGTCCTGCAGCTGCTTCATCCCGCGCCGCACCTGGTGCCGCCACTCGCGGTACAGGGACTCCGCGTTAAGCGACTGGGTGACCAGGTCCTCCGACTGGTCGGCGGCCCCGCAGGCGGCAGCCCAGGCCCGTATGTCCTTGGCGGTCGGGGCGGTGATGGCGTTTTCGACACGGGATGTCTTCGAGTGGTGCCAGCCGCACCGGTCGGCCAGCTCCACCACCGTCAGCCCGGCGCTCTTGCGGAGGTTGCGCAGCCGCAACGCGACGACCTGGCGCGCGGCCTGAGCAGACGAGGATGGAGAGATGGGCATGTGAGCTGGCCTGTCCGGTGCGTGCTGTCAGTGGATCTCGTACTGCTCGTGCGGAATGGCGTGGGACCACACGGCCTCGAACGCCTCGGTGCACAGCTTGGCCGCGGCTGGGTCGTCGGTGATCTCCTCGCCGGTCGACGACCCATCGCCGGCGAAGTGGTTCCAGTGGATCCAGCGCTCGTCGAAGAGCCAGAAGTCGTTGCCCGGCAGGGCGATGCCGGATGCCCGGCGTCGCGGCAGCCACCGCACCTGCTCGCCCGCCGCGACGTTGGTGAACGTGCCGTCGTACAGGAAGCGCGTGTACTCGCTGACCGGCTCCGAGACGATGCGCGCCCGGCGCACGACGACGCCGCGTGCCACGGTCTCCTGGATGAGGTCGAGCCAGGGCCGCCACCAGGAGGCGCGGTCCGCCGGGTCGTGGCGGAACCCTGCCCGCCACTGGGCGAACGGGCCCTCCTCGTAGTCGACGGCGTATGAGTCCCGCATTTCGAGGTGCACGGCTGAGCGCGTGCAGCCCGCGATCAGCTCATCGAAGTCCGGAACGCTCGACGACATTGCATGCCTCCCTGATCATGTGCACCATCCTGGCGGGGATACGGATCACTGCCTCGCCCTCGGGGATTCCCCGCGCGTGGCCCGGCACCTCGAACGCCGCGCATTCCGCCTCCAGGTCGGGCCCCGCCTCCCAACCCTGGAAGACGAACTCCTTCTTTTCCTGGTCGACCCACACGGTAGGGCTCTGCTTGTCCCCGGTGTTTTGGTCGATGCCGATGAACAGTAGCGCCACGGCTGCCTCCGTCGATGAGTTGTGCAGTTGTGTGCAACACAGTCATCTCTTCTGTCTAGCCGGTCAAGGGTGCAAAGCAGCCAACACCCATGCCGGGCATGAGCCGTGAGCAGATCTGCACATTGCTGGCTGTGGCTATGTGCACGCTCCTAGCGTCGGCAGGCACGACGAAACCCCGGCGAGGCGGCGGGCCTCCCGGGGCACGGTCAACGCCGCTGAGGAGCGTCGACATGGCAGAGACTACGCAGACCGAGCCCACCCCCGACACCCCCACCGCCTACGGCTGGTGCACCTGGCACAAAGGCGCCGCCGACGGCATCCGGCTGATCAGCGCGATCGAGCAGGGCTCCGGACCCGGGGTGAGCCTGTTCGCCTGCGGCCCCTGCCGCGACCTGTACGGCCTGGTCCCGCTCACCGACCGCCCGTGAACCCCGCCTTCGCGAACGCGGTCGAGATGCTGCCCATGCCGCGCACCGAGTTCACGGCCGCGCAGCTCGACGGCACCGCATGCCCCTGGTGCGCACGACCGCCCGAGATACCGCTGGGCCCGCGGCTCCGCGTGGCAGAGGGACGCCTGGACCGCTGGTTCCCGCACTCCTGCCTGCCGTGCGCTCAGAGGGAGGCCGCGCGGGTGCACGCGGTCCACGTCACGGTGTGCCCGCGGTGCACGCACCGCGACTACTGCATGGACGCGCGCGCCCTGCGCCGCCTCGCGCTGGCGCCCTGAGACCGCCGCCCGCCCCTGGCCGGCGGGCGGCACCAGGCCCCGGCCGGACGCCGATCCGGCCGGGGCCGGAAACCGTGGCAGGTCACCGCACAAGGTCTGCGAGCGGCACGGCTAAAGCCCTGGCAATCCGCAGCAGGTGCACGTACTTGATGCCCTCGCCCGCCTCCACGCGCTGGATGGTCGAACGGCCCAGCTCGGCGCGTTCGGCGAGGGCTTCTTGGCTGAGGTTGGCGTGCTCGCGTGCCTGGCGGATGCGGACGCCCTGCCGCTGGCAGGCGGCGCGGATCCACTCGGGCTGGTCGTCGGGCACCCGTCCACGCTCAGGGCCTGGTGATCTTCTGTCAGCATCAGAAGTGATGCATTTTGGGATCTTGAGGAAGGGGGGTAAGTGAGATCTGTGGTCAGGGGCAGGCGTCTTCGCGCGAGGTGCGCCGTTCCGCCCAGATGGCGGAGCCCCGGCCTCAGCCGCCCCCGTGCCCACCAGGGCCGGGGGCGGTGCCATGCTCACGGCGAAAGGTCTCGGCCGAACTCACCGAATCTCAGACCAAGCGCCTTTCGTCAGACCGCTTAGGCCCCACCTGCAAAAACGCAGGTGCGTACATCGCTAAACCTCGAATACCTTCTAAGCGCTTGGCCGCAGGTTCGAGTCCTGCCGGGGGCGCCAGTCACCACCCTCCCACCAGAGGGCATTCCCGCAGGTCAGATGGGGTACGCGCCGGATTTGCAGGTTGATCAGGCCGAGGGCACCGACCCTGCCGAGTTCCGGCTGACACCGGCTGAACCCGAGTCTCTACGGGTATCCGTCCCCCATGCTTCCCCCGGAAATCGCACCCCTGCATCCCCGGGCGGAGCCTTCAGCCACACAAGCGGTCCGTGAACCATCACCATGGGCCACGGACCGCTACACAACGCTACCGAGAGGCGCTGGACCGCACCGTGCCGGCAAAAGGGGAAATCGGCACTACTCCCGCCGTTACCGCGCGGACCGCCTCGATGCGGCGTTCAGCCATCCCGTCAGGCAGGTATGACGGCAGTCGTGAACGCGCTTTCCTGCGGGGGATGTGTACTCGTACGGCCTAAGCACCGCCTTGCGCGACCCCATACGCGTCTGTACTGCCCGTTCCTCAAGGTCACGCTCCGCGTGCACATCGCCGGGCAAGGCTCATGATGCGTCGATTCCGCGTCACCGAGCCGGCTGCCGCGCTCTTACCGCTCAGGAGTGTGCCCAGGGCGGTGACCACCGACACGGCCCTCTCTGTGTCCTCCCAGGCCGACACCCCAGTCAAGGAGCACCCGGACCTCTTCGGGCAGCGCGGAGGTACGCCGCTTGGAGTTGAAGGCATACTCCCGCAAAGCACTGCGCACATCCCGGGGGTCAAGGCCCGAGCACGGCCTGGCCCGACGCCCCGCACCCCCCGGCTTCCCGGATCTCGCCGGCGAGGGGCTGTCGCCGACAAGCGCGGCGCTCAGGGGCCGGCGCGTCCAGACAGCCGGCGCTCGCCTGAAACCGACTCGCCATCCGACAACACCCCGAGGAGATCAGTGGACAAGTGTCGGCCGCCGTCCGTGACGGCGGCCGACAGCCTGCTTCGTCCCTCAGGTTCTCACCACACTTTGCGTGAGCGCGCCTCGACGACCAGGTCGGGGTCGGGAACCTTTCGCTTGGCAGCGACGGTGGCGAGCATCTGTTGCGAGAAGTGGAAACCGAAGTCTTCGGCAACGAGCTTGCGCCAGGGGCGAGACACGATGTTGTGGGTTGCCCAGCGAGCGAACCGCGGGCGCTTCATGATGTCGCCTGCGATCGCCCACGCCTTCGGCAGGAGCTCCTCACGCGGAAGTACGTCGCTGACGAGCCCGTAGTCGAGTGCTTTCCGCGCGGGGATGGAGCGGCCACTGTAGATGTCGTAGGCCGCCCGCTTCGTGCCCATCAGGTGCTGCAGGGCGAGCGAGAGTCCGTCTCCCGGCGCGGTGCCCGCCATGAAGTGCGGGTCCATGAAGTCTGCGTCTTCCGCGGCCAGAGTGATGTCGCAGAGTAGCGCGAACTCGGTGTGGATCCCGGGACCGTTTACCGCCGCGATCGTCGGGATGTCGAGGTTGTTGACGAAGTTCTCGATCAGCTTCCACGCATCGATGGTCTGCTGAAAGATGTAGTCGGGCTCCTCGTCGACGATGGGCCGCGGCCACGTCTCCTCGGGATCGCCCCGGAACCAGGTCTCGCCGGTGCCGGTCAGGATGAGGACATGGTTGTCGGGGTCGTTGCCCACGTCCTGCCACACCCGGTTCCACGCGTTGTGGGCGGCCCAGTTGTGGATGTACGGACCGCCGTCGGTGTGGAGCCGAAGCTCGATGATCCCGTTCTCCCTGCGCATCTTGAAGAAGGCGGCGTACTTCTCTGAGTACTCCTCAAATGCGGTCGGTGGAACGTGGCCTTCCCACCGGGGGTCTGACATGGTCGCCAAGGTCGTCCTCCTTCGTCAGCGCCGGGATACCGACGCTCTCGCACTAATGCGAAGATCATTACTCCGCGAGGAGGCGGCATGACCGGCAACGCAGGAAAAATACCCAGAAACAGACCGCGGTGAAGTTTGACGGCAGGCGGGCGCGCCCTTCTGCCGCAATTCGGCCAGCGTCACGAGCTCCACGCCGGCACTCAAAGGGCATCGCGAGTCGCGGCGTCTGGAATCTCCGCACGGAGCCACGTCAGGATGCTTCGGCACACTGCACTTGAACAACCACATGCCCGCCGAAACATCAACCTTTTCCCGTGACATGGAGTCAAGTCTTATGAGTCATTTGGACGAGAGCCGGCAGGACTACGACCTCGATGAGCTCGATCGGCGGCTCATCCATGCCCTCCAGATCAACCCGCGAGCACGCTGGGCTGCGCTGGCGCCGATTATCGGGGTCGACGCGGTCACCCTCGCCCGGCGCTGGGAACGCATCGTCGAGGCTGGCATCGCATGGGTGTCCGGACATCCCGGCCCAGAGCTGAGAGGGCCGTCGGCCATACTGGAAATCGAAGCCCACCCTGCCGCCATGCTCGGTCTCGCACAGGAGATCTCCGCGGACAGTGAAGCGTTCACGGTGGACCTCACGGCCGGGGGACGCGAGATGCTCGTGCTGGTGGCCACATCCAGCATGGATGCCCTCACGGAGTATTTGATGATGCGGGTACCGAAACTCGACGGGATTCGGGCGACCCGGGCCCATTTGTTCACGGCACCCTTCGTGCACGGAGGTCAGTGGCGTCTTCGCTCCCTGTCAGCCGAGGAGATCGCTGCGGTGGAGCGGACCATCGAGGTCAGGCGATCCCCGAGGAGCCGCGTCGACTCTCGGCTGGAAGACCAACTCCTTCGCCTCCTGGGACCGGACGGCAGGGCGACAGTGGCTTTCCTGGCGAGGACCGTCGGCGTGGGCCAACGTCGGGTACGGGATGCGGTTGCGGCCATGACTGCACAAGGGCGGTTGGACACCCGCCTGGATATGGCAAAAGCGCAATCAGGCCGGCCGGTTCATGCGTGGTACTTCCTCCGTGTCCCTGCCGCGCTCGTGCAGCGCGTCGGGTCGGTGCTCACGCGTATCGGCGAGATCCGCCTCGCGGTTTCAACTGTCGGACAGTACAACCTCATCCTCGCCGTGTGGTTGCCGACGCTGGCTGACGTGCAGCGGTTCGAGGCCGTCATCGAGGAGAAACTCCCCGGTGTCAGCATCGCCGATCGTTCCGTCGTGCTGCGCACGGTCAAGAAGGAAGGACACCGCCTCGATGCCCATGGGCACGCCACTGGCGAATTCAGCCCTCTACTGACCAATATGTCTCAGCCAAAGCCGTCTTTCGAGTGAAATCCTGCAACAGGCCGAGGCCATTACACGCGCGGACTACCGTCCTGCTTCATGACCACTTCGACAGCTCCTGTCGGTGTCTTCGACCTGTTCACTATCGGGATTGGGCCCTCAAGTTCGCACACGGTCGGACCGATGAAGGCAGCCGCCGCCTTTGCGAAGGACCTGCGACGAGCGGGCACGGCGGACCGCGTCGAATCATTGCGCGTGGAGATATTTGGCTCGCTCGCCGCGACCGGACGCGGGCACGGCACGTTCACCGCAGTGCTTCTCGGCTTGGATGGTGCGGAATCAGCCAGGATCGACTCCGGCGAAGTGGAGCGAAGACTGGCGGACATCACGGCATCCGGCACGGTGAGCCTCGGCGCAGGGCAACGAATACCCTGCCGGATCGAGGACTTCGTGCTGCGACCGTTGACTGTACGGCCGCGCCACACGAACGCGTTGACGCTCACGGCATACGGCCATGCCGGCGTTGTTGTTCGATCGGACACGTACTACTCCGTCGGTGGCGGGTTCATTGTCCGCGACGGCGACGAGGAGCGCCCCTCCGGCGTGCAATCGACGTCGGTTCCACACCCGTTCCGCACGGCGGCGGAGTTGCTCGCTGTCTGCGACAAGACAGGTTCCCGCATCAGCGAAGTGATACGCGCCAACGAACTCGCAGGGCGGTCGAGCGCCGACCTCAACCAGGGATTGCGAGAACTATGGCAAACGATGCAAACATGCGTCACCTCGGCCGTATCGCGCACAGGGGTACTCCCTGGTGGCCTCGGTGTCCGTCGGCGAGCCGGTGCATGGGCGTCGCGATTGGACCGCGAGGACCCCGAGCGCAGTGACCAATACTGGCAAGAGCGTGTCAATTTCATCGCGTTGGCAGTGAATGAGGAGAACGCCAGCGGCGGCCGCGTCGTGACCGCACCGACCAACGGTGCGGCCGGCATCATCCCCGCCGTACTGTTTTACGCCTTGAACTACACGGCTGCCGGCAGGGGCGCCGACGACGATTCACGCAACGACATCGTCGAGAGGTTTCTGCTCACCGCCACGGCGGTGGGCAGCCTCTGCAAGGCCAACGCCTCGATCTCCGGTGCCGAGGTGGGTTGTCAAGGTGAGGTTGGCTCCGCGTCGGCGATGGCTGCGGCCGGACTGACCGAGATCCTCGGTGGCACCCCACGCCAGGTGGAGAACGCCGCCGAGATCGCGCTGGAACACAATCTCGGGCTGACCTGTGATCCCGTTGCCGGCCTCGTACAGGTGCCCTGCATAGAACGCAACGCGATCGCTTCGGTGAAAGCGATCAACGCCGCGCGAATGGCGCTCTGGGGCGACGGCAACCATCACGTCTCTTTGGACCAGGTCATCGCCACCATGCGTGAGACCGGCGCAGACATGAACCAC
Source organism: Streptomyces sp. NPDC102462 (assembly GCF_044765425.1). Classification (NCBI taxonomy): domain Bacteria; kingdom Bacillati; phylum Actinomycetota; class Actinomycetes; order Kitasatosporales; family Streptomycetaceae; genus Streptomyces; species Streptomyces sp. NPDC102462. The sequence continues at coordinate 33,492 of NZ_JBIWKB010000021.1, read as the reverse complement.
AAGTACAAGGAGACGGCCCTGGGCGGGCTGGCCGTCAACGTTGTCGAGTGCTGAAGCCGCGTCGGACACCCCCCGCGCCCAAACTGCGCGGTCGAACATTCATGAAATGAGGAGCAATGACAATCCGCACAGTCTTCAAGAATGGGACCGTCTTCGACGGAACCGCAGCAGGCACGGCCGACCTCGTCATCGAAGGCCGCCACGTCGTCGATGTCGGGACCGATCTGGACGGCGATCATGTTGTGGACTGCTCTGGAATGTCGGTCCTCCCCGGGCTGTTCGACTGCCACGTGCACGTGATGACCCGAGACTTCAACCTCGCACGCGCCGAACAACAAGCCTTCTCCCTGCAGTATTACGAAGCAAAGCGCAACCTGTCGCTCCTGCTCGACCAAGGCATCACCTCTGCCCGAGATGCCGCAGGCGCAGACCTAGGGGTGAAGCAGGCGATCGCGCAGGAACTCATCGAAGGACCGCGACTGCAGATCGCGATCTCGATGCTGTCCCAAACGGGCGGGCACGGCGATGTCCATCTCCCCTCGGGAGGTCATCGATCGATCCCGATGATGACGGCACACCCCGGACGGCCCAACCCGATCGTCGACGGCCCGGACGGAGTACGGCGAGGAGTTCGTGAAGTCCTGCGCGCGGGAGCCGACGCAGTCAAGATCGCCACCACCGGCGGAGTCATGTCTCCAGGTGACAATCCCCGCCACGCCCACTTTCGCGCCGACGAGCTAGCGGTGATCGTCGCCGAAGCCGCCGCGGCCGACACCTACGTATTCGCCCACGCGCAGGGGACCGAGGGGATCAAGGCAGCCTTGCGGGCCGGCGTCCGTTCCATCGAACACGGCTACTATCTGGACGACGAAGCAGTCGACCTCATGCTCGAGCGTGGCGCCTGGCTCGTTCCCACGCTGTCAGCAACACGCGCCATCATTGACGCCGCTGACAGCGGCATACCGATCCCGGAGGAGAACGCCAGCCTTGCCCGTGAGGCCGTCGAAGCTCATCAAGCGAGCTTCGCACTCGCCGTCCAGGCGGGAGTGAAGATCGCCATGGGGACCGACAGCCCTCCCTACTGGAGCCCGGCAGCGAGCAACCTCAGAGAACTCGCTCTGATGGTGAACTCCTCATCGATGTCCGCGCTGGATGCCTGGCGCGCCACGACGTCGAGCCCGGCCGAACTCCTTCGATTCGACACCGCCGGAAAGTTGGCAGCCGGCAAGCTCGCGGATGTGGTCGTCATCGCGGGCAGTCTGTCCGATCTCGACGACCTTCGCGGCCGGGTCCGTCAGGTGTGGCTCGACGGCACGCAGGTACGGTGACGCGTTGTGCGCATGCCCTCGATCAAGCCCGGCGAACTGACAGCCGAGCAGCGCTCGCTCGACGGTCACGTCCGACAGCTCATGGCCGGGTTGCCCGCGCCGTTTACCTCGACTGATCCCGACGGCGCGCTGATCGGCCCGTTCCCGGTGATGCTCCGCTTTCCCGGGCTCGCCCGCCCGCTGCTGGAGTGGTTCACGGTCGGCACCGGTGCCTCAGTACTGCCCGCCCGGGTGCGCGAGGTTGCGATTCTCACCACGGGCTCGCGGTATGCCGCGGCCTACGAGCTGTACTCGCACTCCCGGGTCGCGCTCGACGTCGGTCTGCCGGAGGACATCATCGAGGGCCTGGTCGCGGGGCAGCGCCCGGCAGGCATGACCGCCGAGGAAACGGTCGCTCACGATGTGGCTGCCCGGCTGCACAGCGGCGCGCCTTTGCCGGGAGCGCTTTACCGAGCCGCAGTCCGCACCTTCGGCGACTCCGGTACGGCTGAACTCGTCTTCCTCGTCGCGCAGTACGCCGCCATCTCGGCGATCCTCAATGCGTACGACGTGCCACTGCCGCCCGACGGCGACTGACTCTGCGTCAGCGAGCCCTGGGACGGCAGACCGGGTGTCCGCCGCTTCCCTCCGGTGCGGCTGACACACTCCGGCGCTGTTTTCGACGGGTTTGTCAGCCTGCCCGCGCTTTCCGTCTGACTTGTGGGCCGTCGGCGATCTTCAAGCGTCCTGCCGTGTTTGGTGCTTTCGTCAGGATCGCGGCGGATGGCGGGAGCCTGCCGGGCGTCCGGATCCGGGGATGCTGGACTTGATGCACCGGCGGTCTCGCGGAGCGTGCGCGGTCACGTCCACACCGGCGAGGCGGACAAGGGCATCGCCTCGTACGAAACTTCCGTCTCCGACCGTATGTGGCACCTCCGCCTCACCAGCACAACGCCCGCGACAGTGCTGGAAACCCTCCTCATCACACTCGGCACGGCCGATGCCTGGGAGTCCGCTCTCGGCAGTCCGGTCACCGAGAAGACCGTCACCACCGCCACCCGGCCCCTCACGGACGCCGGATGGAAACACAAGGTGGCGGACGGACGCTGGATCCGCTGGGAGGCCTCCGACGGAGCCGCCGGCATCCAGTTCGACACCTCCGCCCCACTCCTGGCCGACCTCACGATCGCCGACGAAACCGGCCGACGCACCCCCACCATCCCAGACCCCACACCCCGCCGCCCCCCACCACACAGACCAGCCGAACCCGCTGAACACTCCATCACGAGGCGCACACCGCCGACGACTGCCTCAGTCCAGCCCGCAAGCTCTGCCGAGTATCCGGCACCCGCGAACCACGCGAGCCTGTCCGCGGCATGAACGCGCAGGTCAGTGCGGTGGTGGAATGCGCTTGGCCGCAGGTTCGAGTCCTGCCGGGGGCGCATACAGCCTCTCACCTGCCCCAACGCGTGAGGGGCTTTTTCATGTCCGGATACAGAAGCCACACCGGGAACACGGCGTAGCACCGGGTAGCACACCTTCGCTATCGTGGACAGCCATGACTGCGCAGCCAGAGATCACTCAGCGCGATCTGCGCACCCGTTCCAAAGAGATCATGGACGCCGTCCAGGGGGGACAGGCGTTCACCGTCACCCGCGACGGGCACCGTGTCGGCGAGCTGATCCCGCTCCGCCGCCGTCGCCGCTTCGTTCCCCGTGCCGAGTTCGCGGCCATGTCACGCACCGCCCCTGACATCTCGCTGGACGCCTTCCGCGACGACCAGGACGCCGTCGTCGAGCGGGACTTGGACGACCCGTATGCCCGTTGAGCACGAGCAGGGCCTGCTCGACACCAACATCATGATCTTGCGCCGGTGGATCGACGCCGACGAGCTGCCCGCCGAGATGGCCATCAGCACCATCACCCTCGCGGAACTGTCCGCGGGCCCCCACCAGGCACGCGGCGGCGACGAGCAGAGCGACTACGACGAACACGCCGAGCGGGCCCGCCGGATGGACGTCCTGCAGCGCGCCGAGAACGAGTTCGACCCCATCCCCTTCGACGTGGAGGCCGCCCGCATCTACGGCAGAATCTGCGCCGCCGTCGTCTCCGCGGGCCGCAAGCCCCGTCGCCGTGTGGCCGCCCTGATGATCGCCTCCATCGCGGCCGCCGAGGAACTACCCCTCTTCACCACCAACCCCGACGACTTCAAGGGCCTCGACGACTTGCTCACCATCGTGCCCGTGACCCGGCCCGAGATCCTGCACGACCGGTAGCACCGGGCGGGAGCGACCGCCACGGCGCGACCGTGTCGATCCGGCCGGCATCGGCGGGCGGCGCGCTCCCGCGTCCGGGTACCGCGGGGGCCCTGCCTACGGTTCCGGCGCCGTTGCGAGCCGGGGCGGTTCCCAGCCGGCGGCACCGGCACACTGGTGCCCGTCCACTCAGCGACCTGGGCCGGCCGGGACGTCGATGTGCGACCACCGGGTGAGGCAGGTGGGAGGGCGGTCATGGATGCGTCCGCCTGCGGGAGATTCGTAGTCGAATGGCGTAAGCACCGCCTCGCGCGCCTTGTCCCCCAGCGACGTCCGGGGGGCCGCGGGATCGGCCGGGTATCCTCCTGGCCGCCCTTTGGAAGTCGACCGTGCAGTACCGTCGTCTGGGCCGTTCCGGCCTTTCGGTGTCGCTGGGGAACTTCGTCATGGTCCACTTGGTCGCGCGGGCTTCGGGCGTCGGATGTTCTCTGGCCGCGTCGGTACTCCTTCTCACCGCCTGCACCTCGGGCAGCGAGGGCGACGAGGCGGCGAAGGCGTCGCCGCCCACCGCGCCGAGCGCGTCTCATACGTCCGCCGGGCCGTCCGAGCAGCAGCTCGCCGATCGGGCCCAGGCCGCCCTGGCCGCCTTCCCCGACGGCGAGATGGTCGCAGCCGGCTCGGAGCGCGTCAGTGACGGCATCCACACCGAGCCCGCCTTGAGCGCGGGCAGGACCTACCGGCTCAGCCTGATCTGCTTCGGCAGCGGCAGCGCGCGCCTCGCCATGACGCCCGCGAACACCACAGCAAGCACCGTGGCACCAGAAAGCACACAGACACCGGAGAGCGCGCAGACACCGGTCCCCTGCGACCAGTCGGTGGTCCAGCAGCGCATCACGGTGCACAAGCCCGTGCGCATCGACGTCAACAGCACCAAGGGTTCGAGCGGCGGGATCGCCTGGCGGATCGACGCCGTCTGATTCGGCCGAATCCGAGCGCTCCTGGCGTGCTGTGCGATGAGCAGCCGGTGACGAGCCCCGTCGTCCCGGCCGCGCCTGCCGCCATGGCGGTGTGGGCCCAGGCCGCGCTTCCGCCTCCGAGAGTGCCGTAGGAGCCGGCGTCGGGCCGAGGCGGGACGTCGCCACGCGCCTGTGGACGGTGCGTCGCTCGGCCAACCTCCGGCGCTGTTGTCCGGGCGCATGGGTATCGACTACGTGTACGGAAAGGCTCCATCCCAGGAACCGGTACTTACCGCGGCTTAGGGGGCAGCAGTGCGGGGCCATGAGCTCTCGGCACGGAACGAGTTGAGCGGCACGGTACACGGCGCGGCCGTCCAGGCAGGAGCGGTGTACGGCGGCATTCACATCGCCGCCGAGCCGGGTGCCGCCCGTCGGACGCCCTGGCAGTTGCCGCCGTCCGTGCACATGGTCGACAGGTCCCGGGAGCTGGCGGCGCTGGAGCGGCACCGGGTCCGTGCCGCGCGGGAGGAGCGGCCCGCGCTGACCGCGGTGAGCGGCCTGGGCGGGGTCGGGAAGACCGCCCTCGCGCTGCGCTGGCTGCACACGCTGCGCCCGCACTTCCCGGGCGGCCAGCTGCACGCGGACCTGGGCGCCCAGGCGCCGGGCGGTCCTGCGCTTCCGGAAGAGGTGCTGGGACGCTTTCTGCGGGCCCTGGGCGTCCCCGCGCAGCAGGTGCCGTCGGCGCTCGCCGAACGGACCGCGCTGTACCGGTCGTTGACCGCGGACCTGGGTCTCGTCGTGCTGCTCGACGACGCGGCGACCGCGGCGCAGGTGCGCCCCCTGCTGCCCGGAAACGGCAATGTGACGGCGGTGACCAGCCGCCACCGTCTGCCCGGACTGACCGTCGACGGCTGTTTTCCGGTCCATCTGGAGTCGCTGGCGCCCGAGGCCGCCGTGGAACTGCTCGCGGACACCCTGGCCGACGGGCGGGTGGCCGAACAGCCCGACGACGCACGCACCTTGGTCGAGCTGTGCGCGGGCCTGCCGCTGGCCGTCCGGGTCGCCGGCGCCCGGCTCGCGGCCCGGCCGGGGCGGCGGATCACGACGATGGTCAGCGCCCTCACCGAGGAGCGCGACCGGCTGGAGGCCCTGGCCATCGACGGCGACCACGATGTGCGCGCGGCCCTGGATCTGTCGTACCGGGCCCTGCCGCGGCCGGCCGTCCTGCTGTACCGGCGCCTGGGGCTGCACCCCGCCGCGGAGTTCGGCAGTCCGGTGGCGGAGGCGGTCCTCGCCGGCGAGTGGGACGCGGCGGAGCTGCTGGAGACGCTGCACGACGCGAGCCTGCTCTTCGACGCCGGAGAGGGACGGCACCGCTTCCACGATCTCGTACGTCTGCACGCCACCGCGAAAGCGACGGAGGAGGAAACCCCGCAGGACAGGGCGCTGATCCTGCGCCGTATCGCCGACCACTATCTGGCGAGCGCCACGCGCGCCGAGGAGATCATCGACCCGCAGCACCGCACGATGGCCCGGGACTACGGGCCCGGACCGGTGGTCACCGCGGACGTCGGCGACGACGCCGAAGCGGCCCTGGACTGGCTGGAGCGGGAGCTGCCCAGTCTGATGGCGGTGATCCGCCGGTCACGCTCCGCGGGTTTCCCGACCGTCGGCTGGCAGCTCGCCGACGCGATGTGGCCCCTCTTCCTGCGGCGCAAGTTCTACGACGACTGGCAGGCGGCGCACGACGAAGGTCTTGCGGCGGCAGCGGAACTCGGGGACACGGCGGCGGAGTGCCGGATGCTCACCTCGGGTGGGATCGGACACCTCGGTTCCGGGAACCACGCACGCGCCCTGGAGATGTTCGAACGCGCGGCGCGGCTGTTTCTGCGGCGCGGGGACCGGCTCGGCCAGGCCCGCACCCTCAACTACCGGGGGCTCGCGCTCCAGCGGCTGGGCCGTCCGGCCGAGGCCGCCGACCTGTTCCGGCGCGCCGCCGCGGAGCTGCCGGCGTGCGGCGACCGGCGGGCCGGGGCCCTGGCGCGGCTGAACCTCGCCGATGTCACGCTGTCCGCGGGGCAGCCCGAAGCGGCGGTGCAGCACGCCCGTGCCGCACACGCCACGCTTCGCGACGCGGGCGATCCGTACAACGCCGCCCGCGCGACCACGCTCCTCGGCCGCGCCCACCTGCGTCTGGACCGACTCGATCAGGCGGACGAGGAGCTGGCCGCCGCGCTGGCGGCACTGCGCGGCATGGCCGCGCACTACGAGATGGCCCGCGCGGTGGCCGGGCTGGCCGAGGTCGCCGAGCGGCGCGGGCAGACCCGCGCCGCCCGGGACGGTTACCGTGAGGCGCTGGACCTCTACTCCTCCGTGGGCCGTTCGCAGTCGGAGGAAGCGGAGTCCGCGAGGCGCCGGCTGCGGCGGCTGGCGGGCGGTACGTCCGAGACCTGACCGCGCAGGAGGCACAGCCGGGCCGACCCGAACTCCGCGGCGGGCAGCCCGACCACCAGCCAGGCGTGGGCCAGAGAGGCGAGCGTCCCCCATGTCTCCGCCGGCTGCCCGGGCCCACGGGCTTCCAGTTCCAGGACGGTTCCGTCCGGGCCGAGCCGCAGCCAGCAGCGGCGGCCGTGGTGCACCGCCACCACCAGGGCGCCGGGATGGGACAGCGCGGTCTCGGCGGCGCGTGTCGCTCCCGCGCCGGGCCCGACCAGGACGTCGCCGAGCGCAGCCCACCGCTTTTCCGCCGGAAGGCTGACGCGCACATGCTCGTCCACGGTCACGGACCCGGCCTCGATCCCGGCCCCGTTCCCGGAGTGCGGATTCAGCAGCACGGTACGGACCCGGAGCGGACCCCTGCCGAGATCGCGTACGGAACCGGACGACTCCACACCCCAGAACACCACCGAACGGGAGATCCCGGTCTGGGACTTGGCCGGGCTGAAGGTCCCCGTCCAGGACACGGCCGACCCGGAGACCCCCGCCCAGTGCCCCGCCGGGCTGGCGGCCCCGGTCCGGGACCCCGCCCAACCGGAAGCCCCCACCCGGGACCCCGCCGGACTGGGAGCCCCCGCCCGGGACACAGCCGTGCGTACGGCCCCCGCCCGGGACCCCGCCGAACCGGAAGCCCCGGTCCGGGACCCCGCCGGGCTGGCGGCCCCCGCCCGGGACACAGCCGTGCGTATGGCCCCCACCCGAGGCCCCGCCTGGCTGGAGGCCCCCGCCCGCGGCCCCGCCGGGCTGGCGGCCCCCGCCCGGGACACAGCCGTGCGTATGGCCCCCACCCGAGGCCCCGCCTGGCTGGAGGCCCCCGCCCGCGGCCCCGC
>NZ_JBIWKB010000021.1:0-25551 GCF_044765425.1 Streptomyces sp. NPDC102462 | reverse complement strand
CGCCGAACTGGAAGCCCCCGCCCGGGACCCCGCCGAACCGGAAGCCCCCGCCCGGGACCCCGCCGGGCCGGCGGCCCCCGTCCGGGACACGGCCGTGCGGGTGATCTCGGCCCGGTGCACCACCGCCCCTGGCACCACCGCCGAAGACACCAGCGCCCCCAACTCCCCAGCCCCCGACACCACCGCCCAAGGCACGAGCGCACCCGGCTCCCCCGACCAAGACACCACCGCTCCCGGCACCACCGCCCCAGACACCACCACCCCCGACTCCCCCGCCCAAGACACCACCGGCCCAGACACCACCACCCCAGACACCAGCGCCCCCGACACCACCGCCGAAGACACCACCACCCCCAACTCCACCCCCACGGCCCGTGTCATGGTGCCGCCACCCGGCCCGGCTCGTCGTAGCGCACCGTCAGCGGTAGTCGGGCCGGCTCCGTGGTCGTTCGCGTGCTGGGCGCCCGCAGGCGCAGCTTGCGGTAGAGCAGGGTGCGCATCTTGCGGGAGAACCGACCCGGTTCCGAGGAGATGCGCGCCGCGACCCGCTCGTACCGATGCGAACGACCGGTCACGGAACCCCGTTTGAGCTGCGGGAGCAGCGGGCGGTCCGCGCGCAGCCGGGGCGCGAAGGACATGAGTTCCGCCAACGGCGAGCCCGGATCCACGTCGGCGTCGGGCCGTCCGGCCATGAACACGGGCACACCGGTCATCGCGCCGTAGAGGGAGACCGAACCGTGGTCGCCGACGATGTAGTCGGCGGCGACGAGGGCGCCGGTCCAGTCCCCGTACGGACTGACCAGGGTCAGCCCCGAGCGCGCCAGTCCGGCGAGCCAGGAGCGGACCTGCCAGTCGCCGTGCGCCGTCCAGACGTGCGGATGCAGGAGCGCGGCGACCCGGAACTCCTCCCGGGGCAGCTCCGCGACCAGCCGCTCCAGGACCTCCCAGCCCTGCCCCAGGAGCGAGTCGGGCCCCCAGGTGGAACAGACGAGGACCAGCCGCTGCCCGGCCGTGGCGCCGAGGGCGTCCCGGTACAGCGCGCGGGAGGGCAGGCTGGCGGCGATGCGGTCGAAGCACGGATCGCCGACCACTTCCGCCACCGGCAGCGCCTCCGGGCATTCGCGGCCGAGCCTGGTCAGCTCCTCGTGATGGGCCAGTACGATCACTTCCGGCACGATCGCGCCGTCCCGTACCAGCCGCTGCCTGCTGAGGCCGTACACACCGCGCCCCGCCACCGGGCGCCCGTTCCGCCCGGCCGGAGTGATCTTGTTGTGGCCGGCGCCGTGCGGGAGCACGACCACCGGTGCCTGGAGTTCGTGCAGGCTGCCGTGGCCGGCGGCCAGCGCGAGGTCGAAGTCCGTGTGCACCGCCTGGCTCCACGGCAGCACCAGGCCCCCCAGCTGGTCCAGGAACGCGGCCACTCCGTTGCTGAACACGTCGGGTGCCTGGGTGAAGAAGGTCTGCACCCGGACGTCGCCCTCCAGCACGCGTACGGCGTCGAGCAGCCGTTGTCCCGCTATCACCGTGTGCACCACGACCAGGACCCTCCTGCGCGTGCGGCGGGTGGCCCAGCGCTCGACGTCGAGCCGCACCGGCACATGCCGCCAGTGCGGCTCGGACACTGTCACGCTCATCGTTGATTTCCCCCGGTTCCCCGTTGCCTTCTGACCGCGGCCCTGCTCGGCCCGTGACGGCCTTCCGCGGCCCATGACGAGGGGGTGCCCCGGTGGCTGGACGGCGGGCTTGCAGGAATCCTGCACTCCCGTGGAACCGCCGCGCCCGGGCGCCCCCGGGTGCAACCCCGGCATCGGTGACCACTGTTGTCCCCCGGTCACCGCGTGCGCCCGCCGCGCTTCGGTGCGCCCCTGTCTCCACCCCGGGCAACCGCAGAAGAGTAAACGGAGTACCGCACACCTCTGCGGGCACCGCCGAAGCCGGCAGGAAGAAGCACACCCATTGCGCACCCACCGGGAGTGATGGTGGAACTTCTTGCTCTGGGACCCCTTGAGCTGTGGCACGGCCGACAGCAGTACCCCCTCGGATCGCTGAAGGAGCGCTGCGTACTGGCCGCCCTGGTCCATGCCCGGGGCGAACCGGTCTCCGTGGACACGCTGATGGACCGCGTATGGAACGGCGATCCGCCGCCGACGGCCCTGGACACCCTGCACAGTTACCTCTCCCGGCTGCGAGGGCGGCTGCGCCGGGCGGTGGGCGAGGAGCGGGCGCGCGTGGACCGGCCCTCGCCCCGGCTGTACCAGTTGCGGGCCGATCCGCAGGCCATCGACCTGCTGCGGTTCCAGCGCCTGCGGACGGACGCGGCCGGCGCGGCGGCGCGGGGCGAGCGTGCCACGGCCATCGCCCTGCTGCGCACCGCCGAGTCCCTGTGGCGCGGCGAGCCGCTCGCCGAGTTCGCCGGCAACTCCTGGGCGCTGTCGACGCGTGCCCGGCTGATCGAGGACCACCGCAGGGTCCGTGAGGAGCGGATCGTCCTGGAAATGGAGGCGGGGCGGCATGCGGACCTCGTCGGCGAACTCCAGGAACTCGCCTCGCAGAATCCTTTCGCGCAGCGGGTGATCGGCACGCTCATGCTGGCCCTGTACCGCTCGGGGCGGCACGACGAAGCGCTCGCCGTCTACCGGGACGCCCGGGCGAGACTGCACGAGAGTCAGGGGATCGAGCCGGCCGCGGAACTCCAGGGACTCCATCTGCGCATGCTCGAACAGGACCACACGCTGCTGCTCCCGTCCGCGGAGCACGTCCCCGCCGCCGCGGCGCCGGCCCCGGAGCCCGAGCCCCGTAACTGTCTGCCGCGGGACACTCAGGACTTCACCGGCCGGGCCGCCGAGCTGCGCCTGCTGCTGGCCGCCTCCCCGGCCGCGGCCGGGGAGGCGAACGCCCTGCCGGTCACCGTCCTGCACGGCATGCCCGGCATCGGCAAGACCGCGCTCGCCGTGCACGCGGCTCACCGGCTGTGCGCGGCCTATCCCGACGGACAGTTCTACGTCGATCTGCGCGGCTACAGCAGCCGCCGGCCGCTGGACCCGGCCGAGGCGCTGGCCATCCTGCTGCACTCGGCGGGATGGTCGGGCGAGCTGCCGGACACCCTGGACGAGCGGGCCGCCCGCTGGCGGGAGTGGACGGCACGCCGGCGCGCGCTCGTGGTGCTGGACAACGCGCGGGACGCGGCGCAGGTCGGCCCGTTGCTGCCGGGCGCTCCCAGTTGCCGGGCCGTCGTGACCACCCGGAGCCGGCTGGCCGGGCTCGCCGGCGCCGCGTCCGTGCCGGTGGAGGCCCTGTCCAGGGCGGAGGCGGCCACCCTGTTCACCCGGATCGTCGGCGCCTCGCGTACGTCCGCCGAGCCGGCAGCCCTGGAGCGGGTCGTGGACGCGTGCGGCTGCCACCCGCTGGCCCTGCAACTGCTGGCGAGCCGTTTCCGGCACCGTGCCGCGTGGGCCCTCCAGGATCTGCTCGACCGGCTGACCCGGGCGACCGACCCGCTCACCGAGTTCGACGAGCTGATCACGGCGGTCTTCCGGCTGTCGTACGCGGAACTCGGCCAACCCGCACGGCAGTTGTTTCGCCGTCTCGCCCTGCACCCCGGCCCCGACATCACCCTGCGGGCGGCAGCGGCACTGGCCGGTCCCGACCTCGGGCGCGAGGCGGGGCTGCTGGAGCGGTGCGTAGAGGAACTGCTCGACTCAAGCCTGCTCGAAGAGCCGGTACGCGGGCGCTACCGGCTGCACGACCTGACCCGGGCCTTCGGTCTGCGGACCGGCGCCCGTACGGATCCGGACGCGGCCCGGCACGCGGCGGTCGGCCGGCTGATCGCCTACCACCTCACCGCCGCGCACCGGGCCGACCGCCGCGCACGCCCGCACCGCAGGGCGGTTCCGCTGAGCGCGCGGAAGGAGTCCCGCTACGCCCCCGAGTTCTCCGACGCGGACGAGGCCCAGGTGTGGCTCACCGTGGAGCACGCCAACCTCCTGGCGGTCGCGCGTACCGCAGCGGACCGGCACCCGGAGTACGCCGCGCTGTTCCCGAGCGTTCTGGCACGCTCCCTGAAACTGTGGGAGACACGGGACGTGGCGGCCGGCCTGTTCGACACGGCGGTGCCGGTGCTGCGCGTCTCGGGCGACCGGTCCGCGCTCGCCCGCACGTTGACGGACCGCGCCGATCTGCTGGCGCAGCGCAACCACGGCGAGGCGTTACGCTGCGCGGCCGAGGCCCTGTCGATCTACGAGGATCTGCACGATGCCCACGGCCGCGCCGACGCGCTCCTCCAGACCGGCCGCGCCCAACTCGCCGCAGGGCACGGCGGCACGGCCATGCGCGTCCTCGAACGGTCACTGGCGCTGTACCGCGAGGCCGGCGACCGGTCCGGAGAGGCCGAGTGCCTGAATGTGCAGGGAGCGGCGCTGTTCTACGCGGGGCAGTACGACCAAGCCCTTCACCGGGTCCAGCTCATGCAGGGCATCTACGAGACGCTGCCCGATCCGTACGGGGTGGCGCAGGCCCTCAACAACCGGGGCGAACTGCACAGCCTTCAAGGACGCTACGCCGACGCCCGCGACTGCTACGAACGCTCGCTCGTCCTGATGCGCCAGCACGGCGGCAGACAGGAACTGGGCATTCTGGAAAAGAACTTGGGGGCGGTGCACCAGGCGACGGGCCAGACGGACCGCGCGCTCGCCTGTTACCGCAGGGCCCTTGCCGCGCACCGGGCCGGCGGCGACGTCCTGGGCGAGGCCGACGTGCTGATCAGCATGGGGCTCGCGCACGCCGAAGCGGGGCGCAGGGGCGAGGCGCTGCTGCACCTCACGATGGCGGAACAGGTCGCGACCAGCATCGACAACAAGTACGAGTTGCTGCGCGCGTTGATCGGTGCGGCGGACGTCCACCGGGAGTCGGGGCGGCTCGACACCGCGTCCCAGAACTACGAGCGTGCCCTCGACGTGGCGCGGAGCGTCGAGTTCCCGCTGGGCTCCGCCCATGCGCTCGCGGGACTGGCCAGGACCGCCTTCCTGTCTCCGCGCGACTCCGAACGGGCCTGGCGGTACGGCGAACAGGCGGTCGCCCTCTACCGGCGCCTGGGCGCCGACGCCGAAGCGGAGAAGCTGCTCCGGCTGCTGGCACACCACGAGCCGACCGGCTCCTGAGCCACGGCCCAGGAGCGGCCGAACCCTGAGGTCACCACATCCAGCGGTCCACCACCAGGACCACGTAGGCGGAACCGAGGACGGGGAGCGCGACGAGGTAGTACTTCAAAAGCTTCAGCAAAACGTTTCCTTGAGCTGTGGTACGAGCACGCCGGACACACGGAGGACCGTTTCGGCGTGCGAGTGGGCATCCAACATGCACGGAGAGTCGGTACGCATTTGCAAAATGCGAACACACATGCGGTGATCCCGACGGGTCGCAAGCATAACCTGATCAAGCCCATCGGCCCCAACTTTTCGAAGAGTTGGCTTCGGTACGGCGACGCACCCGGGGCGCGACCGATCCATGCGGTCACGATTGCGAATCGATGTGTGGGGACCCCTGGACGGGCGGCCGTCGTCTCTCCCTGCGGCCGGCTCCGGTGAACCGGACTGGCGGATCCCGTTAAGGGAGCGTCAAAAGGCTGGTCAGGGACCATACTTGAGGGGCGGGGGCGGCCCCCGCGTGAGGGTTCGGCGCAGGGAGGGCGTTCGGTGAGGCTTGCCGGGAAAGGGCTGGGGAAGGTCGAGGTACGGCTCAAGTGGGACCCGAGTCCCCTGGGCGAGGCGCCCCGGCATCTCGACATCGTTGCCGCGACCTACTCCGTGGACGACCCCTACGGTCGCCCGGAGTACGTCGTGCACTACGACAGCAGGTCACCGGACGGCACCATCAACATGACCCGGCACAGCCAGACCGGCCAGGGCTTCGGGTTCGTCGAGGTGATGGTCCTGGAGGTGGAGCGGCTGGCGTCCGCCTACGGACGGGTGGTCGTGGGCGTGGTCATCCACCAGGACCCCGTCCCGCGCACGTTCGGGGACATGTCGAACGCCGGGGTGGTGGTCGTCGAGGGCTACCGGGAGCTGGTGGTCGACGACTTCTCCCAGGTGGCCGACTCGACCGCGACGACGGTGGTGGAGTTCGTCAGGAACGACGACGGCGAGTGGGAGCTGTACGAGATGATCCAGGGCTCCGACAGCGATCCGGCCGCCTTCATGCGGGAGATGGGCGCCGTCCGGCACGCCTGACCCCGGCCGGCCGCGCCCCGCCGCACCGCCCCGCGGCGGTGCTGACCGGCGCGGGTACAGTCGAGCGGCCGGGAAGCGGAGAGGGAGAGACGGATGCGGCTGCGCTGTGCGGTGCTGGACGACTTCCAGGGTGTGGCGGTCGAGTCGGCCGACTGGTCGGTGCTGGCGGACCGGGTGGAGGTCGTCCCGCTGCGCGAGCACATCGCCGACGAGGACGCCCTCGCCGCGGCCCTCGCCGACTTCGACATCGTGGTCACCCTGCGCGAACGCGTCCCGTTCCCGGGCTCGCTGCTCGCCCGGCTGCCGCGGCTGCGGCTGCTCGTCGCCTCCGGCATGCGCAACAGCGTCATCGACTACGCCGCGGCCGAGGCGCACGGCGTCACCGTGTGTGGTACGGCCAGTTCCTCGACCCCGCCGGTCGAACTGACCTGGGCGCTGCTGCTCGGCCTCGCCCGCGGCATCGTCGAGGAGAGCAACGCCCTGCGCACCGGCGGCCCCTGGCAGTCCAGCGTCGGCGCCGACCTGCACGGCCGCACGCTCGGCCTGCTCGGACTCGGCCGCATCGGCGGCCAGGTGGCCCGGATCGGCCTCGCCTTCGGCATGCGCGTCACCGCCTGGAGCCGGCACCTCACCCGGGAGCGCGCCGAGGAGGTGGGGGTCGAAGCGGCCCGCACCAAGGAGGACCTGCTGGCCGGCGGCGACTTCGTCTCCGTGCACCTGGCGCTCGGCGAGCGCACCCGCGGTCTGCTCGGACCCGCCGAACTCGCCCTCATGAAGCCGACCGCCTATCTGATCAACACCTCCCGCGCGGCGATCGTCGACCAGGACGCCCTGCTGGCGGCGTTGCGTGAGGGCCGGATCGCGGGCGCCGGCGTCGACGTCTTCGACATCGAGCCGCTGCCGGCCGGCCATCCGATGCGCACCGCGCCCCGACTGCTGGCGACGCCCCACCTCGGCTATGTCTCCCGGGCCAACTACGCGACGTACTACGGCCAGGCGATCGAGGACATCCAGGCGTACCTGACGGGCACCCCGATCCGCCGTCTGCCCTGAACCCCGCACCACCGCCCGCCAACGGCCCATCCACGGGCCCAGGTTCACGGTCGGCGCTCGGGAGACCCGAGGCCGGGACGCCGGCCTGCGGGACCTGGGCATCGGGAAGGGCGAAGCCTTCGGGGTTCGGCGGGGTGAGGGGGCGGCGGGCGGGACGACCGGGGCCGAGGGTGCGCCGGGCACGCCGTCGACCGGCGGCCGGGGCAGGTGCGCCGGCCGCGACCGCGGACGAGCCGTCGCTCGACGTACCGCGGGCCCCCGGGTGGGCCCGGCACCAGCGGCGGCGGTTCGGCCGCGCGCATCGGCATCCGCGTGTCGAGGGGCTTCTCCGCGCCGCACGCGTGCCGGCCGCAGGCGCGCCGCTCAGTCCGGTGGGGTCGGGACGGAGGCCGTGGCGTGGGCCGGCTGGTTCCTAGGTCCTGTCGTCAAACTCCCGTCGTTCGCCCGGAGGGCGGGCCCTGCGGCGTCGTGGGGGTCCCCCCTGGTCGAGCGGAGCCGAGAGCTTGGGGGAGCGTGCTCTCGGTGTGCCGGGCACAGGTCCTCGTACTGGACGTACTTGGGCCTGTGACCGGTGCGGCGAGAGTGCGTGCATGGCGTCGCGGGGCAGGCGGGGGTTTGACGACAGGGCCTAGGTCTCTTCTGCGCCGGTCCGCGCCGCCGATGCCCTGGTCAGCCGCGCAGGCTGCGGGCCGGCAGGACGACGTGCGCGGCGGCGCTCAGGGTCTCCTCGGCGCTGACGAAGGCGGCCAGTTGCTGTGGGGTCAGGGGCATGCCGGGCCGTGCCTCGGGCCAGGGGCGGGTGGTGAACACCAGGTAGGCGTAGCCGCGTTGGGCGACGGCGGCCAGCCACTCGGGCGGCGCGGGGCACTGGGCGTTCAGCTGCGGCAGGGTGACGACGGCCTGCCCGGCCTGCACGAGCAGGGTGACGGGCAGGCTGGGCCTTGCGGAGCCGTCGACGAGGTCCCCGCCGACCGTCAGTCCGCTGTTCTCCAGCAGCCGCTCGACGGCGGCGGACGTCGTCGCCCCGCCGCCCTCCGCGTCCCCGAGGGAGTACGCCAGCAGATAGGGCATGTCGGTTCCGTCGGTGGCCTCTCCGCTCCAGGCGAGCACGACGAGCGTGCCCAGGTCGGCCAGGCGGAAAGGGCGGGTTTCGGTTGTGGTTGAGGTCACCCGCGCGACCCTATCGACGGGCCCGCGCGCCGCCGGCCGGCTTCTCACCCGAGCGGCCCACCGGCCACGGGGTGGCCACACGAACGAGGGACGCCGCTCGACACCGCTCGACGCCTCACGACATCTCCCGACGCCTCGCGACACCTTCCGGCGCCCCCGGCGTCCCTCGGACACCACGCGTGCGGCCGGTCGGCTCAGCTCTGCAGGGGCAGACCGCCGAGCAGCGGGCTGTGCTGGTTCAGGGCGGCGGTCGCGCCCTTCACCGTGTTGAGCACGGACCCCTTGTTCTCGGTGTCGAGCGCGCTCGACTGGTGCCGCAACGGCATCGCGTCCTGCACGGTGAGGGGACCCCTGGTGAGCGTGTCGACGGCGCCGTTGAGACTGGTGGGCGTGAGGTCGGCGGTGGTCTGGGCGAACGCGGGCGCGGCGACACCGGCGAGGGCCACGGAACCGGCTACGACAGCGGCAGCCTTCAGGGACTTCATCGTGTTCCTTTCTCGGCGACTCACGTCACCTGGGGAATGTCTGACGCCGTGCCCAACGAGGCCCGGCCGGGCCGGAAACCCCGTAGGCGCAAGACATATGAGATCCCCCGGGAACGGTGCTACGGACCGTGCCGCGGCCGTCGGACCGGCCCGTACACCGGCCGGCCCGACGGCCGAAAGGAGGCACCGCGTCATGCCACGGCTCAGCTCACCGGCGCCGAGGGCTTCGCCGACGGAAGGCTCGGCAGGGCGGGCAGACCCGGCAGGTCGGCGGCGGGCAGTCCGCCGCCGAGCAGCGTCGCGGCGACGAGGTTGACCAGACCGCTGACGACGGCGGTGACCGCGGGCAGCACCTGGTCGGTGTCACCGGAGGTGACCGCGGCGAGCAGGCGTCGACGGCCTTCTGCAGCGCGGCGAGCGCGTCGCCCTGCACGTCCTTGGCGTCCGCCGCCCTGCCCTCGCCGCCCTGCTGCGCCGACGAGGGCGTGCCGGGCGCGGCCGGGGCCGCCGCGGTGATCTGGGCGATGGCCGCCTTCACGGCGTCGGCGAGCGTCTGGGCCTGCTCGGGGGTCAACTGGCCGTTCTTGAGCGCCTGGTTGAGCAGATCGGTGACCGGGGTGAGCACGGCGCCGAGGCCGGCCGGCGCCTTGGTCTGGGCGAGGACCGTGTCCGCGCCGGGAACGGGAGCGCGGGACGCCGCGTGGGTGCGCTCCCGGGACGAGTCGGCCGCCACCGCGGCCGGGCCGGCGATGCCGACCAGCAGGGTGGAACGCGAACCGGCCGCCCTTCCCCCCAGGGGGACATAACCATCCCGAAGCACGCATTTGCGGCCATTCGATGGATTGTCGCCGTATCCGAGTTTGGACAAGAGCGAAGAGTCACGCATTCCTGGCATCTTGAGGGGCCTCTCCACGTCGGCCCTCCGGGAGGTCCCATGCAAGCACCGTCCAGCAGCCTCAGTCCGGCCCTCCCGTCACAACAGTCGTCCGCCGGCCGGAAAGCGGTCGCCGAACCGCCGCAGAGGAGCCGGTTCGACGGCGCATGGTGGGTCTGGGCCATGGCCGGGGCGTTGTTCCTCGTGTACACGGCCGTATCGCTGCGCATCCACCACCGGATGCTCTCCAACAGCTATGACCTGGGGATCTTCGAACAGGTCGTCCGCTCCTACGCGGACGGACATCTGCCCGTCTCCGAACTGAAGGGGCCCGGCTTCCCCGTCCTCGGCGATCACTTCTCGCCCGTCCTGGCGCTTGTCGCCCCCTTCTACCTGCTGCACCGGTCGGCGACGACCCTGCTCGTCGTGCAGGCCGCGCTGATCGCGCTGAGCGTGGTCCCGCTGGCGCTCTGGGCGCGCAGGGCCCTGGGCTCCGTGGCGGGCGCGCTGATCGGTGCCTGCTACGGGCTTTCCTGGGGCATCGCGAGCGCCGTCGGCTTCGACTTCCATGAAGTCGCCTTCGCCGCCCCGCTGCTCGCGTTCTCCCTTGCCGCTCTCGGCAGCAACCGGCCGACCGCCGCGGCCTGCTGGGCGATGCCGCTGCTGCTGGTGAAGGAAGACCTCGGGCTCACGGTCGGCGTGATCGGCCTGGTCATCGCCTGGCGCGGGACCCGCAGGCTGGGGTTCGTGACCGCGGCGGCCGGCGTGGCCGGGACGCTGCTGGCGCTGCTGGCGGTCCTGCCGGCCTTCAACCCGAACGGTTCGTTCGCCTACTGGTTCCTGGCGGACTCTCCGACGGGCACCTCGGGCGCGGGCAGCGGGCCGCTGGACCTGCTGTACCGGAGCACGGTGGGTCTCGTCACCCCGCAGACCAAGCTGTCGACGCTCGCGCTCGTGCTGGCCCCGACCGTGTTCCTGGCGCTGCGTTCCCCGCTGCTGTGGGTCGCCGTGCCGACGCTCGTCTGGCGTCTGTTCTCGAACAACTACGTCCACTGGGGCACCGGTTACCACTATTCGCTGGTCGTGATGCCCATCGTCTTCGCCGCCTTCGTCGACGCGCTGGTGCGACGGGGCACGGAGCACGGCAGCCTGCGGCGGTATCTCGCCGCATCGGCCGCGGTCACCCTCGCCATCCTGCCGAGCTTCCCCTTCTGGCAGCTCTTCAGCCCGGCCACCTGGCGATCGGATCCGCGCGTCGCCGTCGCGCACAGCCTGATGAAGAAGATCCCCGACGACGCCACGGTCCAGGCGTCCACCTATCTGGTTCCCCAGCTCACCAACCGTACGAGCGTCAGCCTCTACGGCTATCCGGTCAGCCGCCCCTCCCCCCAGTGGATCATGGTGGACACCTGGGTGGCGGCGCGCTGGCGGTGGCCCCTGACCTTCGAAGCGGAACGCGCCATGCTGAACCAGGCACGCGCCCAGGGGTACCGCACCGTGGACGACCGCGACGGCTTTGTCCTGCTGCACCTCACCCACCGGCCCGAACGCACACCGGTCTCCGGCGATCTGGACGCCTCCAAGCACAAAGGCTGATTCCGCCGTGGGACAGGTCCGACCCATGACCCGTACCGGGAAACACAGGAGCGTGGTGCTGTCGTGAAGCCCTCCATCTGCCTCTGCATGATCGTCAAGAACGAAGCGGGAGTCATCGAGCGATGCCTGGCATCCGTGCGCGACGTGGTGGACACCTGGGTGATCTCCGACACCGGATCGACGGACGGAACCCAGGAACTGATCCGCGGCGCCCTCGACGGAGTTCCGGGCGAACTCCATGAGGAACCCTGGGTGAACTTCGGGCACAACCGCACACTGAACATCCGGCACGCCCGCGGCAAGGCCGACTATCTGCTGCTCCTGGACGCGGACCACGTCCTCAGAAAGGACGGCCCGCTGCCCCGGCTCACGGCGGACGCGTACATGCTCCGGCACGAAGGAGCCATGGAGTACCGGATCAGACGCCTGGTACGGGGCGATCTCCCCTGGCGGTACGAGGGCGTCACCCACGAATTCCTCACCGCGGACGGGAACGAAACGCAGGACAACCTCGACGCGCTGGTCGTCGAGGACCATGCGGACGGCGGCTCACGGCACGACAAGTTCGAGCGTGACGCACGCCTGCTCAGCGCCGAGATGGAACGCGACCCGAGCAACACGCGTACGGTCTTCTATCTGGCCCAGACCATGCGCGACATGGGCAACACCGCCGAGGCGATCAAGCTGTACGAACGCCGTGCCTCGATGGGCGGCTGGGCGGAGGAGGTCTACTACTCCCTGCTCCAAGTCGGGGTCCTGCACGCCGATTCCGGTGATCTGCCCGCCGGTCTTGACGCGCTGACCCGGGCCTGGGAGTCACGTCCGCAGCGGCTGGAGGCGTGTTACGAGCTGGCCTCGCGGCTACGCGCCGTGGGCCGCCATCACATGGCTCACGCGATCGTCGTCGCCTGCCTGGACAAGGAGCCGCCGGACGACATCCTGTTCACCCAGCCCTGGGTGTACCGCTGGGGCCTGCTGTGCGAGTTCTCGATCACGGCTTATTGGGTGGGCGACTTCAAGGGTGCGCTCCATGCCTGCGACCGCCTGCTCGCCATGCCCGACCTGCCGCCGGCCCACCGCGCGCAGACCCTGGCCAACCGCGAGTTCGCCGTACGCAAACTCGCCACGATCCCGGAACCGAACCACGGCCTCGGGGCCGGCAAGCCCAAACCCGCAAAGTCCGGCTGACCCACGGCCACCTCCACCAGCCCAGCCCCCGACGCCGACGAGTCGCCCCCGCTACCCCCTCCCTCAAAGACCCGACGACCGACCACCGTCCACGGGCCACCGATAACGGGTGGCCGGTCGCGGGCAGGTGGCCGGTGGCTGGTGGCTGGTGGCTGGTGACCGATCGCAGACCACCGGTCACCTGTCGCGGTCGCGGGTCACCGATCCCGGGACGCCGGTGGCCGATCGCAAGCCGCAAGCGGGGTGGTGTCCGGTGACGTGGTGCAGGGGATCAAGCTGTCGGCCTTCCGGTCCGAGGTGCACGGGGGCTTTGCGGAGACGCCAACCCTCAAGGCGCCCTGGTGAGGCGGGACAAGGAACCGACCCTGCACAACCAGCGCCCCTGACCTGGCAGTTCCGGCACCTCGATCCCCCGCACCGCCTAGCGGCACGCCATCGCAAGCCACAGGCCCCGTGACCGGTCGCAGCTCGCAAACCACCGATCGCCGGTACCGGTCGCGAGTGCCGGCCGCCGGTGGCCGGTCGCAGGCCGCGCGGGCCGGTCGCAAGCGACAAGCCGCAGGCCGCCGGTCGCAAGCCGTCGATCGGCCGGGCGCAAGCCGCAACCTCAGGCCGCGCGCGCCAGTCGCACCGTCGCAGGCCATCGGTCGCCGGTCCCGGTCACGGGTCGCGGTCGCCAGCCGCCGGTCGCAAGCCGCGAGTGCCAGTCGCGGGTCGCAGGCCACCGATCGCCGGTGCCGGTTACGGGTCGCGTTCGCAAGCCGCCGGTCGGTCGGCCGCCGGCCGCGGGTGACGGTCGCGGTCGCAGGCCGCTGGGGGCCGTAGGTTGGTCGCGATCGCAAACCAGTGGGCCCAGGTCACCGGCCGACCGACGGCTTCCAACCCGCGACCACGCCCCTGGACCGGCCCCGGCGACCGGTCGGACGGCCGAGGGGGTCGTGCGGGGGCTCGGCTGGGAATCCCCTGATTTCTGGGTCTATTTGGGGCACGCCGCGGGTCGGTATATCCCCTCGCCGCATTCGTGGCGATAAGCCGATTAAATGCAGACTCTCTGAGTGATCTATGTGCCACTTTCAGCCCATTTATACCGAGTTGCCTGGATTTGCGGGCGTCATATGCAGTTTGCTGCTCGCACCTCATCTCCCTCAGTTTTGTCACGAAAGGCACGGTGGGTTTTGGTGCATGGGGCTTTTAAGACCGGCGGCGCCTCGTCGCTGGTTCTCGGAGCAGTGAGCCTCGGCCTTACCTTGGGTCTGTGCGGCCCAGCTGCGGCGCACACACCCTCTCTCGCGGGCCGGGCTCACGCTCAGACCGGCGCGCAGGCAGACCGGATCGCGCTGCGAGCCGGACAGAAAGCAGACCACAGGAACCTTCGCGCGGCGGTCACGGGAGTCGTGACCGCGCAAGCCGGCGTGAACGTCCGCCAGTTGCCGACGTCGGACTCGCCGAGCCTGGGCTCGTTCCCCTTCGGGGCGAGCATCTCGCTGCTGTGCCAGGAGGCGGGCCAGTCGGTCGACGGGAACATCTGGTGGTACAAGCTCGCCAACCAGAACGGGTGGGTGACCGCCCGTTACGTCGCCGCGTCCGGCGTGCCGCTGTGCACGGACCTCCCGGGCCCCACCGGTCCCACGGGCCCCTCGGGTCCGACGGGCCCGACCGGCCCCACCGGCACGGGCGCCACCGGCCCCACGGGTCCGGTCGGACCGCAGGGTCTCAACGGCCCGACGGGCCCCCAGGGCGTGCAGGGCATCCAGGGCATCCAGGGCGTCCAGGGCAACACCGGCCCGACCGGTCCTGCCGGTCTGAACGGCCTCAACGGGGCCACCGGTGCCACCGGTGCGGTGGGTGCCACCGGGGCGACCGGACCGACGGGCGCGGTCGGCCCGCAGGGTCTCGTCGGACCGACGGGGCCGCAGGGCATCCAGGGCGTCCAGGGCATCCCGGGTGTCCAGGGTATCCAGGGCAACACCGGGCCGGCCGGAGCCACCGGGCCGACGGGTGCGCAGGGCATCCAGGGCATCCAGGGGCTCCCGGGCGTGCAGGGCAACACCGGCCCGACCGGAGCCACCGGTCCGACCGGCCCCGGCGCGCAGGTCCTCAGCTCGCCCGCGCAGACCCTGGCCGCCGGTACCACCGGCACGTTCACCGGTCCCACCTGCCCCACGGGGACCACGGCCGTCTGGGGCGGTGTGACCCAGACCTCGGGGACCGGTCCGCTCAATGTGCAGTCGGGCATCGGTGGCGCCGCCTGGACGGTCACCGTCGTCAACGAGGGCGCGAACGCCGCGACCTTCACCGTTCAGTCGGTCTGCCAGTAGCCGACTGATCCCAGGAAGACCGCGTACGTCGCAGGCTCGCCCTGGTGACTGAGTGGTCCTACGACCGGTCCGTGCCGTCCGCCTCAACAGCGGGCGGCGCGGACCGTTTTGGTGTCCCGGTTCTTCCATGTCCTGACGCTCACCGGACGGGACGACGAGGGCGGCGTGACCGTCGGCCCGTCAGGACGTCCCGCCCTCGCGCCGGGGCCGGCCTTCTGACGCCGCCGACATGGGGCGACCCGGCCGGCGCGGGGCAGCCCGGCCGGCTCAGGCGCGGCCAGGCGGCCGGCACGCGAACCGGCCGCCCTCCCGAGCGGGAGGGCGGCCGGCGCATGCGGTGCGGGTGCCGGGCGCTGGCGCGTCCGGCGTTCTACGGAGCTACCGGACGGACACGGCTCGGCCCCGCCGGTAGAGGAACACGCCGCCCGCGATGAGCGCGGCGCTGAGGCCGGAAGCCGCCAGCGTGGTCGCGCTGCCGGTCTCCGCCAGCGCAGGCCGGGATTCGTCACCCATGGGGACGAGCCCGGACTGCCGCCCGGTCAGGCCGATGGAGCCGGTCGAGCCGGTCGAGGAGGTGTCGTGCGTCCCCTCCGCGGCGGGCGAGTCGGACCGGATCTGTTCGGCGGGGGCGGGCGGCCGGGGAGCCGGGGGCCGGGCGACGGGCGGGGTGCCCACCACGCTCGTCGGGGGAGGCGTCTGCTGGGCACCGCTGTCACCGGGACCGACCTGCCCCGGAATGCCGGGGGTGGCCTGCTCGGCCCGACCCGCGCCGTTGGCACAGGAGTTGCCGAACGCAGGGTTCAGCAAGGCGACGACGTCGACGGTGTTGCCGCAGACGTTGACCGGGACATGGACCGGCGCCTGCACGGTGTTGCCGGACAGGACACCCGGGGATCCCGAGGTGGTGCCGGCGGCGTCCGAGTCGGCGACGGCGGCGATCTCGCACAGGGACAGAACACTCGTCGCGGCGGCGGCCACGACCATTCCCCTGCTCAGGGTCTTTCGCAATCTCGTTGTCTTCCTGCTTGAAGAAGTGGGAAGGCCGGCCCCGGAACGAAGAACCCAAGGATCAACGGTCCGGAGCCGGCCGCTGCACAGCCCGAGGGCCGGCGCGTGATGTCGGGTGACGTCAGTCGTTGACGCAGGTGTTGCCGAACGCAGGGTTCAGCAGCCCGATGACGTTGACGGTGTTGCCGCACGCGTTCACCGGAACGTGCACGGGGATCTGGACGACGTTGCCGGACAGGACACCGGGGGAACCGACGGCAGCACCCTCGGCACCGGAGTCCGCGAAGGCCGGGGCGGCGGCGCCCAGAGCCAGGATCGCGCCCGCGACGACGGCAGCGCTCTTCTTCATGAACTTTCCCTTCTCTGCGGTCATGCCCCTATGACGGCCGAAACCGAGCGAGCACAGCTTGAACGGCTCGCACCATGACCGGCAGGTTGTAGAACGAGGGATAGACGGTCGAAGAAACTACAGAACGCGCGTCATCCGGTAATTCACTCGAACGCCTTCACAACATTGACGCATGAGAGGAAACAGTTCGGCTGAGCGATGGACTTCAGGTTGAACGGTGATTTCACGGAAAAGTCCGCCCGGGCGGCGGCGCGGGAAACGGCGCGCGGCCCGGGCGGACTTTCCACGGGGTCGGCTCAGTGGTTGCCGGTGCCATTGCCGGACAGGGCCGAGATGTCGTCCAGGATGTGCGACAGCGGCTCGTCGCCCTTGGCCTGGGTCGAGTTCTCGACGCACTGCTGGTTCTGCGGCGAGGACAGGACGGGCACGTCCTGCACGGCGACCGGGACGGCGCCGACGACCGAGCCGACGTTCGCCTTGGCAGGCAGGCCCACGCAGAGCTTGTTCAGCGAGCTCTGCACCAGGGTGGTCTGCGGACTCAGGTCGCCCCCGGTCACCTGGTTGCCGAACGCCTCCTGGGCGCCGACGCCGCTGGCGGAGGTGGTGCCGGTGTCGTTGCCGATGGCAAGCGCCTGCGGGGCGAGCGCCGCCGACGCACCGACGACGGACGCGGCGACCGCCGCCACGGCCATTGCCTTCTTCAGCATTTTCGCTTTCCTTTCCCGGCCTCATGACCAAGACTCATGTTCCTGCCCCCGCATCAACCCGCCACGAGCCGAATGGTTGCGGCACGTCACTCGATCGGATCGTCCGGCGGCGGCGGAATTAACGCACCACCCGGGAGGGTCACCCGGCGCATTCCCGGCGGCCCGGCATGTCGGCCATCGGAGTGAATACCAGGAACCGGATGAAGTCTCTTCAGTTGAAGCAGGGCACTCCGGTGGACGGGGTTTCTTCAGAAGGGAATCGCAAGTGATCAAGAAGGTTCTGGCCTCCGCCGCGGTCGCCGCCTCCGTCGTCGGCGTCTCGGCCACCGCCGCCCCGCAGGCTCTGGCCATCGGCAACGACAACGGCACCACCTCGGCGAGCGGCAACGGCGCCTCGCAGGCGTACGGCAACTCCGCCACCTTCGGCAACATGAGCCCGCAGATGGCGCTCATCCAGGGCTCGCTCAACAAGCCCTGCGTCGGCCTGCCGGCCAAGGCGAACGTCGGCTCGGTCGTCGGTCTCGTCCCGGTCGCCGTGCAGGACGTGCCGGTCCTGTCCTCGCCGCAGAACCAGCAGTGCGTCGAGAACTCGACCCAGGCCAAGGGCGACGAGCCGCTGTCGCACATCCTGGACGACGTCTCGGCCCTGTCCGGCAACGGCACGGGCAACGGCTGACCCGGGACACCTCCCAAGCCCCTTCCGGGCTTACCCAGCGGGCCGCCGGACTTCCGGCGGCCCGTCGGCCTGTCACGGGACAGGGACGTGCGGCAGGTCACGGGACAAGAACCCGCGGAAGGTCACGGAACAGGGACGCGCAGGGACGTTTCTCCCCCTGAACCGGCCGGGCCGGTCCGGTGTCCGGGCCGCCCTGGTCCGCTGATCCGATCGCGCTGGTCCGTTCGAGGCACAGCCCGCAACCCGGGCCGCCGCGGCGCAGTTGACGATCATGCAACTCCGTCCCCGGAGTCCGCCTTTCGAAGGGAACGAACATGAAGAAGCTGTGGGCAACCGCGGCTGTGGCCGCCTCGGTCGCCGGCCTCGCCGGCGCGGCCGCCCCCCAGGCCCTGGCCATCGGCAACGACACCGGCACCACGTCCGCGAGCGGCGTCGGCGCCCAGTCGGAGTTCGGCAACTCGGCCACCTTCGGCGACATGAGCCCGCAGCTCTCGCTGGTCCAGGGCTCCCTGAACAAGCCCTGCGTCGGCCTGCCGGCCAAGGCGAACGTCGGCTCGGTCGTCGGTCTTGTCCCGGTCGCCGTCCAGGACGTGCCCGTCCTCTCGTCGCCGCAGAACCAGCAGTGCGTCGAGAACTCGACCCAGGCCAAGGGCGACGAGCCGCTGTCGCACATCCTGGACGACATCTCGGCCCTGTCCGGCAACGGCACGGGCAACGGCTGAGCGGTCCGCTCCGCCGTGGCGGGTCACCGGTTCCCGGTGACCCGCCTTCTGTGTGTCCGCCGGGCGCGCCGGGGCCCGCGGTGCCGCCGCGTCAGCCGCCGTACAGCGCCTCGATCTCGGCCGCGTAGAGCGCCGTGACCGCCTGCCGCTTGACCTTCAGGGACGGTGTGAGCAGCCCGTTGTCCTCGGTGAACTCCCCCTCGACCAGGGCGAAGGCGCGGATCGACTCGGCGCGCGAGACGGCCTCGTTGGCGTAGTCGACGGCGCGCTGCACCTCGGCCCGCAGGCCAGGGTCGCGGACCAGGTCCTTGACCGGGGTGTCGGCGGGCAGCCGGCGTACCGACAGCCAGTGGGCGACCGCCTCGGGGTCGAGGGTGACCAGGGCGGCGACGAAGGGGCGGTTGTCGCCGACGACGAGGCACTGGCCGACCGGCGGCCGGCTGCGCAGGCGGTCCTCCAGGACGGCCGGGGAGACGTTCTTGCCGCCGGAGGTGACGAGGATGTCCTTCTTGCGGCCGGTGATGGTCAGATAGCCGTCCTCGTCGAGGGAGCCGAGGTCTCCGGTGGCGAACCAGTCGCCGGTGAGGACGGCGTTGGTGGCCGCCGGGTCGTTCCAGTACGCCCCGAAGACCAGCCCGCCCTTGATCAGCACCTCGCCGTCGTCGGCGATCCGGACGGCCGCGCCGGGGATCGGCCGGCCGACGGTGCCGGGGCGGGGGCCGAGCGGCGGCACGATGGTGGCGGCGGCCGTGGTCTCGGTGAGGCCGTAGCCCTCGTAGACGAGGATGCCGGCCGCGTAGAAGAACAGGTTGAGGTTGCGGTCGAGCGGGGAGCCGCCGCTGATGACGTAGCGCACACGGCCGCCGAGTTCCTTGCGGACCCGGCGGTAGACCAGCAGGTCGTACAGGGCCCAGGCGGCGTACAGACCGGGGCCGGGGCCCTTGCCGGTGCCCAGGAACCGGTGCAGGGCGGCCTCGCCGAAGCGGACGGCGACACGGTCGGCGCGGTCGAAGGAGGCGCCGCGGCCGATCCGTTCGGCGGTGGCCCGGCCCGTGTCGTGGATCTTCTCGAACAGATAGGGCACCCCGACGAGGAAGGTGGGCCCGAACTCCTTGAGCACCGGCCGGAGTTCGGCGGGTTTCACGCTGGGGAAGTGGCCGGTCTCGATGCGGGCCATCAGGCAGGCGATCTGCAGGGTGCGGCCGAGGATGTGGGCGAGCGGCAGGAAGAGCAGGGTGGCGGCGGTCTGGCCGGTGACCTCGGTGAAGACGGGGTGCAGCAGGCGGACGGTGTTCGCCGCCTCGGCGTGCAGGTTGGCGTGGGTGAGGACGCAGCCCTTCGGCCGGCCGGTGGTGCCTGAGGTGTAGCAGATCGTGGCGACCGTGTCGGGGGTCGAAGCCGCGCGGCGCGTGGCCACGTCCGCGTCGGGGACGTCCCGGCCCAGGTCGGCGAGCCGGCCGAGGGCGCCCTCGTCGAGGGTCCAGATGCGCGGGGGTTCGGGGTGCTCCGCGGTGCCGGCGAGCACGGTGGCGGTGTGTTCGGCGGTCTCGGTGACGACATGGCGGGCGCCGGAGTCGCGGACGATCCACTCCACCTGTTCGGCGGAGGAGGTGGGGTAGACCGGGACGGTCAGGCCGCCGGCCGCCCAGACGGCGAAGTCCAGGACGGTCCACTCGTAGCGGGTGCGGGACATGATCGCGACCCGGTCGCCCGCCTTGAGGCCGGCCGTGATGAGGCCCTTGGCCGCTTCGGTGACGTCACGGGCGAAGCGGGCCGCCGTGACCGGGTGCCAGCCGCCCTGCTCGCGGCGGCGCATGACCACGGCGTCGGGGGCCTCGGCCGCGTTGGTGAAGGGCAGGTCGGCGAGGGAGCCGGTGGTCACGGCCGGTACCAGGGCGGGGGTGCGGACCTCGCGGACGACGCCGTGTGCGTCCCTGACGATCTCCACCTGCGCGCGGGCCGCCAGGTCGGTGCGCTTCCTGGCCCGCTTCAGGTCCTTGCGTACGCCCATGACGGCTCCCGGTCGCGGCTCGTGCGGAAGTACTGAAGTGCCGAAGTACCGAACGTACTTGCCGGTAGTTTTTCAGAGCCTGACGATACGTCAATCTCTTTGCGCCATACGGGTTCGGTGAGCCGACCGCACCCTTGTGTGGTGAGCGGTTCCGTTCGATGCTGGCGTTTCTTGATGCCTTGCGTTCGGAGCCGCCGTATGAGTGCAGAGAGAGCCCCCCTGAACCGACCGAGCCGTCGCACCGTCCTCACGGCGGGCGCCCTGGCCGGCTGGGCCGCCTTCGCCGCGCAGAAGCGTGCCTTCGCCGCCGACGGCGATCCGTGGGACGCGAACCCGCGGGTGTTCCAGGTCAACCGCGAGCCGGCGCGGGCCCGGCTGGTGCCGTACGCGAGCGCCGCGGACGCGCTGCGCGGACGGTTCCAGGAGTCGCCGTACCACCGCTCCCTCAACGGCGACTGGCGCTTTCGCTGGTCGCGCAACCCGGACCAGCGGCCCGTCGGGTTCCACGAGCCCGGCTACGACGACGGCGGCTGGGACCGCATCCCCGTCCCCTCGAACTGGGAGATCGAGGGGTACCCCGAGCCGATCTACCTCAACATCAAGTATCCGTGGATCGGTTACGAGACGCCCGCGCCGCCCGAGGTGCCGCACGACGTCAACCCGGTGGGCTCCTACCGCCGCACCTTCACCGTGCCGGGGACCTGGTCGGGCCGGCGCACCCTGCTGTCCTTCCAGGGCGTCAAGTCCGCGTTCTTCGTGTGGGTCAACGGGCAGCGGGTCGGCTACAGCGAGGACAGCTACACGCCCGCCGAGTTCGACGTCACCCGGTATCTGCGGCCCGGCACCAACACCCTGGCCGTGGAGGTCCACCGCTGGTCCGACGGGAGCTGGCTGGAGGACCAGGACATGATCGACCTGTCCGGGATCTTCCGGGACGTGTACCTGTACTCGATCCCGCGGGTGCATGTGCAGGACCTGTTCGTGCACACCGCGCTGGACTCCGCGTACCGCGACGCCGTCCTCACCGTCGACGTCACGGTGCGCGACCGGGGCGACGGCGACGGCATCCCGGGCCACCGGGTGAGCGCCGAACTGTTCGACGCACGCGGGCGGCGGGTGCTGGGCCTCGCGGACGCGGCCGGCGAGAAGACCGTGTCCCTGAAGGGCGCGGTGCGGGCGCCCGCGCTGTGGTCCGCGGAACGGCCGAACCTCTACACCCTGGTGGTGACGCTCGCCGACGCCCGGGGCCGGGCCGTCGACATCCACAGCACCCGCGTCGGCTTCCGGCAGGTCGAGTACGGGCCGGGGACCTTCACCCTCAACGGGAAGCCCGTCATGTTCCGCGGCACCAACCGCCACGAGAGCGACCCCGAGCGCGGCCAGGCCGTCGACGAGAAACGCATGCTCCAGGACATCCGTCTGATGAAGCAGCACAACATCAACGCCGTCCGCACCTCGCACTACCCCAACCACCCGCGCTGGCTCGAACTGTGCGACGAGTACGGGCTGTACGTGATCGACGAGACCAACCTGGAGACGCACGGCGTACGCGACACCGTGCCCGCCTCGCTGCCGGAGTGGACCGACGCCTGCGTGGACCGGCTGCGCTCGATGGTCGAACGGGACAAGAACCATCCGAGCGTGGTCGTCTGGTCGCTCGGCAACGAGGCCGGGCACGGCGACACCTTCCAGGTCATGGCCGACTGGGTGCACGCCCGGGACGCCTCACGACCCGTGCACTACGAGGGCATGAACGCCGTCGCCGACCTGCACAGCGAGATGTACACCAGCCCGGCGGGCGTCGAGGCGTACGGCAGGTCCGGCAACCCCACACCGTTCCTGCTGTGCGAGTACAACCACTCGATGGGCAACAGCGGCGGCAACGTCCGGGAGTACTGGGAGGTCTTCGAGCGCTACCCGAACCTGCACGGCGGGTTCGTCTGGGACTGGGTCGACCAGGCCATCCGGCTGCCGGTGCCCGGCGACCCGCGGCGCACCTATCTGTCGTACGGCGGTGACTGGCGCCCCGGCTATCCGACGGACGGCAACTTCTGCTGCAACGGGCTGGTGGCCGCGGACCGCGCGGTCCACCCCGGGCTGATCGAGATCAAGAAGTGCTACCAGCCGGTGGGGATCACCGCGGACGACCTCACGGCCGGGACCGTGCGGGTGCGCAACAAGCACCTCTTCAGCGGCCTGGACGGCTACGAGCTGCGGTGGACCGTGACCCGTGACGGTACGACGGTGCAGCACGGCACGCTGCCGGCGCCCGCGGTGGCGCCCGGCGCGGAGCGCGTCGTCCGCGTCCCCTGCCGCAGGCCCGCCGCGCCGGAACCCGGCGCCGAGTACTTCCTCGGCCTCTCCTTCGTGCTGCGCGACGCCACCGGTTGGGCGGGCGCCGGACACGAAGTGGCCGCCGAACAGTTCGCGTTGGACTGGTCCGCGCCCGCGCCGCACGACTCCCCCGCCCAGGGCGGCCTCACCCTCACCGAGACCGACACCGAAGTGCGGGTGCACGGGCGGGACTTGGAGGTGGTGCTGGCCAAGGCGTCCGGCACCCTCGCCTCGTACACCTGGCGGGGGCGGGCGCTGCTCGCCGAGGGTCCCGTGCCCAACTTCTGGCGCGGCCCGACCGACAACGACATCGGCCGCAACTTCCACAAGACCGCGCTGACCTGGCGGGACGCGGGCCCGCGACGGACGGTGACCGCGGTGCGGGCCGAACAGCCCACGCCCGGCGAGGTCGTCGTCGAGGTCTCCTGCACGCTGCCGACCGCACCGCACGCCTCCACCTGGCACACGGTGTTCCGGGTGCGTGGGGACGGGGAGGTGCGGGTGCGGCACACGCTGGACGCCCCCGCCGGGCTGCCCGACCTGCCCGTGGTGGGCGCGCTGGTGCGGGTGCCGGCGGGCGCGGAGCGGCTGGAGTGGTTCGGGCGCGGGCCGCACGAGAACTACCAGGACCGCAAGGCGTCCGCGTTCGTGGGCCGCTGGCGTTCCACGGTCGACGCGCAGGTCGCCCCGTACGTACGGCCGCAGCAGACGGGCAACCAGACCGATGTGCGATGGCTGTCGCTGACCGGACGCACCGGTGCCGGGCTGCGGGTGATCGCCGACCCCGCGGACGGCGAGACCCTGCTGGAGACCAGCGCCCTGCACCACACGCCGGCCGACCTGGACGGGCCGCGGCACCCGCACGAGCTGACCCGGCGCGCCGAGACGGTACTGCTGGTCAACCACCGGCAGATGGGCGTCGGCGGCATCAACTCCTGGGGCGCCGCGCCATTGGAGCCGTATCTGCTGCACGCCGGGCGGACCTACGCCTACGGGTACCGGCTGCGGCCCGCGGACGGATAGCCGCGCCCGGCCCCGCGGTCAGCCGAGGGAGCGGTCCGCCTGCCCGACGGCCTCGGCGAGCCGGCGGACCGCCTCGTCCTCGGTGACGCCCGCCAGTTGGTCCGCGCGCGCCCGCAGAGCGCTGAGGCCGGGGGCGCCCGGCAGCCGGTCGTGGCGGTCGTCGCCGGCGCGCAGGGCGTCGGCGAAGTAGGCGGCGACCGCGGTGACCTGGAAGCGGGGGGCCGCACTCCACACCGAGTCCCGCAGGGCGCCGGTCTCCAGGGTGCCGGACCGTTCGTGCGGGTCGCGGCTGGTGGGGTCGAGCCAGCGGACGGTGGCCGTGGCGAGGTGGCCGTGGGCGCCCGGCCTGGTGCGTACGGCGTACAGGGCGGTCACGGTGTGGCCGGGTCCGACCTCGCCGCCGTCCACGCGGTCGTCGCGGAAGTCGTCGTCGGCGACGCGCCGGTCGTCGTAGCCGACGAGCCGGAAGTCGGCGACCGTGTGCGGGTCGAAGGCGACCTGCGCCTTGGCGTCGCGGGCCGTCAGCTCGATGTTCCGCGGCAGCTGGTCGCAGAAGACCCGGCGGGCGTCCTCGGTGCCGGACACGTACACCGTGTGTCCGTCGCCCTTGTCGGCGAGGCGTTCCATCAGCGCGTCGCCGTAGTCGCTGCCGACGCCGACGCCGAAGAGGGTGATGCCGTGCTCGCGGCGGGCGGTGTCGATGCGTTCGAGGATGGCGTCCGGGTCGGTCTCCCCGTCGTTGGCGAGGGCGTCGGAGACGAGCACGACCCGGTTGGTCGCGCCGCGCCGAAGGCCCTCGACGGCGGTGGCGTAGCCGGTCTCCACGCCCGCGCCGAGATTGGTCGAGGACCGTGTCCGCAGGGTGTCGATCGCGTCGTGGACCGTGCCGCGGTGGCCGCCGAGGCGGGTCATCGGCAGCACCGTCTCGGCCTGGTCGCTGAAGGCGACCAGCGCGACCGAGTCGTCGTCGCCCAGCCGGTCCGTCATTGTGCCGAGGGACTGTTTGGCCAGGTCGAGGCGGCCCGGTTCGGACATGGAGCCGGAGACGTCGAGGACGAACGTGAGCGCCGCGGGCGGGCGTTCGTCGGCCGGTGAGGCGTCCCTGGTGGCGAGGCCGACCCGCACCAGGGACCAGTCGGCGGCGCCGGTGCGGGCGCCGTCGACCGTGACGGTGAAGCCGTTGCCGTCCGGCCGCCGGTAGTCCTGGCGGAAGCTGTTGACGAACTCCTCCGGGCGGATCGTCGACGGGTCGGGCCTGACCCCGTCGGCGAGGGTGCGGCGGGCGTAGTCGTAGGACGCCGTGTCGACGTCCAGGGCGAAGGTGGAGAGGGCGCCCGCGGGGTCGGCGGACGGGTCGGGCGCGAAACCCCTCTCGTCCCGGCCGCCGCCCTGGCCCCCGGTGTCCTGCTGCCGTACCGAGCCCTCGCCGTACGCCGGGGCCGGGGCGCCGCCCTTCGCTCGCGCGCCGCTGTCGTCGTCCCCGCTGCACCCCGTCGCCAGCAGGCCGCCCGCCACCGCGAGGGCGAGCAGCGCGCCCCGCGTCCGTCGTGTCCGGTGCCACTCCATCGTCTCTGCCCCCTGTGCCCGTGCCGGTCGTCTTCGACATCTGTGACTGTGACGGCGGGCGGGACCGGATGGTGCGGCACGGGGTGTTGCGGATGGATCTCGAAGCGGCCACGGAGCGGGCCCGTCGAGACCGGTGGGTGATCCTCCGGTGACCTAGGCCCAATGCCGGTGACTTAAGTGGCTGTGGCTCGTTGTCCTTCGTATGGCGAGGGTGGGGCAGGTCAAGGCGCCTGCGGGTGAGCGGTTG
>NZ_JBIWKB010000020.1:7312-145482 GCF_044765425.1 Streptomyces sp. NPDC102462 | reverse complement strand
CAACGTCCTGTGGGCCATGATCCGTGACGGAGCGTGCTATCACGCTTCACCTACCGTCACGGCTGCGGCTTGACAACACGATTGGGATGTCCTTCGTCGCTGGGGGTGAGCTGGTGTGAGCGGGTGCGGGGTCGCTGGGGGTGAGTGGCTGCGAGGGAGCTGAGCGCTCCGCTGGAAATGCCGGGATATGCCGTCGGTCGCCTGCGGCACCGTCGTGGCTGGTCGCGCAGTTCCCCGCGCCCCTTCGGGGCGCTGTCGAACCGCAGCGGACTTCACAGGACCTTGCTCAGGAAGTCCCTGGTCCGCTCGTGCCGGGGGTGGTCGAGCACCGCGGCGGGCGGGCCCTGTTCGACGATCCGTCCGCCGTCGATGAAGACGATCCGGTCGGCGACCTCGCGGGCGAATCCGATCTCGTGGGTGACGATGACGAGGGTGGTGCCGCTGGTCGCGAGGTCCTTGATGACGGACAGCACCTCGCCGACGAGTTCCGGGTCGAGCGCCGAGGTCGGCTCGTCGAACAGGATGATGCCGGGGCGCAGCGCGAGGGCGCGGGCGATCGCGACGCGCTGCTGCTGGCCGCCGGACAGCTGCCGCGGATAGGCGTCCGTCCGGTCGCCGAGGCCGACCCGGGTGAGCAGGTCACGGGCGAGTTCCCGGGCCGCGGGCCGGGTGAGCCGCCCGGTGGCCACGGGGGCGGCGGCCACGTTGTCGAGCGCGGTCAGGTGCGGGAACAGGTTGAAGTTCTGGAAGACGAAGCCGATCCGGCTGCGCTGGGCCAGGATCGCCCGCTCGCTCAGTTCCTTCAGCCGCTTGCCGCTGCGTCTGACCCCGATCGGTTCGCCGCCGACGCTGACGTGTCCGATCTCGGGCCGCTCCAGGTGGTTGATCACCCGCAGCAGCGTGGACTTGCCTGACCCGGACGGGCCGATGACGACGGTGACCTCGCCGGGGCGCACGGTCAGGTCGATGCCGTCGAGGACGCGATGGGCGCCGTACCACTTGTGCACGTTGTGCACCTCCAGGGCGACGGGAGCCTGCTGGGCGGGCGGGCCTGCGGTCATACGGCGGCCTCCCGGCGCAGTCGGGCGCGCAGTGCGACGAGGCCGGAGCGGGCCCGCTGCCAGGGCGTCGGCGGCAGGGTGCGGGTGGCGCCCCGGGCGAAGTACCGCTCGACGTAGAACTGGACGACGGACACGACGCTGGTGAGGATCAGGTACCAGACGGTGGCGACCAGCAGCAGCGGCACGATGTCGCCGGGGTAGGTGCTGCCCATGGTCTGCACCGAGCCGAACAGGTCGAGCAGCGACACGTAGAACACCAGGGACGTGGCCTTGATCAGGCCGATGAGCTGGTTGACGTAGTTCGGGGTGATGGACCTGAGGGCCTGCGGGAACACGATCCGGGTGAACTGGTAGCGCCTCGGCAGGCCGAGCGCTGCGGCGGCCTCGTGCTGGCCCTGGTCGACGGAGAGGATGCCGCCGCGGACCACCTCCGAGGCGTACGCCGCCTCGTTGAGGCCGAGCCCGACCACGGCGACCACCATGTCGGTGGCCAGCCGGGACTCGTCGAAGGTGACGAACGCGGGACCGAAGGGGACGCCGAGGCTCACCGTCCGGTACAGGGCCGAGAAGTTGTAGAGGAAGATCAGTACGACGATGAGCGGCACGGACCGGAACAGCCAGGTGTACGTCCAGCTGACGGCGCGCAGCACGGGGCTCCCGGAGAGCCGGCCGAGGGCCAGCAGGATGCCGCCGAGCAGGCCGAGCACGGCGCTGAGCGCGGTCACTTCGAGGGTGATGAGCAGGCCGTCGAGGATGGTGGGGCGCAGGAACCAGTAGCGGAAGCGGTCCCACTGGTAGAAGGGGTTGGTGGCCAGTCCGTGTGCGATCTGTGCCACGACCACCAGCACGACGGCCGTGACGATCCATCGGCCGGGGCGGCGCAGCGGTACGACTCGCTGGGCGGACAGGGTTTTTGACGGTGTGTCGGCTGGTGGCGGCGCGGTGAGGGACACGGCGCCGCCCGGGGATTCGGACATGGCGGGCTCCGGCGGGGTCGGGGCACCCCCGGGCCGGCGGAGCGACCCGTGTGGCCGCGGCGGCGCTGGGCCGGCCGGCGTCGAGCCGGCGGGGCCAGGGTGCGGCGCGGCGCACGGGAGGGGCACGGGGACCGGGGAGGGGCGGGCAGCGGCACACCGCTCGATCGGTGTGCGTCGGGAACGCGGGGGCCGGAGGTGGCGTCAGCCCCGGCGACGGGCAGGGCCCGAAGCGGTACACAGTGCGCTGTTCACGCGGAGCAGGTCGACCGCCCGGTCGGCGACGAGCAGACCCGCGTACGGATGTACGCGGCTTCGGGTGCGGCCGTCGGCCGTCCCGTCGGCTGCGTACAGGTCCGTCACTCGCGTCACTCGCATTTCCGGCCCCCGCGGGGCCCTCGCGCTTACCGAAGCGTCATCCGGTCCGGTCGTCACCTGGGGCACCCCACCGCGGCGCGAGGGTTGCCGGCCAGCGAGCCAGGGCTTGTCGCTGACACTCATGACCGTGCTGAGCGGTAAGTAAGGCAGTTGGGCCGACGTATGTCAACGCCCGTCCGCTGAATGGACCGGCCCCTGCCCGCTCAGCCGCGCCGGGGTCCCAGGGCGCCGGCCGCATGCCGCGCCCAGTCCAGGATCTGCACGGCCGAGCCGGCCGCCTCCAGGCCCGCGCAGCGGGCGTGATGACGGCGGGCGATGCCGTCCAGGTCGAGGTGCGCGCCGAAGGCGGGCCGCCCCGCCAGGCGCCGGGCGTGCGCCCACAGCGCCGGATGAGCGGCCACGCGGTGCACGGCGGCGGCGTCGAGGTGATGGCGGTGCACGGTGTCGAGTTGCACCAGCGCGACCCACAACTCGACGTCGGCTGCGGTGAGTTTGTCGCCGATCAGGAACTCCCGTCCGGTGAGCCGCCGTTCCAGTCCGGCCAGGGTGCCGAGCAGGACGTCGAGCGCCGCGGCCCGCTCGGTCGCGTCCGCGCCGGCCCGGCCCGCCCGCTGCGCGGCCTCCTCGATGCCCTGCGCGCACAGCCGCTCGATCTCCTCGATCCCGGCCTCGGTGCCGCACGGGTAGAGCCGGTCGCGGCCGTCGCCGAAGCAGCGGTCGAGGTCGCGCAGGATGTCGGGGGCGTGGGTGCTGACGATCCGGCCCGACCAGTCGTCGCTGAGCACCGGCGCGAGCGCCGGTCCCGGGTAGCGGTGCGCGCTCGCCTCGTAGAGCGGGCGCAGCGCCGAGTGGCCGCCGCCGGGACAGTCCGGGACGGCGTCGAGGAGGGTGACAGGACAGATGTCGTCGAGGGCGAGGAGGCTGTGGCCGACGGCTATCCGCAGGCCGTCGGGACAGGCGGTGGTGAGGTGGAGCCGGTAGCGGCGGGGCACGGCGTAGTGGCCGCTGCGCGCGTCCCGGCCGATCCTGCCCCGGAAGCGGGCGGGCCGCTGGGCGGACGGGAGGGCGGCGAGCGGCGTGCGGAACGTGGACATGCGTCTCCCCGGGTGTGGGCGCGCGGCTGTGCGCGGCCGAAGCGTCGTCGGTCGGTGGGTGCGAGGGGCCCCGGTCGGCCGGGAGCGCGGGACGGTCAGCCCGGGAGGCTGATCGCGCTGCAGACCCGCAGCAGGTCGATGTGCCGGCGGGAGGTCAGCAGGGGCAGCGACGGCGCTCGGCGGCCACGGCCGGTGCTCGTCCCACGGCGCCTCATCGTTTCCCTACCTTTTCACTAGGATTCCCTTCTGGAGTGTCGATCCGCGCCCGCGGGCACGTCAAGGGGGCGTCCACCCCTGGGACACCGCCCGCCGCGCGGCACACGGTCCTGTCCCGCCGGTTCACCCGAACGGTCCGGTCACGCTGGTCGGCCGGGCCGCCCGGTGGTGGCGTGGAGGGACGTACCGCGTCGCGAGGAGGCAGCCCCGATGAACCGTCCGTACCGTCACGCGCGTGTCCTCGCCTCGGCCCTGGCCGCCGGATCACTGCTGGCCACGGGCGCCTGCTCGGACGCCGACGGGGCCTTGGACACGGCGCCCGCCTCCCCCGCCGCCGAGCGCTCCCCGCAGGCCGCGGCCG
The DNA here is from genome assembly GCF_044765425.1 of Streptomyces sp. NPDC102462. NCBI lineage: Bacteria > Bacillati > Actinomycetota > Actinomycetes > Kitasatosporales > Streptomycetaceae > Streptomyces > Streptomyces sp. NPDC102462. The sequence goes on along the minus strand of NZ_JBIWKB010000020.1, from coordinate 141,398 downwards.
ATCCCGGCCGGTCCCCGAGCCCGTCCGCCACCCCCGCGCTCACGAGGGCGGGCGCGAAGGCCGCGCTGATCACCGCGGCCGACCTCGAGGACGACTGGACGCAGGCGAACGACGCCGCCTCCTGGCGGGACAGACTGCTGATGGGCAAGGTCGACGTCGCCGCGTTCCTCAAGGGCAAGGCCGCCGCGGCCGACTGCCAGCGGCTCCTTGACGGCCTGTACTCCGACAGCCTGCTGGGCCGTGCGCCCGGCGCCTCGGCGCTCACCGGGTTCACCGATCCGCGGGCCCGGCTGCTGTACCAGGTCGGCGACTACGGCGAGGCTTCGGTGAAGAAGTCCCTGGACTGGTTCCGGAGCCTGCCGCGCAAGTGCGGCCAGTTCACCGTGACCGGCTCCGACGGCGGCAAGCGGACCGTCCAGGTGGTGTCGGCCACGCTGCCCCCCGCCGGCGACGACCGGGCGGGGGTCACCGTGACGGTGAAGGGCACCGCCAACGGGCAGCCGGTCACCCTCACCACGGACGTCGCCGCGCTCCGGGTGGTCGCCTCCGGGGCCACCGTCATCAACGGCGGCCTCTCGGGCGCCGATCGCACCAGCACCGAGGCGGCCGTGCGGGCGGGTGCGCAGCGGCTGAAGGACGTCCTCGCCGGAAAGACCCCGGCGCCCCACCCCAGCGAGTTCGACTGACGGCGCGCTGCGCGCGGGTGCGTGGGGCCCGTCGGGCGGGACCGGCTCGCCGCACGCTCGTGGTCAATGCGCCCGGCGCCCCTCGGAGCGCAGCCGCTCCCGCCATTCCTCCGGGCTGCGGCTGACCGGCTGCGTCGTGGCGATGAAGTCCTCCAGTACCGCCAGAAAACGGTGCGGATCGGCGCGGAACGGAAAGTGTCCCGAGCCCTCGAAGATCTCCAGACGGCTGCCGGGCATCGCCGCGTGCGCCACGCCGGCTTGCCCGGCGGGCACCACCTGGTCGCGTGAGCCCCAGACCAGCAGGGTCGGCATGCCGGCGGTGAGGTAGCAGCGGTCCAGCATGGACACCACCTGACCACGCCAGTCCACCACCGCGCGCAGCGTGCGGATGAACGCGTCACGGGAGGCCGAGTCGGGCAGCGCGTCCACCACGCGCAGCAGATCCGGCGCGTCCACGCCGAGCCCGGTGTCGAGCAGGCGCAGCAGCCGGACCACGACCGCGGTCTGCGCCCGTACCGTCGGAAGCCGCAACATGGCGAGGCCGAGATGGGCCCCGGGCAGCGAGGCCAGGCGCAACGCCGGGGTGACACCGCGGCCCACCCCGCCGGTGCTCACCAGCGCCAGCCGCTCGGTGCGGCCCGGGAACTGGTACGCGAACTGCATGGCCACACCGCCGCCGAGGGAGTGTCCGACCAGCGTCACCCGGTCGATGTCCAGCACGCCCAGCAGGTCCCGCATGCCGTTGGCGTACGCGGGGACCGAGTAGTCGCCGCGCGGCTTGTCGGAGCAACCGTGGCCGAGCAGGTCCGGGGCGATGACCGTGTGGTGCCGGGCGAGTTCGGGAATCAGCTCGGCCCAGGTGTCGGACGAGTCGCCGATGCCGTGGATCAGCAGCACGGCCGGACCGCTGCCCGCCATGCGGAAGGCCCAACGGTGGCCGTGGACGAACCGGTACTGCCGTGGGACGGGCTCCTGGATCGCGCGCAACCGCGTGGACCCGCCACGCTGCGGGGGGATGCTGGCCACGGTGGCTCCTCTCCAGGGCGAAGCCCCTCGGCGCCGGTTGACGTGCTCGTAACTCATACGCGCTGCTGGAATCTAAATCAACAAGTCGACTTATCGAAGTCGGCTACGTCACAGCGCGATACCACTCGGACGTGAGATACGCCATGACAACAACCGGATAAAGCGGACAGAAGGGGGCCGTGTGGCGGCGGAGTCGATGCCGGGATTACACCCGCACTCGCGCCCTTCACAAGCGCACAAACCCGCCCGATATACCGGTCATCGCGTCCGCGGAGCATCTGTCCGAGGCGGGTCGCGGGGTGGTCCACTGCTGGACACGGATTCCGCCGATCGCCTCCCCCGCCCCGCAAAGGAGAAGTCATGGCGTCTTCCACGGCATGGCATCAGTCATTCGGCGCACTGCTGCACGGGGAAACGTCCGCAGCGGTGAGGGAGGAGGCCACCCGGCTGCTCAGCGATGAGCTTTTCCGTCCGCACACCGGCCTCACCGAAGACGAACAGACCCGATTGACCATACGGCGGCTGCGGCACATCTGCGAAGCCCTGCCGCGGGGAAGCAATCTGGCTCGTGATCCGGAACGCCTGTTCGCGCTGGTCGCGGCCACCGCCGTCGTGGACCCGTCCCTTTCGGTCGCCATGATCATTCATCATGGGCTGTGCCTGTCCTTCCTGGAGGATTTCACCGACCCCGCCGACCGGCTGCGTCCTTTCAAAGAGGCACTGGTCTCGGGGCAAGCAGTCGGTTCCTTCCTCATCACCGAGATCGGACGCGGCAACAGCCAGCTCGAAGTGCGGACCGAAGCCGTCTACGACAGCGAGACGGACGGATTCATCCTCCACACCCCCGATCCCGGCGCCCAGAAATTCATGGGCAACGTCGGCCTCGGCGGTGTGCCCAGAATCGCCGTGGTCACGGCGCGACTGATCGTGGCGGGAAAGGACCGAGGGGCCTTCCCGTTCGTGATCCGACTCGCCGACGGCCAAGGCCCGACTCCCGGCGTGCACACCACCATCACGCGATCCGGGGTCGTACCGATGGACTATTCCCTGACCCGGTTCGACCGGGTCTGGCTGCCGCGCGCCAACTGGCTCAGTGACGACGCGTCGATCGACGACGCGGGAAACTTCAGCGATCCGGTGGAAAACCGTGACAAGCGGCTGCTGCGATCCGTTTCCACCGTCCAGAACGTGTGGGCGGGCATGTCCGGCGCGCTGGCCGCCGTGAGCACGGTCGCGGCGGCTTCCGCCCTGCACTTCTCCACGCGGCGCCGTACCACCGCCCGCATCGGCACCGCACTCCCGGTCCTGGAGTACACGACCCAGCATCGCCCGCTCTTCGGCTGCCTGGCCGACGCCATGGCCATCTCATGCCTGGCCAGCGCCGCCCGCTCGGCACGCATCGAGCTGATCGCGGCATGGCGGCGCGGCGAGCGCGCTTCGGCACCCCGCATCGGCACGATGACATGGGCTCCGTGGGCGCCCGTCAACAGCGAACTGGCGATGGCCAAGGTCATGGCCGCCTGGACCACCGAGCGCGTGACGGCCGAATGCAGGTTGCGCTGCGGCGTGCTGGGAGCACTGGCCTCCAGTCGATACCTGGACTATCAGGGCCTGGGCCACATGCTCAACGCCGGAGGCGGCGACAACCTCCTCATCGTCCTGGACACCGCACGAGACCTGGTGACCCGGGCCGTCGAGCTTCCCGGCCCCGATCCGTCCCTGCACACACGGGAGATGGCCCTGACGGACAAGGCACTCTGGCGTGAGCTGAACCGCCGCAGGGTCTGCTTCCTCGCCCGGCGCACAGCCGAGGCCGTGGCGCAGGCCCCGGCGGCCGAGGACTCCTTCGACGCCTGGAACCCGCACCTCATGAAGGCACGCGAACTCGGCGAGGCATACGGCCACGGTCTCGTCCTGGACCGCACTCTCACGGCGGTCGACGGCCTCCCCGAGGGCGAGGCCGCCCAGGTCGCCGACAGGCTCTGCGCGATCCACGCCCTGCAACAACTGGCGAAGGACGCCGCCTGGTACCTGTGCGAGGGCCTGCTCAGCGCCGAACAGGTCCAGCGGATCGACCCGGCCCTCGATGAACTGACCCGGTCCCTCATCCCGTACACCGCGGATCTCGTGGAGGCGTTCGCCGCGGACGGATTCCTCGCGCACTCCCCGCTCCTGGCAGACGACTATGTCCAGGCGGTCGGTGCGACCGGGATCGGCTGACGCGCGGCACGTGCGTGGGTGGGCGGAGCAACTGGCTCTGCCCACAGTCGTGTTGGGGCACTCGTCCGCGCTGCCGGAGCCCTGGGAAGGCCCCTTGCGACACCCGTCTCAAAGCTTGCGCACAAATTCCACACATCCTCTCTCCATACCGGCACCGATGGTCTAGATTGACCGTGCTTCAGCTGTTCGGACACGAGCCGACCGTTAATGATCTATAGGTCCGGTGCTGCGGAACACCAGCGCATTTAAGGGGTGCGGGACCTGCAAGTCCGCTGCCGTCAGGGTGGGTTGTTCACCCGTCTCGGACATAGCCGGGATGCCATGCGCGGGGGCGGGGGCCTCCGGGGGGAGGGAACAGCGCGGCGCGGGAGGTGGGGGCCTCCCGGGGGGAAGGAACAGCGCGGCACGGGGGGCGGGGGCCTTCCGCGCGAAGGATCAGTGTGAGGCGAACACGTCGGACCACTGCGACCGGACCTGGGGGGTTCTGTGCGGCAAGGGGGATTGGTCAGCCCGTTTCCGTCGGCACACGGGCATCTGGCGAACGGGGACATCAGCCGGCCCGCGATCGACTGGGAGCAGCGGTACCGCCGTACCGTGATCATCAGCGACACCGTGGCCACCGCCTGCGTGGTGACGGCGATCGGCAACTTCTTCGGGGCCCGGGACGCGGCCAACTGGCACGAGAAGTGGGGGATTCTCGCATTCGGCACCGAGCTGCTGGTGCTGGGGGCGCTCGCGGTGAGCCGGTCGTGGGCCCCGGCCGTGCTCGGCCAGGGCGCCGAGGAATTCCGCCGGCTCGGACGCTCACTGTTCGCGGCGACCGTCGTGCTGGCGCTCGGCGGGATCGCCCTGACCTCGCGCAACATCAAGCTCTGGATCTTCGTCGCGATCCCCGCGATCGCGCTCATCTCCATGACCGCGCGGTATGTGCTGCGCCTGTGGCTGCACAGACAGCGCAAGGAAGGGCGGTGCCTGCGGCCGGTGCTCGCCGCCGGGAGCACCGCCACCGTGCGCGACCTGATCACCCGGACCCGTAAGTTCCCGCACCTCGGCTGGCGGGTGGATGCGGTGTGCACGACGGGCGGTGCCGGGCTCGACGGTGACCAACTGGACGGAGTGCCGGTCGTCGGCCGGCTGGCGGACGTCGCGGGCCACGTCCGCCGCGACGGCTACCGGGTCGTCGCGGTCACACCGGACCCGCACTGGTCACCGGACCGGCTGCAGCGGCTGGCCTGGAACCTCGAAGGCAGCGACGCGGAGATGATCGTGGCCCCCGTGCTGATGGAGGTGGCCGGCCCGCGGCTGCACGTCGACGCGGTGCTCGGGATCCCGCTGCTGCGGGTCAGCATGCCGGCCTTCACCGGGGGCCGCCGGGCGGTCAAGGAGGTCGTCGACCGGCTGGGCGCGGCGCTCCTGCTGGTGCTGTTCGCGCCGCTGATGGTGTTCGTCGGGCTGCTCGTGCTGGTGGACAGCCGGGGCGGGGCGTTCTACCGCCAGCGCAGGGTCGGCAAGGACGGCCGCGAGTTCACCATGTTCAAGTTCCGCACCATGGTGGCCGGGGCGCACGGGGCACGTGCCGAACTGGCCGCCCGCAACGAGGGGGCCGGCCTGCTGTTCAAGCTCCGCCGGGATCCGCGGGTGACCCGGGTGGGAACCGTGCTGCGCCGGTACTCGATCGACGAACTCCCGCAGCTTTTCAATGTGCTCACCGGATCGATGTCGCTCGTCGGTCCGCGGCCTCCGCTGCCGGAGGAGTCCGCCGCGTACGGCCCGGACATCCGGCGGCGGCTGCTGGTCAAGCCCGGACTCACCGGCCTGTGGCAGATCAGCGGACGCAGCGACCTGTCGTGGGAGGAGGCGGTCCGGCTGGACCTGCGGTACGTGGAGGACTGGTCGCTCGCCCTGGACACGGTGATCTTGTGGAAGACGCTGCGTGCGGTGCTCCACGGACAGGGGGCCTACTGATGCGCGGGGGCCGGGGATTCAACGGCCTGGCCGGCGCACGGACCGCAGGCCGCAGGGGCCTGCCCGGGGGGAGGAACGAGTCATGAGAGTCAGCGTGTTCGGGCTCGGCTACGTGGGCTGTGTGTCGGCCGCGTGCCTGGCCGACATGGGTCACGAGGTCATCGGGGTGGACGTGAACCAGGTGAAGGTCGACCTGGTCAACGAGGGCAAGGCCCCGGTGGTCGAGGAGCGGATCGGCGAGCTGATCGCCGAGGTCGTGCGGACCGGAGCGTTACGCGCCACCGGCGACGTCGGCGAGGCGATCAGGGACAGCGAGGTGTCGCTGGTCTGCGTGGGCACGCCGTCCGAGCCCAACGGCAGCCTGTGCACCACGTACTTGGAGCGGGTCACCGAGCAGATCGGTGCCGCACTGGCCGATCGCGGCGGGCGCGGCGGGCGGCACACCGTCGTGTTCCGCAGCACCATGCTCCCGGGCACCTGCCTGAACCTGCTGGTACCGATCCTGGAGAAGTACGTCGGCGGCACGGCCGGCGCGGACATCGGGGTCGCGGTCAACCCGGAGTTCCTGCGCGAGGGCACGAGCGTACGGGACTTCTTCGACCCGCCCAAGACCGTCATCGGCGAACTCGACGCGGCAAGCGGCGACGCGGTGGCGGCGCTGTACGACGGTCTGCCCGGCGAGATGTTCCGGGTGCCCGTCCCGACGGCCGAGGCGATCAAATACGCGGACAACGCGTTCCACGGCCTCAAGATCGGCTTCGCGAACGAACTGGGCGCGGTGTGCCAGGCGCTCGGGGTGGACTCGCACCAGGTGATGGACGTGTTCCTCGCCGACCGCAAGCTGAACATCTCCCCCGCCTACCTGCGGCCCGGCTTCGCCTTCGGCGGCTCCTGCCTGCCCAAGGACCTGCGCAGCCTGGTCCACGCTGCGCAGCGGGCCGACGTCTCGGTGCCCATCCTCGCCCATGTGCTGCCCTCCAACTCCGACCATCTGCAGCGCGCGGTGGAACTGGTCGAGCGCACCGGCAAGCGCCGGGCGGGCCTGTTCGGGCTGTCCTTCAAACCCGGCACCGACGACCTCCGCGAGAGCCCGCTCGTCGAGCTGGCGGAAAGACTCTTCGGCAAGGGGTACGACCTGAGGATCTACGACGCCAACGTGAGCCTGTCCCGGCTGCTCGGCGCGAACCGCGAGTACATCGAGACCCGGCTGCCGCACCTCGCGCAACTCCTCGCGGACTCCGTCGACGAGGTGCTTGAGCACGCCGAGGTGTGCCTCGTCGGAACCAGGGATCCGGACGTGCTGTCGGCGCTGCCCCATGGCGGCGACGGCCCGGTGATCGTCGACCTCATCCGCCTTCCCGACGCCGAAGCGCGTCAGGCCGAACCGGGGTACATGGGCCTTGCTTGGTGACACGTCGAGCGGCGACCGGCCGGGCCGGCGCGCGCTGATCCTCGTGGAGAACCTGTCGGTGCCGTTCGACCGGCGGGTGTGGCAGGAGTGCACGACGCTGCGCGACGCGGGCTGGACGGTGCACGTCATCTGTCCCCGGGGCAGCAAGCGGGACACGGAGGCGGAGGCGGAGATCGACGGGGTGCGGATCCACCGCTACCCGTTGCGCGCGGCCACCGGAGGGCCGGCCGGCTATCTGCGGGAGTACGGATCGGCGCTCTGGCACACCCTCCGGCTGGCCCGGAAGGTCGGCCCGGTCGACGTGGTGCACGCCTGCAACCCGCCCGACCTGCTGTTCCTGCCGGCCCTGTGGCTGAAGCGGCGCGGCGCCCGGTTCGTCTTCGACCAGCACGACCTGGTGCCCGAGCTGTACCTGTCCCGGTTCGGCCGCGGCGAGGACCTGCTCTACCGGGCCGTGTGCGCGCTGGAACGGCTGACCTACCGGGCCGCGGACGTCGTGCTCGCCACGAACGAGAGCTACCGGGATGTCGCGGTGCGCCGCGGCGGCCGGCGGCCCGCGGACGTTTTCGTGGTGCGCAGCGCGCCCGACATCGCCCGGTTCCACCCCGTGCCGCCCGAGCCGGAGCTGAAGCGCGGCAAGCCCCATCTGCTGTGCTACCTCGGCGTCATGGGCCCGCAGGACGGCGTCGACTACGCCCTGCGGGCCCTCGCGAAGCTGCGCGACGACCTCGGGCGGACCGACTGGCATGCGGTGTTCATCGGCGCCGGCGACACCTTCGACGCGATGGTGGAGCTGTCCGGGCGGCTCGGGCTCGTCGACCAGGTGCAGTTCACCGGGCGCATTCCCGACGCCGACCTGGTGCGCTACCTGTCCACCGCGGACGTGTGCCTCTCCCCCGACCCGTGCAATCCGCTCAACGACGTGTCGACAATGAACAAGGTCCTGGAGTACATGGTGATGGGCCGGCCGGTCGTCTCCTTCGATCTGAGGGAGGCGCGCGTCTCCGCCGGTGACGCCGCCGTCTACGCACCCGCCGACGACGAGGCCGAGTTCGCACGGCTCATCGCGCTGCTGCTGGACGATCCGGAGAAGCGGGACCTGATGGGCAAGATCGGCCAGGAGCGGATCAGCGGGCCGCTGTCCTGGCGGAACTCACAGGCGTCACTGCTCGCCGCCTACGCCGCCGCCTGCCGTGACCGCGCCACGGCGCCGGCGGGCGAGACGGACCGGGCAGGGCGGAGGCCGCGCCGTTGAGCGACGACACGATACGCCTGGTGACGATCGGGCGGATGATCCGTCGGCGCCGGCGGCTCCTCACCATCCTCACCCTGCTCGGCGCGCTCGTCGGCTACGGCACCTCCGTGCTGGTTCCGCCGCGCTACACCACGTCGGCGTCGGTACTGCTGCCGGGGGCGTGGGAGGAGCGCGAGCTGCTGACCCAGACGGAGATCGCGACCAGTTCGGCCGTGGCCGACCGCGCGGCCGCCGCGCTCCACTGGCCCGGGGTCAGCGGCCGCGACCTGCGGGACCGGGTCGGTGCCAAGGCCGCCGACGGGAACATCATCACGATCTCGGGCACCGCCGGCACCCCGGAGCGCGCACAGCGACTCGCGGACGAGGTGGCCCGGCAGTTCGTCACATTCGCCGCGCGGATCGTGGACGACGACACCGACCCCGAGGCGGCGGCACAGCTGACGGCACTGCAGCAGATGGTGGTGCGGACCAGCCGCCGTATCACCGAGCTGGCCGACGCGACCGATCCGGGGCGGACCGTGGAGAGCGTGCAGACCCGCACTGAACTCGCGAAGCTGCGCACCTCGCTGCAGGAGGCCGTCAACAAGCTGGACCAGGCCGGCCCGGCCGCCGACAAGGCCCACATGGTCGTCATGGGTCCCGCGGCCCGGCCGGCCGGCGAGGCACCGCCGACGAGGATCCAGCTCATCGCCGCCGGGGCGCTGCTGTTCTTCCTGCTCGCGGTCGTCGGCCAGCTGGCCGCCGCGCGGATGAGTCGCCGGCTGCGCACCCCGCCGGAGATCGCCGCGGCGCTGGGCTCGGCGCTGCTGGGCACCGTCGACGTACCCGACGAACGCCCCGGGCGCCGGGCGGAAGGCCGTGGCCCGCGGGCCCGGCTCCGCCGGCTGCTGGGCGCCGACATCCGGTGGGACGTACCGACCCCGCCGGCCTCAGGCGACGAGGCCGGCCGGCAGATCCGCTACCGGCGGGTGTGCGCCCGCCTGAGGGACCGGCTGCCGGCCCCCCGGCGGCTGCTGGTCGTCGTCCCGGACGGCGACGAGATCGCCCGCCGGGCCGCCGGGCGGCTCGCCGCCGAGGCCGGGAGCGATCCGCTGCTGCGGGTGGTGGGGGTCTGCGTGTCCCAGCCGATGGTGGCGGACCGCGACGACGAGTCCGGTGCCCTGGTCGTGCTCAGCGCGGGCAACTGGACCGCGGCGGAACTCGCCGGCATCGCCGAGGCGTGTGCGGACGCCAAGCACGAGGTCGTCGGCATCGTCCTGGCCGGCCCGGTCCTGGCCCGTGCGACGCGGTCCGTCGGCCGTCCCCGGCACACCGCCGCGCCGGTGCTCGCGGTGGGCGACGACGCGAAGGGAAGTCCAGGGTGACGACGAGTACGACGTCGCAGTCGTCCACCGCCGCTCCGCTGCTCGACCTGCAGGCGCTGGTGGTGGCGGTGCGCAGGCGGCGCCGCCTGTGGTGCTCCATGGCGCTGCTGGGGCTGCTCGTCGGCGCCGCCTTGGCGGCCCTGCGGCCGCCACCGCCGACCGCGGTGACCAAGGTGCTGGTCGCGCACCAGGAGGACCAGCCCAACGATCCGGGAACGCTGATCCGCACCGATGTCGCGCTGCTGCACACCACGCGGATCGCCGGTGACGCCCTGCGGTTGCTCGACTCCCCGGAAAAACCGGAGGACTTCATGCGGGACTACGGGGGGACCGGCTTGACCAACAACCTGCTGCAGATCACTGTGACCGGTGCCAGCGGCACGGAAGCGATGACCCGTGCCAAGGCGCTGGCCGACGCGTTCGTCGCGGACCATGTGCGGCGGATACGGGAAGCCGCGAACGCCGAGGCCAAGGCCCTGCTCGACCAGCGCGACCGGATGCAGGGCGAACTCGACCAGGTCAACAAGGCGATCGGAGAGGGATCACCGCAGAGCGGGCCACAGGCGTCGGCGCACATGGAGTCGCTGTTCGCCCGCCGGGCCGAACTCACCTCGCGGATCGCCGATTTCGGCCAGCGCGCAGCGGAGGCACGCGTCGGCACGCCCCGGCTCGTCGCCGGCACACAGATCGTGGACGCGCCGCGCACCGTGCGGCACTCCCTGCCCAGGACCGCTGCCACGAACGCCGCGATCGGACTCGTCCTCGGGCTGGTCCTCGGGCTGGCGGTGGCCGCGGTCGGCACGGTGGTGGCGGACCGCCCCGTGCTGCGCCGGGACATCGCGGCGAACCTCGGCGCCTCGGTCATCGCGGAACTGCCCCGCGGGCCGGGCAGGCTGGGGCGGCGCCGACGGACCCGGGTGGCACGCGAACGGCTCACCGCGTTGCTGGCCCGCACCGCGCGCGGCTCCGCGGAACCGGTGTCGCTGCTGGAGCTGGGCTGTGCGCGCGGCACGAGCGTGATCGCCCTGGACCTCGGCAGGGCACTGGCTGCGGACGGGCCGGTGGTCGTCATCGACGCCCTGCCCGGCCTGCAACTCGCGGGCCGCCGCCCGAGGCCGGGAGACCCCACCGTGGTCAGCGGCGAGCGTGCCGCTGCCGTGCCGCGCCAGGAGCGCCGGCTCGGCGTCGGCTCGGTGGCGCCCGGCACGGCGTGGACCGACCTTCAGTACCTCGGCACGCAGACCGTGCTCGTCGTGCGTGCCGGGCACGGCAGCGCCGCATGGCTGCACACCGTGGCGCGGCAGCTCGCGGACCAGCGCATCGCGGTGATCGGTGTGGTGCTGATCGACCCCGACCCGCGTGACCGGACCGACGGCACGCTGTGGGACGGGCTGCACACCGCGCTGCGCGGCCAGAGCGAGCGGACGGGCCGGCACAACGGTGGGGGTACCTCCCACGCCGTTCAGGCAGTGGGCGAGGGCCGGCGGCAGACGGAGCGGCTGCCGACATGGGCGGCGCGGGTTCCGGACGGCGACCAGGAGGCGCGGTAGGACATGTGTGGCATCGCAGGCACGTACCGCTGGCCGGACGGGAAGGCCGTCGCCGACCGGCTCACCGACGCCCTCGCCCACCGCGGTCCGGACGGGGCGGGCCGCTACAGCCACCCCGTCGGTGACGGCGAGGTGCACCTCGGGCACCGCAGGCTGGCCATCATCGACCTGTCCGAGACCGGCGCCCAGCCGATGGTCTCGGGCGGCCTCGCCCTGACGTACAACGGCGAGCTGTACAACGCGCCCGAGCTGCGTGCCGAACTGGCGGCCGCCGGGGTGCGCTTTCGCGGTACCTCCGACACCGAGGTGCTGCTGGAGGCATGGCGGCGCTGGGGCACGGACTGTCTGCCCCGGCTGCGCGGCATGTTCGCGTTCGGGATCTTCGACGAGCGCACCGGTGACCTGGTGCTGGCCCGCGACCAGCTCGGCGTCAAGCCGCTGTTCCTGCTCCGGCGCGGCGAGGGCCTGGTGTTCGCCTCCGAGCTGAAGGCGCTCGCCGCCGTGACCGGCGGGTCGCTCCAGGTGGACCATGCGGCGCTGGTGGCCTCGCTGCTGTACTACTGGGTGCCGGACACCCGGTGCGCGTTCCGTGAGGCGGAGAAGCTGCCGCCGGGCAGCTGGCTGCGGTGCCGGCCCGACGGCCGGGTGGAGCGCGGCCGGTACTGGAATCTGAAGGACGTCGCCGCCGAGGGTCGGGAGCGGGCCCGGGGCGGCGAGCAGCCGGATGTCGCCGCCGTCGTCGAGGAGTCGACCCGGCGCCATCTGCTCTCCGACGTGCCCGTGGCGACCTTCCTGTCCGGCGGGCTCGACTCCAGCTATCTGACCGCGCTGGCGGCCCGCGACCGACCCGGGATCTCCGCCTACACGATCGGGTTCCGCGCCGAGGACGCCCGCATCGAGGCGATGCCGGACGACCTGCGCCATGCCCGGCGGGTGGCCGAGCGGTTCGGCGTCGACCTGCACGAGATCGAGATCGCCCCCCAGGTCCTCGACCTGCTGCCGCGGATGACGTACCACCTGGACGAGCCGATCGGCGACCCCGCCGCGATCAACACGTTCCTGATCTGCTCGGCCGCCCGGGCTGCCGGGGTCAAGGTGATGCTCTCGGGGATGGGTGCCGACGAGCTGTTCGCCGGTTACCGCAAGCACCTGGCCAACCTGATCGCGCTGCGCTACCAGCGCGTCCCGCGGCCGCTGCGGCGCGGCCTGTCCCGGGCCGTGGACCGGCTGCCGGTCGCAACGGCCCGCCGGGGGTACCGGTCGGTGCGCTTCGCGAAGCGGTTCCTGTCCTTCGCCGAGCTGCCGGAGGAGACCGCGTTCCGGCGCAGCTACACCATGTACGACCGGGACGAGCTGCTGGCCCTGCTCGATCCGGATCTGGCCGGAACGGTCGAGGACGTGCTGACGGAGCATGCGGACATCTACCAGGACAACGACCTGGACGATTTCGTCAACCGCATGTGCCTGGGCGACGCCCGGATGTTCCTGCCGGGCCTGAACCTCGCCTACACGGACCGGTCGAGCATGGCCGCGTCGACCGAGGTGCGGGTGCCCTATGTGGACGTCGAGGTGGTCAAGGCGGCGTTCGCCGTGCCCGGCGACCGCAAGATCGTCGGACGGCAGGGCAAGGCGGTCCTCAAGGAGGCGGCCCGCTCGATCCTGCCCCAGGAGATCGTGTACCGGCCCAAGGGCCTGTTCAGCGCCCCGCTGCGCGCCTGGATGAGCCGGGATCTGGCACCGCTGGTGCGCGAGGTGATCAACGAGGGCGAGCTGGTCCGTTCCGGGTTCCTGCGCCGTGACGCGCTGGCCCGGCTGGTCGCCGAGGACGCCGCCGGGCACCGGGACTTCTCCAAGCATCTGTGGCATGTGCTGACCCTTGAGTACTGGTACCGCGGCGCGACCTCGGGGCCCGGCCGGAACTCCCCCTCGGCGGCGTAGCGCCTCACCGGCATAGAGACAAGAGGACTTCGGGTGAAACAGGTTGTGCAGAACTACAAGAGCGGCGAGCTGGCGCTGCTCGACGTGCCGGTGCCCCGCTGCAAGCCGGGTGGTGTGCTGGTGCGGAGCGCCTACTCGCTGATCTCCACCGGGACCGAGCTGATGAAGGTGTCCGAGGCCGGCATGTCGATGCTGGGCAAGGCACGCTCCCGGCCGGACCAGGTGGCCAAGGTGGTGCAGAGCGTGGCCACCAACGGGGTGCCCGCCACCTACCGCAAGGTGATGGGCAAGCTGGACTCCTACACTCCGCTGGGCTATTCGCTGTGCGGGGTGGTCGAGCAGGTCGGCGCCGGGATCGAGGACGTGAAGGCCGGCGACCTCGTGGCCTGCGCCGGCAACGAGCACGCGTTGCACGCCGAGTTGAACTGGGTGCCGAAGAACCTCTACGCCCGGGTGCCGGACGGTCTCGCGCCGCGGCACGCGGCCTTCGGCACCGTCGGGTCGATCGCGTTGCAGGGCGTCCGCCGTGGCGAGCCGCACCTGGGCGAGGTGGCACTGGTCATCGGCCTCGGTCTGATCGGGCAGTTGGTGGTGCAGTTGCTGGCCGCCTCGGGTGTCCGGGTCATCGGGGCCGACCCCGACCCGGTGCGCTGCGAGCTGGCCGAACGCCTGGGCGCGGCGGCCTGCGGCGATCCCGGATCCGCGGCCGTGGAAACCGCCGTCGCCGAACTCACCGGCGGCCTGGGCGTGGACCAGGTGTATCTGGCCGCCGGCGGCGGCAGCAACCAGCCCGTGGAGCTGGCCGCGCGGTTGAGCCGGGACCGCGGCCGGGTCGTCGACATCGGCAAGTGCCGTCTGGACCTGCCGTGGAACGCGTACTACGAGAAGGAGCTGGACGTCCGGTTCTCCCGCTCGTACGGCCCCGGGCGCTACGACCCGGAGTACGAGCTGGAGGGGCGGGACTACCCGATCGGCTATGTGCGCTGGACCGAGCGGCGCAACCTGGCGTGCTTCCTCGATCTCGTCGCCCGCGGGCGTGTCGACGTGGAGCCGTTGGTCTCGCACGTCGCCGACTTCGACGACGCCGTAGGGACGTATCAGCGCCTCAAGGACGGCGACTTGAAGGCCGTGGCCGTGCTGTTCCGCTACCCCGGCCACCCCGGCCGGGCCGCGGAAGCCGAGGCCCCGGCGGTGGCCGTGCCCGCGGTGAACGTGAGCCCGGGCCGGGCCCGGGCCGCCGGGACCCCGTTGAAGCTGGCGTTCGTCGGCGCGGGCACCTACGCGACGTCGATGCTGCTGCCGCACCTGTCCCGGCGCGACGGCGTCGAGTTGTCCACGGTGGTCACCACGACGGCGCTGTCCGCGGCCAACGCGCAGCGCAAGTTCGGCTTCGCCGAGGCGACCACCGATCTCGACGCGGTGCTCGGCGACAAGTCCGTCGACGCGGTGTTCGTGGTCACCCGCCACAGCTCGCACGCCGAACTGACCCGGCAGGCACTCCTGGCCGGCAAGGCGGTGTTCGTGGAGAAGCCGCTGGCGCTCACCGAGGACGAGCTGGCCGGCGTGCTCGCGGCGGTGGAGGAGTCCGGCAACGACCGGCTGCAGGTCGGCTTCAACCGCCGGTTCGCGCCGCTGCTGAACGAGGCCAGGAAGCGGTTCGGTGCCCGGACCGGCCCGGCGAGCCTGCGCTACCTGGTCAACGCGGGCCGGCTCGAGCACGGCAGCTGGTACCTGCAACAGGGCAGCGAGGGCTCACGGTTCGCCGGCGAGGGCGGGCACTTCATCGACACGGCGAGCTGGCTGCTCGGCGCCGACCCGGTCTCGGTGTACGCGATCAGCACGCCGGGCGACGAGGATCTTCAGGTCGTACTGCGCTACCCCGACGGGTCCACCGCCACCATCAGCTACGTCACCACCGGCCCGGCCGGCCTCCCCAAGGAGACGCTGGACCTGGTCGCGGACGGCAGGGCACTGCGGCTCGACGACTTCGTCCGTGCCACTGTCTACGACGGCCGCCGCAAGCAGTGGGTCGGCTCGCGCCTTCCCAAGGCCCGGGACAAGGGCCAGAACGCCGAACTGGCCGCGTTCATCAGGGCCGTGCGGACCGGCGGGCCGATGCCGGTGCCGCTTGAGTCGCTGGCCGCCACCACGGCGGCCACCCTCGCCGTGCGGGCCGGCCTGGCCGGCGGTGCGCCCGTGACGTTGGCGAGGGCGCGATGACGGTGAGCTCGGGGAGTCCGGGCTGGTACCTGCGGCGACTGTCCCGGATGGGTCCGCGGGAGGTCGGCGGCCGGGTGGGCGACGCGGTGCGCAGGCGGCGGTGGCGGTCGGCGCGGCCGGTGTGCCCGAGCGTGACCGGCGCCCGGTTCACCGCGGCATTGCCCGCGGGGACGATCGCCGCGGTGCCGCCGGACGCCGCGAAACGTCTCGTCGCCGAGGCGGACCGGCTGATGGCCGGGCACGCCCAGTACTTCGGGGTGGACCGCGACGACCTGGCCGACCCGGACTGGTGCCGCGACCCGAAGACCGGGCGCCGCGCTCCGTGGGGCTACGCCTTCGACGTGCCGTACCGCGACGAGGACGCGGTCGGGGACATCAAGCAGATCTGGGAGCTGTCCCGGCATCAGTACCTCACCCAGCTCGCCGCGGCCTACGCGCTCACCGGGAACGAGCGGTACGCCGAGCGGGTGGCCGGGCAGCTGCGGTCGTGGTGGGCGGCCAATGCGCCGCTGCGCGGGGTGCACTGGACCAGCGGCATCGAGCTGGGCATCCGGCTGCTGTCCTGGGTGTGGATCCGCCGGCTGCTCGACGGCTGGCCGGGCGCGGCCGACCTGTTCGAGGGCAACCCGGTGGCGCTCCGGCAGATCTGGCACCACCAGCGCTGGCTGGCCGCCTTCCCCAGCCGGGGGTCTTCGGCGAACAACCACGTCATCGCCGAGGCCGCCGGGCAGTTCGCCGCGGCCTGCGCGTTCGGCTGGTTCCCCGCCTCGGCGCGCTGGCGTGCCGACGCGCTGCGGTCGCTGGAGCGGCATCTGCGAAGCAACACCTTCGGCTCCGGCCTCAACCGCGAACTGGCCACCGACTATCACGGGCTGGTGCTGGAGCTCGGCCTGGCCGCGGTGGCCGAGGCGGACGCCGCGGGCGTGCCGGTCCCCGCGTCCGTCCGGCTGGTGCTGCTGCGGATGACCGACGCGCTCGCCGCCGTCGTGGACGGCCGGCTGCGGCCGCCGCGCCAGGGGGATGCGGACGACGGGCACGGTCTGGTCGTGGACGGCGCGGGCACCGACCGCTGGGCCTCGCTGCTGGCCACCGGGGACGCCGTGTTCGGCCGGCTCGCCTGGTGGCCGGAGGTGACCGGCACCGATGTGCGCACCCCGCTGCTGGCGGCGCTCATCCGGCCGTACGCCGAAGACGGCACCGCGCCGGCCGTCACCCGCCCGGCAGGCCGGCCGGCCCACTTCGCCGACGCGGGGCTCACCATCCTGCGCGGCCCGGCACAGATCTGGTGCCGCTGCGACGGCGGCCCGCACGGATTCCTGTCGATCGCCGCGCACGCTCACGCGGACGCGCTGTCCGTGGAGGTCCGGCACGACGGGGTGGACGTGCTCGCCGACCCCGGGACGTTCTGCTACCACGGGCAGCCCGAGTGGCGGCGGTACTTCCGGTCGACCCTCGGCCACAACACCCTGCAGCTGGACGGCGGTGACCAGTCCGTCTCCGGTGGCCCGTTCCTGTGGACCCGGCATGCCCGCAGCCGCGTCCTGGTCGCGGACACATCCCACGAGGGTGTGGCCCGCTGGTGCGCCGAGCACGACGGCTACCGGCCGTCCGTGCACCGCCGCCAGGTGGAACTGACAGCCGCAAGCCAGGAGTTGAGGGTGGTCGACGAGGTGCGCGGCCCGCGCCGTGCGGTGCGGCTGGCGTTCCACCTCGGCCCGGCGATCGCCGCGGACCTGGAGGGGAACCGGGCCGTGCTCACCTGGACCCGGGACGGCGAGGACCGCTCCGCGGCGCTCGACCTGCCCGGGCAGCTGTCCTGGCGGGCGCATCGCGGCGAGAGCGACCCGCCGCTCGGCTGGTACTCCGCCGGCTTCGGCCGCAAGGAACCCGCCACAACGCTGGTCGGCACCGGCTTCACCGACGGCACGCAGGGGTTCACCACCGTACTCAGGTTCCGCGGCTAGGGAGGACGCGTGGGGATCAAGTGGCGGCGCTGGGCGTGGCCGGCGGCACCGCTGGCGCTGGCCCTGCTGGCGGCGACCGGCTGTACGCACACGCCGGACGCCCGGACGGAGCCGGCCGGTGCGCCGGCCGCGTCCAAGGCGCCCTCCACGCCCGTGGCCCGGGTGTGCGCCGAGCCCGCGGCCGGGCCGGTGGAGGCACCCGCGGGCGCGGTGCCGGTCGACCCCGCGGTGGTCGGTGACCTGGCCGCGAAGACCAGGAGCAGCCCCCCGGGCACCACGTTCTGGCTTCGACCGGGCAAGCACAGGCTCGATGCGGACCGCTACGCCCAGGTCATCGCCAAGAAGGGCAACCGCTACCTCGGCGCGCCGGGCGCGGTGCTCGACGGCGGGAGGAAGAACAACTACGCGTTCAGCGGTACCGCCCGCGACGTCACCATCCGCTATCTGACCGTGCAGCATTTCGTCGCGCCGCCCGATGAGGGCGTGGTCAACCATGACATGGCCGACGGGTGGGTGATCGAGCACACGAAGATCCAGTACAACTCCGGCGCCGGGCTGATGGCCGGTGCACGCCAGCAGGTCCGCGCCAGCTGTCTGCGCGGCAACGGACAGTACGGAATGAACGCGTACAAGACCGGTGACTCCATCCGCGGCCTGGTGGTCGAGGGCAACGAGATCGTGGGCAACAACACCGACGACTGGGAGCGGCGCAAGCCGGGCTGCGGCTGCACCGGAGGCGTCAAGTTCTGGGCCGTCGACGGCGCCGAGATACGCGGCAACTGGGTGCACGACAACCGCGGGGCCGGGCTCTGGGCGGACAACAACAACAACGACTTCCTCATCGAGGACAACCTGCTCGAGGCCAACGACGGTGCCGCGCTGATGTACGAGACCAGCTACAACGCGGTCATCCGGAAGAACACGATCCGGCACAACAACTGGGTCGAGGGCCGCAGGTACGCCGACCGCGGCGACGACTTCCCGTACGCGACCGTCTACGTGTCCGAGGCCGGGGGCGAACCACGGATCCGCGCGCGCACGGACAAGATCGAGATCTACCGGAACGTGCTGGAGGACAACTGGAACGGGATCACCCTGTGGGAGAACGCCGACCGGTTCTGCAACAGCCCGGCCAACACCTCGACCGGTTACTGCACGTTGCTGGTGAAGGACACCGACCGCTGCGCGAAACCGGCGATCGCCACCGCACCGCTGTTCGCCGACTGCCGGTGGAAGACCCAGCGGGTGGACATCCACGACAACCGCTTCCTGCTGGACACGTCGGTCGTCAAGTGCACGGCGAAGTGCGGCCGGATGGCGGTCCTCGCCAACTACGGCACCTATCCGGACTGGTCGCCGTACAAGGGCAAGCTGGTGGCCGAGGCGATCGCCCACAAGCAGCACAACCGCTGGCACGACAACAGCTACCGCGGACCGTGGAGCTTCATCGCGGTCGACACGGACCACAAGCTCGACTCCGGGCAGTGGCAGGGCCCGCCCTACCGGCAGGACGCGGGCAGCACCTTCGACCCAGGGGCCGGTGGTTGAGATGGACGGGAACCTGAGGCGCGGCGTCCTGCCGGACGGACCGGACACGGCGGGCACGCAGCCCGGCGCCGAACCGCGCCCGGCCGGCACACCGAAGGCCGTCGGGATCGTCTGGGCGCTGCTGGGCCTGAACACACTCGGCTCCGCCGGGGCGAAGACCATCGTCACACTGCCCCGCTCCCTCATCCAGATGGTCACCATGGGCGCGCTGGCCGCCGCGTTCGCGCTGGCGCTCATGCTCAATCTCCGGCTGCGCATCCGGGCCAGCGCCTTCCTGTTCCTGCTCACCCTGCTGCTGGTGCCGAGCGTGATCTCCAGCGCGAACCTGGAGGTCGGGTTCGGCGCGCTGTTCCGGTGCGCCCGGCTGGCTCTCTTCGTCGGCACGCTGTGGCTGCTCAGCCGCTGGTGGGACGGCGGCCCGACATTCGTCCGGCACCACATCCGGATGTACTTCGCGGTGCTCGGATCGGTGGCCGCCGGCCTCGTCATCTCGCCGGGCACGGCCCTGCCCGAGTACTACGGCGGACGCCTTGTCGGCGCGTTGTGGCCGCTCACCCCGCCGCAGATCGGACAGTACGCCGCGGTGATCATCGGGCTCACCGTCCTGCTCGTGCTGGGCCGCCGGATCGACAGGGCAGGCGCGGCGCTGGTCATCGTGCCGTCACTCGTCCTGCTCGCGTTGACCCACACCCGGACGGCCACGCTCGGCCTGCTCGTCGGGCTCGCGTTGGCGATCGGCTCGCTCGTCCTGACCAGTTCCGCCGCCCGCCGGTTCTTCGCCTGGGCGGTGCTGTGCGCCACGGTGGCCGCGGTGGTGTTCAGCTCCGCGCTGCAGGCGTGGTTCCTGCGCGGACAGAGCAAGGAGAACTTCTCCAGCTTCACCGGTCGGGCCAAGGTCTGGGACGCCCTGCTGGCGGCGCCCCGGACGACCGCGGAGTACCTGTTCGGCACGGGCCTCGGTGACAAGTCGTTCGGCGGGCTGCCGATCGACAACAGCTGGCTGGCCGTCTACAACGAGCAGGGTGTGACCGGTGTCGCCCTGGTGGCGGCGTTCGTCATCGTGTTGGGCGGCGTCGCGCTGCTGCGGCCGCCGTCGCCGTCGAGGGCCTGCGCGATCTTCCTGATCAGCTACGTCGCGATCTCGTCGTACACCGAGGCCGGCCTCGGCGACGCCTCGCCGTATCTGCTGCATCTGGCCCTGGCCGCCTCGCTGCTGGCGGCACCCGCCGCGGCCACGCCCCTGACGAAGGCCACGCCCCTGACGACGCCCGCAGTCCCTCGACAACGTATCCCGCGCTGGGCCCGGAACCGGGAGGTGACCTGACCATGCACGTCCTCGTGGTGCACAACCGCTACTCCTCGGCGCAGCCGAGCGGGGAGAACAGGGTCGTCGACCAGGAAGTGGGGCTGCTGCGCGCGGCCGGCCACCGGGTCGAGATGTTCGAACGGCGCAGCGACGACATCGCCGACCGGTCCCTCCTCGGCAAGGCCGCGGTGCCACTCCTCGTGCCGTGGAACCCGGCGGTCCGCACGGAACTCACCGCGCGGCTGCGCACCGAGCGGCCGGACGTCGTCCACGTCCACAACGTCTTCCCGCTCCTGTCGCCCGCCGTCATCGCCGCCTGCGCGGACGCCGGTGTGCCCGCCGTCGCCACGCTGCACAACTACACCCAGGTCTGCCCGCCCGGCACGCTGCACCGGGACGGCCGCACGTGCACCGAGTGCGTCGGGTCGACGGCGTCGCTGCCCGCCGTCCGGCACGGCTGCTACCGGAACTCCCGCCTTGCGACGGTGCCGCTCGCGGTCAGCCTGACGGTCAACCGGCGGCGCTGGTGGTCCGGCGTGCAACGGTTCTTCTGCATCTCGGCGGCGCAGCGCGACGTCCTGGTGCGGTCCGGCATGCCACCCGAGCGGCTGACGGTGAAGTACAACTTCGTACCCGACCCGGGCGCCTGCCGGGTGGGCGACGGCGAGCACCTGCTCTTTCTCGGCCGGCTCGCGGAGGCCAAGGGGGTGCGGCCGCTCATGGCCGCGTGGGACGAGATCGCCGCGCACGGCGGTGTGGGCGTGCCGCTCGTGCTCGCGGGCGCCGGGCCGCTGGAGCGGGAGGTGACCGCCTGGGCCGCGGGCCGGGACGACGTGCGCTACGTCGGCCTGCTCGATCCGGATCAGTGCCGACAGGCCGTCGGACGGTCGGTCGCCGTGGTGGCTCCCTCGTTGGCCCTGGAGACGTTCGGTCTGGTGGTCGCGGAGGCGATGGCGGCCGGGGTCCCGGCCGTCGCCGCCGGTCACGGCGCCTTCGCCGAACTCGTCGAGGACGGGGTGACCGGGCTGCTGCACCGGCCGGGCGAG
Organism: Streptomyces sp. NPDC102462; assembly: GCF_044765425.1. Taxonomy (NCBI): domain Bacteria; kingdom Bacillati; phylum Actinomycetota; class Actinomycetes; order Kitasatosporales; family Streptomycetaceae; genus Streptomyces; species Streptomyces sp. NPDC102462. Next base: position 119,899 of record NZ_JBIWKB010000020.1, on the reverse strand, counting down.
CCCGCCTCGCTCGCGTCGTGCCTGCGCCGCATCACGGCCGGGCCGGCCCTGGGCCGGGAGATGGGCCGGGCGGCCCGGCACCGTTACGAACAGCGCTTCAGCCCGGCCGTCGGGCTGGAGCGCCTGGTGGATGAGTACCGCACCGCGATCGCGGGCCGGTCGGAACCGATGGGGGACGCAATCAATGGGGGGCAGTAGATGACACGATGCCGACTGTGCGGCTCGGCGGCGCTGGTGAGCGTCGTCGACCTCGGGGCGACGCCCCCGTGTGAGAGCTTTCTCGCCGCGGACCAACTGGACCATCCGGAGCCGGCGTACCCGCTGCATCTGCGGGTCTGCACGGACTGCTGGCTGGCGCAGATACCTCCGCTCATCACGCCGGAGGAGACGTTCACGCAGTACGCGTACTTCTCCTCCTACTCGACGTCCTGGGTGGAACACGCGCGCACGTTCGTCGCCGACGCCGTACAGCGCCTCGCGCTCGGGCCCGACGCCTTCGTGGTCGAGGTCGCGAGCAACGACGGGTATCTGCTGAGGCACATGGTGGACAGGGGGATCCGCTGCCTCGGCATCGAGCCGTCGGTGAACGTCGGCGCCGCGGCGCGGGAGGCGGGTGTGCCCACGCTCACGGCGTTCCTCGACCCGGCCACCGGCTCCGGCGTCCGCGGCGAGCACGGCCCGGCCGACCTGGTCGTGGCCAACAACGTGTACGCGCACATCCCCGACGTGGTCGGCTTCACCCGGGGCCTGCGCGCCCTGGTCGCCGACGACGGCTGGGTCTCCATCGAGGTGCAGCACCTGCTCACCCTGATCGAGGAGAACCAGTACGACACGATCTACCACGAGCACTTCCAGTACTACACGGTCGCGTCCGCGATCCGGGCGCTGGCGAGCGGCGGACTCGCGCTCGTGGACGTCGAGTTGCTGCCCACGCACGGCGGCTCCGTGCGGCTGTGGGCCCGGCCGGCCGAGGTGGCGGGCGAGCCGACCCGCCGGGTGGCCGAGGTGCTGGACCGGGAGAAGGCCGCCGGGCTGCGGGAGCTGTCCGGGTACTCCGAGTTCTCCACCCGGGTGGCCAAGGTGCGCCGGGACCTTCTGAAGTTCCTCATCGAGGCGGCCGAGCGCGGCGAGACGGTGGTCGGCTACGGTGCCCCGGGCAAGGGCAACACCCTGCTCAACCACTGCGGCATCCGGCCCGACCTGCTCCCGTACACGGTCGACCGCAACCCGTACAAACACGGCAGGTTCACCCCGGGCACCCGCATCCCGATCCTGCCGCCCGAGCGGATCGGCGCCGACCGGCCGGACTACGTCCTCGTCCTCCCGTGGAACCTGCGGGCCGAGCTGGTCGGGCAACTCTCCTTCATCCACGAGTGGGGCGGCCGGCTGGTCTTTCCCATCCCGGAACTGAGCATTGTCGAGGTCGAGTCATGAAGGTCGTACTGTTCTGCGGCGGCTACGGGATGCGGATGCGCAGCGGAGCCTTCGACGACATGCCCAAGCCGATGGCGATGGTCGGCCCCAGGCCGCTGATCTGGCATGTCATGCGCTACTACGCACACTTCGGGCACACGGAGTTCATCCTGTGCCTCGGGTACGGGGCGCACCACATCAAGGAGTTCTTCCTCAACTACGAGGAGACGACGTCCAACGACTTCGTGCTGCGGGGCGGGCGGACCGAGCTGCTGTCCACCGACATCGCCGACTGGACGATCACGTTCGCGCAGACCGGCGTCGAGTCACCGATCGGGGAGCGGCTGCGCCGGGTGCGGCACCACCTGGACGGCGACGAGATGTTCCTCGCCAACTACGCCGACGTGCTCACCGACGCCCCGCTGCCGGAGATGATCGACCGGTTCGCCCGGCGCGACGCCGGTGCGTCGATGATGGTGGTGCCGCCGCAGTCCTCGTTCCACTGCGTGGACCTGGGCGACGACGGCCTGGTGGGGGGCATCACCCCGGTGAGCGAGCTGCCGCTGTGGGAGAACGGCGGCTACTTCGTGCTCCGCCAGGAGATCTTCGAGCACATACCGGAGAACGGGGACCTGGTCGCCGACGGTTGCGCCGAACTGGCCAAGCGGGGACGGCTGGTGGCGCACCAGCACCGCGGCTTCTGGAAGCCGACCGACACCGTCAAGGAGCGGGCCGCGCTCGACGACGCCTACACCCGGGGCGACCGCCCGTGGGCCGTGTGGGAACGCGACGCCGCGGTGAGGACCGCGTGATCCGGCTCGGGGCCGGGCGCCTGGACCGGCTCGTCGCGTTGGGCGCGCACTGCGACGACATCGCCATCGGCGCCGGCGGCACCCTGCTGACGCTGTGCCTGGCGCGGCCGGGTGTCCGCGTCGACGTGCTGGTGCTCTCCGGCGGTGGCGGCGAGCGGGAGCAGGAGGAGCAGGCCGCGCTCGCCGCCTTCTGCCCGGGCGCCGACCTGCGGCTGACCGTGCTCAAGCTGCCGGACGGCCGGCTGCCCGCGCACTGGGACGAGGCCAAGGCCACGGTCGAGGAGCTGCGGGCGCGGACTGAGCCGGACCTGGTGCTGGCCCCGCGCACCGATGACGCGCACCAGGATCACCGCGGCCTGGCGAAGCTGGTGTCCACCGCGTTCCGCGACCACCTCGTGCTCGGCTACGAGATCGTCAAGTGGGACGGCGATCTGGGCCGTCCGGCGGCGTACCAGCCGCTGTCGCCGGACGTGGCCGAACGCAAGGTGCGGCTGCTGCAGGAGCACTACCCCTCGCAGCGGCACCGGCCCTGGTACGACCGGGAGGCCTTCCTCGGCCTTGCCCGGATCCGCGGCATCGAATGCCACGCGCGCTACGCCGAGGCGTTCTCCGTCACCAAACTCACTCTCAACCTGGGGGGTTGAACCTTGCGCGTACTGCTGACCGGGCACCAGGGCTATCTGGGCACCGTGATGGCTCCGGTGCTCACGGCCGCCGGGCACGACGTCGTCGGTCTCGACGCCGGTCTGTTCGCCGACTGTGTGCTCGGGCCGCCGCCCGCGGACCCGCCGGGGTATCGGGTGGATCTGCGTGATGTCACGGCCGACCACGTGGCCGGGGTGGACGCCGTGATCCACCTGGCCGCGCTGTCCAACGACCCGCTCGGAGCGCTGGCGCCCGACCTGACCTACGACATCAACCACCACGCGTCCGTGCGGCTGGCCCGGCTGGCCCGCGACGCCGGAGTGCGGCGCTTCCTGTACGCGTCGACCTGCTCGGTCTACGGCGCCGCCGGCGGAGGCGACCTGGTGACCGAGGACGCCCCGCTGCGCCCGGTGACGCCGTACGCGGAGTCCAAGGTGCGGGTGGAGGACGACCTGCACGCGCTGGCCGACGGCGACTTCAGCCCGGTGTTCCTGCGCAACGCCACCGCCTTCGGCCACTCGCCCCGGCTGCGCGCCGATATCGTGCTGAACAACCTGGTGGGACACGCCCTGTTGTCCGGCGAGGTCCTGGTGCTCTCCGACGGCACCCCCTGGCGCCCGCTGGTGCACGCCGCCGACATCGCACGGGCCTTCGCGGCCGCGCTGACCGCGCCGCGGGAAGCGGTGCACGACCGGGCGTTCAACATCGGCACCGAGGCCAACAACGTCACGGTCGCCGAGATCGCCGAGCAGGTCGCCGCGGCGGTGTCCGGCTCCAAGGTGGTGATCACCGGGGAGACCGGCGCCGATCCGCGGTCGTACCGGGTGGACTTCTCCCGGTTCCGCGCCGCCGTGCCCGGCTTCGACTGCGCATGGACGGTGAAGCAGGGCGCGCTCGAACTCGCCGACGCCTACCGCAAGTACGGGCTGACCCAGGACGACTTCGAGCGCCGCTTCACCCGGCTTGCCGTGCTGCGCGCCGCGTCCGACGCCGGCACCGTCGACGCCACCCTGCGGCGGCGCCCGTGAGCGCGGCCGGCGAGCAGATGTACGCGCTGGTGGAGCGGCTGTATCCGCTGTGCCGGAGCATCACGGGCGACGGTGTGCGCGCCACCTTGAAGATCGTCGACGAGTACGTTCCGTTGCAGGTGCACGAGGTGCCGACCGGGACGCAGGTGCTCGACTGGACGGTGCCCAAGGAGTGGAACATCCGGGACGCGTATATCGCGGACTCCGCCGGTCACCGGGTCGTCGACTTCGCCGCGTCCAGCCTGCACGTGCTCGGCTACAGCGTGCCGGTGTCGGCGACCATGCCACTGGCCGAGCTGCGCGGACACCTGCACACCCTGCCGGAGCACCCGAACTGGGTGCCGTACCGCACCAGTTACTACCAGCCGGACTGGGGGTTCTGCCTGGCCCAGAAGACTTTGGACGCGCTGCCGGACGGCGAGTACCAGGTGCACATCGACTCCACACTTGCGGACGGCCACCTCACCTACGCCGAGCACGTCGTCCCCGGGCGGGTCCCCGACGAGGTGATCGTCTCCTGCCACGTCTGCCACCCGTCGCTGGCCAACGACAACCTGGCCGGCATCGCGGTGGCGACGTTCCTGGCCCGGGCGCTTTCGGAGCGGACGCCTTGGTACACCTACCGGTTCCTGTTCGCGCCCGGCACCATCGGGGCGATCACCTGGCTGGCCCGCAACAAGGAACGGGTGAGTGGGGCATCCCCTGCTCGAGCGGAGCCGAGAGCTGGGGGAAGGGTCAAGCACGGCCTGGTGCTGGCCTGCGCCGGCGACCCGGGCCGGCTGACGTACAAGCAGAGCAGGCGCGGCGACGCGGAGATCGACCGGGTGCTGCACCATGTGCTGGCCGCCTCCGGACGCCCGCACCGCATCACCGAGTTCACGCCGTACGGCTACGACGAGCGGCAGTTCTGCTCCCCCGGGTTCGATCTCGGCGTGGGCTCGCTCACCCGCACCCCGTACGCCGGCTACCCCGAGTACCACACCTCGGCGGACAACCTGGACTTCGTCTCCCCGCAGGCGATGGCGGACACCCTCGCCGTCTGCCGCGAGGCCTTCGCCGTGCTCGACCGCAACCGGCGGTACGTCAACCTCAGCCCCTACGGCGAACCGCAGCTGGGCCGGCGCGGGTTGTACGACTCGCTCGGCGGCAGGAGCGACGCGAAGCAGGCCCAGATGGCCATGCTCTGGGTGCTCAACCTCTCCGACGGCGAGCACAGTCTGCTGGACGTCGCCGAGCGGTCCGGGCTGTCGTTCGACACCGTCGCCGTGGCGGCCGACGCCCTGCACGACGCCGGGCTGATCAAGGCATGACGCCGATGACCGGCGAGGGGGAGATTCCGCAGACCACGGGGCCACCGACCGGATCCGCCAAGCGGGCCCTCGTCGGCCGGCTGTCGTGGGGGCTGGCCGACCAGGCGGCCTCCAGCATGTCCAACTTCGTGGTGGGCATCTATGTGGCCCGCTCGCTGGGGGTGACCGCGTTCGGCGTGTTCAGCCTCGCCTGGGTGACCTACGGCGTGGTGCTCAACGTCTCCCGCGGGCTGGCCACCGACCCGCTCGTGGTGCGCTTCAGCGGCGTGTCCGACGCGTCCTGGCGCAGGGCGGTGGCCCGGTCGTCGGGTACCGCGCTCGGTGTCGGTGCCGCCCTCGGCGCGGCGTGTCTGGTGATCGGGCTTGCGCTCGGCGGCCGTGTGGGGCCCGCGTTCGCCTGCCTCGGCGTCGTACTGCCGGGGCTGCTGGTGCAGGACGCGTGGCGGTTCGCGTTCTTCGCCGCCGGCACCGGGCGTAAGGCGTTCGTCAACGACCTGGTGTGGGGCGTCGTGCTCGTCCCGGCCATGGTGGTGGCGGCCCGCGTGGGCAGCGTGGCCGCTTTCGTGCTCGCCTGGGGCGCATCCGCCGCGGTGGCCGCGGTGTACGGCTGCTTCCAGTCCGGCATCCGGCCCCGGTCGACCGGGGCGCGCGAGTGGCTTCGCGAGCACCGCGACCTCGGCTACCGGTACCTGGTCGAGAACATCAGCAACAGCGGCGCGAGCCAGCTGCGGGCGTACGGGCTCGGCGCGATCGTCGGGGTCGGCGCGGTGGGCGTGATCCGGGGTGCCGAACTGCTGCTCGGTCCGTTCATGGCCGTGCTGATGGGTCTTTCGCTGGTCACCGTCGCGGAGGCCGCCCGGGTGCTGCGGCGGGCCCCGCACCGCCTCGGCACCTTCTGCCTCCTGCTCGGCGGCGGGCAGGCCGTCGCCGCGCTGCTGTGGGGCGGGGCGCTGCTGCTGGTGCCGGACCGGGCCGGCGAGCTGGTGCTCGGCGACGTCTGGAACTCTGCCGCACAGCTCATCGTGCCGGTCACGCTCGGCGTCGCGGGCGCCGGCCTCGGCACCGGCGCGGCGGCCGGGCTGCGCGCGCTCGGCGCGGCCCGGCGCAGCCTGCGCAGCCAGCTGATCGCCTCCGCCTGCTATGTCACCGGCGGGCTCGGCGGCGCGGCCGTGGCCGGCACGGTCGGCTCGGCCTGGGGCGTCGCCGCCGCGACCGGCTGCGGCTCGGCCGTGTGGTGGCTTCAGCTGCGCCCCGCCCTGCGCGGGCACCACCACAACCCCATCCCCGAAGTGAGGACGTCATGACCGCCCACCCCCGGCTGAGCATCGGCCTGCCCGTGTACAACGGCGAGGAATACCTCGCCGAATCGCTCGACGCCCTGCTCGGCCAGACCTACGAGGACTTCGAGCTGGTCATCTCCGACAACGCCTCGACCGACGGGACTGAGGAGATCTGCCGCAAGTACGCCGCCCAGGACTCCCGCATCCGCTACATCCGGCTGCCCCGGAACATCGGCGCCGCGCCGAACCACAACTATGTGTTCACCGAGTGCCACGGCGAGCTGTTCAAATGGGCCTCGCACGACGACCTGTACGCCCGCGACCTGCTGCGGCGCTGCGTTCAGGCGCTGGACGAGCGGCCGGACGTGATCCTCGCCCACGCCGAGCAGGCGGTCATCGACGGCGACGGTCAAGTGAAGGTCCCCTACGAGTACGGGCTCGCCACCGACTCGCCGAGCGCGCCCGAGCGGTTCCGCAGCATGCTGTTCGAGCCCGGCGGCGACGACTTCTACGGGGTGATGCGGGCCGACGTGCTGCGCCGGGTGAAGCCGCACGACAGCTACCACCACGCGGACCGCACGTTCGTCGCCGAGATCGGCCTGCACGGGCCCTTCCACCAGGTGCCGGAGCTGCTGTACTTCCGCCGCGACCACCCCACCCGCGCCGAGCGGGCGAACCCGAGCAAGCGTTCCCGGTGCGTCAACCTCGACCCACGCCGGGCAGGTCTGCTGCACCCGACGCCGCGGCTGCTCGCCGAGTACGTCTGGGGCTTCGTCGCGGCGATCCGGCGGGCGCCGTTGTCCCCGGCCGACCGGCGCGCCTGCTACCGGCACCTGGCCGCGTGGCTGGCCAGCCGGGCCCGGCCGGGCGCCGGCGAGCGGGTCGAGGACCGCGCCCCCGTCGACCCGGCCCGGCTCACCGTCCGCGTCGACGACCTCGTCGCCGGCCGTGAGGGGAGGCGTGTGTGACGCCGGCGGACGAAACCGCGGTGCGCGTCGGGGTGTTCGGGCTGCTCGGCTCCGGCAACCTCGGCAACGACGGGTCGCTGGAGGCCGTGCTCGGATACCTGCGCGCCGAGCACCCGGAGGCGGTGGTGGACGCGCTGTGCGGCGGACCCGAGGTCGTCTCGGCCCGGTACCGGATCCCCGCGACACGGCTGCACTGGTACCGCGGGGAGTACCGGACGGCGGCACGTGCGGGCGCGATCGCGGCCAAGGGGCTCGGCAAACTCGTCGACGCCGTGCGCACCGCCGCCTGGGTGCGCCGGCACGACGTGGTGATCGTGCCGGGCATGGGCGTCCTGGAGGCCACGCTGCCGCTGCGGCCCTGGGGCTTCCCGTACGCGCTGTTCCTGCTCTGCGCGTCCGGCCGGCTGTTCGGCACCCCGGTCGCGCTGGTCGGCGTCGGCGCCGCCCCGATCGGCAACCGGGCGACCCGGGCCCTGGTGCGCTGGTCGGCGCGGCTGGCCGCGTACCGGTCGTACCGGGACGCCCCGTCCCGCGACGCGATGCGGGAGATGGGCGTGGACACCGCGCGCGACGAGGTCTACCCGGACCTCGCGTTCGCCCTGCCGACGCCGCCGGCGAGCGCGCCCTCGGGCCGGCCGGGCCTGGTCTGCGTCGGCGTCATGGCCTTCCACGGCGGCGACGACGACCGCGCCCGGGCCGAGGAGATCCACCGGCGCTACCTCGACGGGACGACCCGGTTCGTCCGCGCGCTGGCCGAGGACGGCAGACCCGTCCGGCTGCTCACCGGCGACCGGGTCGACGCGCCGGTGGTCGCCGCGATCCTCGACGCGGTGGACTCGCCGCTGGTCACCGCCGCCGAGACGGCCTCGCCCGGCGACCTGATGAAGGAGACGGCGGCCGCCGACACCGTGGTGGCGACCCGGTATCACAACCTGATCTGCGCGTTGAAGGCCGGCACGCCCACGCTCGCCCTCAGCTATGCGGCGAAGAGCGACGCGCTCATGGACCAGATGGGTCTTGCCGCGTACTGCCACCCGGCTCGCGAGGTCGACGCCGACCGGCTGCTCGGACAGTTCCGGGCGCTGGAGCGGAGTTCGGCTCAGCTGCGGCGGACCCTCACCGAGCGGAACCAGGTCGCCGTCCGGCGCCTCGACGACCAGTTCACCGCCTTGACCACGGCCCTGTTCCCGACGACCGGCAAGGCCCCCACCCCCGTACGGCAGGAGGCTCCTTGAAAGCGACCGAAGTCCCGGAGATCGCCGGCGCGTACCTGTTCGAGCCGACGCCTTACGTCGACGAACGCGGCTTCTTCTGCCGCACCTTCGACGCCGACGTCGTCCGCTCGGTGGGCCTCGACCCGGACGCCTTCGTCCAGGACAGCCTGTCCCGCTCGGTCCGGGGCGTGCTGCGCGGCCTGCACCTGCGCTCCGGGGCCGGCGAGGCCAAGCTGGTGCGGTGCTCGTACGGGAGGGTCTTCGACGCCGTCGTGGATCTGCGGGCGGACTCGCCGACGTACCTGGGCCGGGCCTTCTTCGAGCTGTCCGACGCGACGCAGACGACCCTGTACGTCCCGGCGGGGTGCGCGCACGGCTTCCAGGCGCTGACCGGGACCGCCGACGTCTCGTACCGGATCGACCGCCCGCACGATCCGGCCGAGGACGTGACGATCGCCTTCGACGACCCGGAGCTGGCCATTGCCTGGCCGCTGCCGGTCACATCGATGTCCCAGCGGGACCGGGAGGCGCCGAGCCTCGCCGAAATCCTGCGGCAGAAAGAGAGTTGAGGTCGGCGTGGACACCGAAGAGCTTTCCCTGCCCCGGTCGCGGCGGGCGAACGAGCGGCTGCACGCCCTGATCCCCGGGGGCGCGCACACCTACGCCAAGGGCGACGACCAGTACCCCGAGAACCTGGCCCCGGTCATCAGCCACGGCCGCGGCGCCCATGTGTGGGACGTCGACGGCAACCGCTACATCGAGTACGGCTCCGGCCTGCGGTCGGTCAGCCTCGGCCACGCCCACCCCCGTGTGATCGAGGCGGTGCGGCGGGAACTCGACCGCGGCAGCAACTTCGTCCGGCCGTCCATCGTGGAGGTCGAGGCCGCGGAACGCTTCCTGGGCACGGTGCCGACCGCCGAGATGGTGAAGTTCGCGAAGAACGGCTCCGACGCCACCACCGCCGCGGTGCGCCTCGCCCGCGCCGCCACCGGACGCCCGCGGGTGGCCGTCTGCGCCGACCATCCGTTCTTCTCCGTCGACGACTGGTTCATCGGCACCACGCCGATGTCCGCCGGCATTCCGGCGGCGACCAACGAACTCACCGTGGCGTTCCCTTACGGGGACCTGGCCGCCACGGAGGAACTGCTCACCCGCTACCGCGACGAGGTCGCCTGCCTGATCCTCGAACCCGCCACGCACACCGAGCCGCCGCCCGGGTACCTCGCCGGCCTGCGCGAGATGGCCGACCGGCACGGCTGCGTACTGATCTTCGACGAGATGATCACCGGCTTCCGCTGGTCCGAGGCGGGCGCCCAGGGCCTGTACGGCGTCGTCCCCGACCTGTCCACGTTCGGCAAGGCGCTGGGCAACGGATTCGCCGTCGCCGCGCTGGCCGGGCGCCGCGACCTGATGGAACGCGGCGGGCTGCGTCACTCCGGCGACCGGGTGTTCCTGCTGTCGACCACGCACGGTGCGGAAACCCACTCCCTGGCAGCCGCGATGGCCGTGCTCACCACCTACGTCGAAGAGGGCGTCACCGCACGGCTGCACGCCCTCGGCGAGCGGCTGGCCGCCGGGGTACGCGACGCCGCGGCCGGCATGGGCGTCGGCGATCACCTCGTCGTCCGGGGCCGGGCCAGCAACCTGGTCTTCGCCACCCTCGACGAGAACCGGCAGCCGTCACAGCGGTACCGCACCCTGTTTCTGCGCCGACTCCTCGCCGGCGGGGTGCTGGCCCCGTCGTTCGTGGTGAGCAGCGCGCTCGACGACGCCGACATCGATCACACCGTCGAGGTGGTCGCCCAGGCATGTGCGGTGTACCGGAAGGCACTGGACGCCGGCGACCCCACCCCCTGGCTGGCCGGGCGACCGGTGAAGCCCGTGTTCCGCCGCCTGGCCTGACGTGCCGTCAGCTACCCTTCCGCCGACCGGCGTCGGCCGTCGGGCCGACCAGCCGGTCGGCGATCCGGTCGACCAGCCAGGCGGTCGCCGGTATCACCGCCAGCGCGGTGCACCAGCCGCCGAGGGCGTCGGTCGGGTAGTGCGCGCCCAGGGCGACCTGCGCCCAGCCCATGGCGGCGCCGGCGACCAGCGCCGCCGCGAGCACGAGTGATGTGCCGGCCGTCCTGCCGAGGCCGAGCCGGCCGGTCACGGGCAGCGCCACCACCAGGGCGAGCGCGGTGGCGAAGGCGGTGTGCCCGCTCGGATAGGACAGGCTCCCGTCGTGGATGGTGCGCCCCACCAGGGACTTGAGCACCGTCGCCGTCCCCACGGTCAGGCCGGCGCCGGCGACGACGAGCACCGCCGCGCGAGGACGCCGGAGCAGCAGACAGCCCGTCACGGCGGCCACGACCAGCGTCGCCGCTCCCCCGGGCTCCCCCAGGAAGTCCACGGCCAGGGCGACATGCCGCCACGGCGGCCGCACGCCGTCCACCGCCGCCCCGATCCGCGCGTCCACAGTGCCGGGCTCGCCGTCGCCGGCGTACAGGACGCCGAGCACGACGACGACCAGCGCGGCGAGGGCCGCGACCGACCCGAGCCACCCGCGCAGCGACGGAGGCAGCACCGCGGACGCCGCCCGGCCGGTCACACGCCCACCGCGCCCGGCCGGCCTGCGACGCCGGCGGGGCATTGCTCACGGACGACGGCGGGAGGTTGCTTACGGACGACGGCGGGAGGTTGCTTACGGACGACTGCGGCGGGACGTTGCTTACGGACGACTCCGGTGACCGTGAGGCCGGGCATGCCACGGCCTGTGTGTCTCGTCATTGCCTGGGCTCCCGAGCGCCCGCCGATCCGGCGTTCCGCGCCAAGGGCCGACCGGCCGCCCCCTTGATGGTCCGGACCCGCGCCGCGCGCAACGTGTGCCGGGCTCTGGTCACCGACTGCCGCCACCCCCCTCGCAGACCTCCGGCAGATGCGAAGCGCCTCCCCCGGATTCGGCCCCTGCTCGCCACCCTAACCACAACGCGGCATCCGCACGACCGTACTGCCGGGAACGCCGTGTGCCGGATACCGGCAGGACGCCGGGCGGGACCGCTGGGCACAATGCGCCCATGGTTGATCACGTTCGAAGTGCTTCGCGCCCCGACTTCCTCAGCAAGCCCACACTGCGGGGTCAGCGGGTGCTGCTCCGGCCGGTCACGGTGGCGGACGTGCCCGCGCTGATGCCGATGTTCCGGGACGCGGAGGTGTCACGGCTGACCGGCAGTCATGGCGACGGCGAGCCTGACGAGGCACAGATCCGCACCTGGTACGACACCCGTCGGGACCAGGATGACCGGCTGGACCTCGCCGTGGTCGAGCAGACGACGGGGAACGTCATCGGCGAGGCGGTTCTCCATGAGTGGGACCCGGCCAACGAAAGCTGCGACTTCCGCATCTGTCTCGTACCGGGGACTCACGGGCGCGGCCTGGGGACGGAGGCGACCCGGCTGATCGTCGGCCACGGCTTCGAGACGCTGGGCATGCACCGCATCTCACTGGAGGTCTACGCCTTCAACCCGAGGGCCCGTCGCGCCTACGAGAAGGTGGGGTTCGTCACCGAAGGCGTGCTGCGCGACGCGCTGCTGTGGGAGGGCAAGCGAGTGAACGCGACGGTGATGTCGATCCTGTCCCCGGAGTGGTCCCACCACCACGGCCACCCACAAACAACGGGCCCGGTGTGAACAGACGTAGGTCGCCTTCGACGGAGTGGGGTCCGAAATGATCAGGTGCTGCGGCTCGCACGTCGGGACGACAGGATTTGAACCTGCGACCCCTTGCCGGAACTTTCCATCAACACACCTCAGCACGTGGGGTGTTCACGGTCACGCGAACCTGTCAACATCCTTTTATTCGGGTTCTGATGGTGTGGTGGGGGTGTTGCATGACGTCAGTACAGAACAACGATCAGCGGCTGCTGGACCGGATCCTGGAGGACCAGCACCGGAAGCTGGCGCCTGAAAAGACCAGGGACGATTTCTTCACGTTCTTCGCCGCCGACAAGGCCCTGCAAGACTGGGACCTCGACAACGACGAGATCATGGATGGCATCGTGGACGGGGCCCACGACTGCGGAATCGACGGCATCTGGACCTTCGTGGACAGGCGCTACATCACCGCCGACGCCCATCAGTTCCTGTCGCAACGGGCCGACAAGATCGAGTTGGTGATCCTGCAAGCCAAGAACACCTCGGGCTACCAGGAAACAGTCATCGAGAAGCTGCACTTCCACCTGCCGACGCTGCTGGACATGAACCGGGACGAGGAAGACCTCATCTCGCACACCAACGCCAAACTCCTGGACCGCACACGGCGCTTCCTGCACGTCCTTGAGGAACTGGCCTCCTCGTTCCCTCAGGTACGGATCGAGGTGATCTATGCCAACAAGTCGGCCGAGACCCCACACCCAAACGTCAAGGCCAAAGGCGACCGGCTACGAAGGGAACTCGCGAAGATCACTTCCGACACCACGGCCGACCTCGAATACCTCAACGCCGCCGATCTACGCGAACGGACCGCCAGGGGTGCCAAGGCAGTCGCGCAACTGGTATTCACCGAAACCCCGATGAGCACCTCACTAGGTGAGGGTTACGTGTGCCTGGCCCGGCTGGACGAGTACTACCGCTTCATCACCTCCGACAACGAGGCGTTGCGGCTTGAGCTGTTCGAGTCCAACGTACGCGACTACGCAGGATCGACCGCGGTCAACAATGCCATCGGCCACACGCTCAAGTCCGGTACCGGCGAGGACTTCTGGTGGTTCAACAACGGCGTCACCGTTGTTGCCGATGCCGCCCAGATTGCGGGCAAGAAGATCGTCGTCAGGGAACCGCAGATCGTCAACGGACTGCAGACCAGTCACGAAATCTACAGCTACATCCAAAACGGCGGCCAGCACCGCGACCGCTCACTTTTGGTCAAGGTCGTTGTCGCGCCAGAGTCCGGCACCGCCCGTGACCGCATCATCCGAGCCACCAACAGCCAGACCCAACTGCCGGCCGGCGCCCTACGGGCCACCGAATCCATCCAGAAAGACATCGAGGAGAGCCTTACCCACGCCGGTGGTTACTATTACGAACGCCGCGCCGGCTACTACCGCAACCTCGGATTCCCCCTCGACCGCGTCGTCAGTATGGCCCGCATGGCAAGGGAGTTCACCGCCTTCGTCCTGCGCGAGCCACACACCGCCCTGCGCCACTCCGACGCGCTGCTTCTGGAGGACCAGCACTACGCCCAGATCTTCTCCACGCGCCACGACCTGGACATCTACCGCCTCTGCCTCGACGTCCACACTCGACTGCGCAGCTTCCTCACCCAATACGCCGAGGACCAACCGCTCCTGGGCGAAACCCTTGAGAACTGGCTCTATCCCCTGGCTGCCATGTCCGCCTACACCCTCACCCGACTGCGGCAGCCCAGCCCCCGGGACCTGCTCAACATCGACCTCGACCATCTCAGCGACGATCTGATGTCCCGCATGACGGGCACCCTGGAGCAGAACTTCAAGAGCGCACTGCGCCAGAGCAAAGCCGGCGGCGTCGACCGCATCGCCCGCACCCCCGACTTCACCACCAAACTCCGCCAAGCCGTTGTTTCCCAAAGCCGCTACCACATCGAACGCTAGCGCTGAGACAGCGTCGTTGCTCAAGAGCACCGCGGTCCGGGGCCTTCCCGGTTCGGCAACTAACCGGGTGGCTCTCAAGCAGCCGCGGTCTGGATCACAAGCAGTGTGGCGGGCTGGTCCGATTGCCTCGGTCCTGACGAGTTGCGCGTCCGCCCGATGCGGCAGGCCGAAGTGGACAGGGTGTTCTGGCCGCTGACACAAGACCGCCCACCACCACCTCGCCCCTGCCCGGCGCCCGCTCCACCGGCGAGTTGAGCACCGCCCAACAGCAACCGTGGCAGCGATGGGCGAGCACCAGTCACTAGCGGCGACCCGGGCGGGAACCCGCGCCGCATGGTCGAGCGCTGCTCCGGCGGCCCCCCTGTACGCCACCAGTTGGGGCTGCGCGCACTCGTCGGCTTCCTGCGCGTCGACGCCGACCTGCCCACGGCCGTGGCCCAGGGCAGTCCCGCGCCCAGGAAGCCGGCTCTCGCGCCACGGGGCCGAGGAAGCCCGGGCAGAGGTCGTCAGGGAAGCAGCGTGAACGCAGGAACGTGCTCGGGCACGACTGCCCGGAAGTGCCGGTGGTCGAGCGTCGCGACATCCGTTAGCTTCAGCCGCTCCGCCACAGCGACCACCGAAGCATCCGCAACGCCCAGCGGAAAGCCACGGTAGCGGTGCATCAGCTCAGCGATCCGGGCCATGTCCCGCGCATCGGGAAACACCTGCACCAGATCACCGCCGACCACTGACTCCACCAGGTTGACTTCAGCCTCGGCACCCAGATACTTCCCGACCAGATAACAGCATTCGGTCAGCACATACGGAGTGACGAGGAGATCGCCGTCGTACGATTCCAGTAGCTCGACGCACCGCTCGTGATCAGGGTCGTTGCGGTTGAGAAAGGCGACCAGCGGACCAGTGTCAACGATCAGCATCGTCCTCGCCGATCTCCGCCCGCACGATGTCCTTCGCCCGAGCGCCGAGATCGGTCGCCGGGCCATCGAAGCTCCGCAGTATCCGGAACCGACTCGGCGCGGGCTTCACCAGACGCAGAGCGTGACGACGCAGTTCCTCCGCCTGCTCGGGCTCCAGACGATCGATGAGCTCGTGCAGCTCTCTGTAGTCGTACGCCGAGGTCATAGCCTCTTCCTCTCCGCCGCGTCGTGTCTCAACGATAGCGTCGGCGTCCAGAACCTCGGACATGTCAGTACGGCTCCAGGTGATCGTCCGAGGCGGATTCCGCCGACAGCCCTGCCGGCCTCGTGTCATCCGGGCCCGCCTCAGCCGGGCGCACTGCGCCACCCTCTGCGGTCGTCCCTACCGGCGCTGTGGCTGCCGCCGAACCGACGACCGGCAGTTCGGCGCCGGCTGCCCGAAGCTCAACACCCCGAACGGCACGACTGTGGGCCTTCGCCGTCGACCTGCCGTCCGCCGACGGCAGCCGCAGGCCCACTGCCGCAGCGGCTTTCCCACCCTCAACGCCGCCCCGGCACTGGAGCACGCCCTGGCGTGCGGCAGCGTCGCCATTGACGGAGATCGGCCTGCCCCGGAAAGCCCGCCGACCGCAAGCACCACGATCACAGCCACCCGGCAGCAGCAAACCGGCCTGAGTCCGGCCGCCGGGCGGTCACAGATTGCCATCACGCCGCTGTCACATGTCACACAAACGCATCCAGCGGGTCTGCCATCGTCGGCAAACCCGCTGGTCGACACCGTCGGGACGACAGGATTTGAACCTGCGACCCCTTGACCCCCAGTCAAGTGCGCTACCAAGCTGCGCCACGTCCCGGTGCGGTGTCACGCGGTGCGTTCCGCGTGATCGCGCAGGTCAACCCTACCGCACGCGGACGGGTGCCGGTGCCGGGCGTTCGGCGGGCGGCTCGGTGGGGCGGCCGGCCGGGCGGGACGGTACGAGGAGCGCGGCGCCGGCGGCGCCCAGGCACAGCAGCGCCAGCAGCGCGAAGGCGTGTGTGTAGCCGGCGGCCTCGGGCAGACCGGAGGGCTGGAGCCGGCCGGTGACCAGCACGCTGGTCACCGCGGCCCCGATGGAGCCGCCGATGGTGCGGATGTTGGCGTTCATGCCGGTGGCGGCGCCGGTCTCGGCGGGCGGCACGCTGCCCACGATGAGGTTGGCCATCGAGGCGAAGGCCAACCCGATGCCGAGCCCGAACACGCCCGAGACCAGGCCGATCTGCCACTGCCGGTCGTGCCACAGCGCGAGGAAGCCGCAGGCGAACGCGCCGAGCGCGGCGCCGGTGGTGAGCTGCACCCGGGCGCTGAGGACGGGGGTGAGCCGGCCCCCGAGCAGGCCGGAGAGGAACATGGCGAGCAGCATCGGCAGCATGAGCAGTCCGGACGCGGTGACGCCGGCGCCGAAGCCGTATCCGGCCGTGCGGGGTGTCTGGACGAAGGCGGGCAGGAAGGACCAGATCGCGTACATGCCGGCGCCGAACAGCAGGGCGGCGGTGTTGGTGGGCCACACGGCGGGCAGCCGCATGACGCGCAGGTCGATGAGCGGGTTGCGGGAGCGGGCCTCGACGCGCAGCCACAGCGCGAACAGGAGCACGGCGGCGGCGAACAGCCCGAGCACCCTGGCCGAGCCCCAGCCCCAGCGCACCGCCTGGCTCAGCGGCAGCAGCAGCGCCACGAGCCAGCCGGAGAGCAGTACGGCGCTCAGCCAACTGACACTGCCCTTGGCCCTGTGGGGTGATTCGGGGACATAGCGCAGGGCGATCAGCGTGGTCACGGCGACGACGGCGACCGGTATCCAGAACAGCCAGCGGTAGTCCAGGGCGGAGACGATGGGGCCCGCGGCCACGATGCCGACGCCGCCGCCCGCCGCGATCACCGCGGACAGGTTGCTGATGCTGCGGCTCACCTGCGACGGGGCGAACTCGTCGCGGATGATGCCGAAGGACAGCGGGAACAGGGCACCGCCCGCGCCCTGGACGACCCTTGCGACGATCAGCACACCGACGGTGGGCGCGAGCGCCGCGAGCAGACAGCCGGCCAGCACGGCGAGCAGGACCGCGACGAGGGTGCGTTTCCTGCCGACGAGGTCGCCGACGCGGCCGAGGATGGGGGTGAAGACCGAGGCGGACAGCAGGTAGGCGGTCATCACCCAGGTCGCGGTGGACTGTGAGGTGTGCAGTGCGTGCTGGACGGTCGGCAGGGCCGGCGCGATCAGTGACTGCAGCATGGAGAACACGCCCGCACCGGTCGCGAGGACCGCGAACGTGAGGCGGGTGGACTTCCGGGGCATGAAAGGGCCTCTTTGAAGGGGAGCGCGGGAGAAAAGCGGCGCGGGAGGAACGAGTCGGGGAGGTGCCGTCGCGGCGCGGGCACGTCTGCCCACGGCGGATCCACTCCGCACTGCTAAAGTGGAGGCACACCTCCACTGTACCGGAGGGATTCCTCCGCTTCAATCCGGTCGGCCCCGGGAGGCAGCAGTGACCGCCCCGCAGTTCCCCGTCAGCGAGATCGTCGCGTCCCGGCGTCCGCACCGTAAGGACGCCGCCCGCAACTACGACGCCCTGCTCGCCGCCGCGCGCGACGCGTTCGCCGAGAACGGCGCCGAGGCGTCCCTGGAGGACATCGCCCGCCGCGCGGGCGTCGGCATCGGCACGCTGTACCGGAACTTCCCCACCCGCCGTGATCTGTTCGAGAGCGTCTACGCGGACGAGGTCAACGCCCTGTGCCGGGCCGCCGCCGAGGTCGCCGTGCTGGAGCCGTGGGAGGCGCTGGTCGCCTGGCTCGACCGGTTCGCGGGCTACATGGTCACCAAGCGCGCGGTGCGCGAGGCACTGGACGACGAGTCGGAGATCTTCCAGGCCTGCCGCGGCTCGATGTACGCCGCCGGCGGCCCGCTGCTGGAGCGGGCGCAGCGGGCCGGGGTGGCGCGCGCGGACATGGAGTTCGGCGATCTGCTGCGGATGGTCGCCGGGATCACCGCGACGGCCTTCGAGGACGACGCGCAACGCGACCGCGTCCTGGCCATCGCCCTGGACGGCGTCCGCACGACCCGCTGAGACCACGGCGACGACCCACCCCCGCGTCACCGCCGACACGACGACCTCAGCCCGCCACACACGGCAATCCATCCGCGACACGACGATCACCCGCGCCGGGCCGGGGCGCCACCGCGCGCCACCCGACGCAGTGTCCGCTTACCGGGCCCGATGCCGCACACCCTGTCCACGGCGGGCGGCCGCACGGGCTCGCTAGGGTCGCCCCATGACGCACAGCTTCGCTCTCCACGTCCCGGACGCCGACCTCGAACCCGAGCCGCTGGACGCGGCGCAGATCGTCTCCGGCACGCCGGAGGTGACCGGGAAGGTGCTCTGGGAGTCGCCGGACGGCCGGCAGCTGCGCGGGATCTGGCAGATCACCCCGGGTGTCGTCACCGACACCGAGTCCGACGAACTGTTCACGGTGGTCAGCGGCCGTGCCACGATCGAGGTCGAGGGCGGGCCGACCCTGCGGATCGGGCCCGGTGACCTGGTCGTGCTGCGCGCGGGCGACCGTACGACGTGGACGGTGCACGAGACGCTGCGCAAGGTGTACGCGATCAACCTGTGAGGTCCGGCGGCGCCGCCGTGGTGCCCCGGATCCGCAGCGTCGGGGTGGCCAGGTGCAGCCGCCCGGGGCCGCCGGGCCGCTCGAAGCGGTCGAGGAGGAAGCGGGCGGCCCGGTGGCCGACCTCGTGCGGGGCCGTGTCGACGGTGGTGAGCCACAGGTGGCGCAGCCGGGCGATGCTCGTGTTGTCGTACCCGGCCACGGAGAGGTCCCCGGGGATCCGCAGGCCCAGTTCGCCGGCCGCCGAGAGCACACCCACGGAGGCGATGTCGTTGACCGCGAAGACGGCGGTGGGCCGGTCCGGGCGGCCGAGCAGCCGCACGGCGCCGCGGTATCCGCCCTCCTCCGTCATGTCGCCCGGCTCGACGAGCGCCTGGTCCGCGAGGCCGTGCGCGCGCATCGTCGCCTCGAAGCCGCGCCGCCGCAGCTCGCCGACGGCTCCGTGGCCCGCGAGGTGGGCGATGCGCCGGTGACCGAGTCCGATGAGGTGTTCGGTGGCGAGGCGCGCGCCGGCCTCGTCGTCGCCCGCCACGAGGTCCACGCCCGCGGGCGTCGGTTCCCGGGCACCCGCGACGACCACCGGGAGCCGCTGCGCGACCGTGTCGAGGACGCTCGGATCGGGCAGCGTGCCGACCACCACAAGGCCGTCCACGCCGAGGTCGAGGAAGGGGCCGGTGAGCCGGCCGCCGGTGCGGCGGCTCAGTCGGGCGTCGGCCAGCAGCATGTGCAGACCGCCCGCGTGCAGCAGGGAGTTCAGTCCGTCGAGCAGGTCGACGAACCAGGGGTTGCGCAGGTCGTTGAGGAGCACGCCCACGGTGCGCGAGCGTTGCTCGCTGAGGCTGCGCGCGGCGGCGTTCGGGCGGTAGCCGAGTTCCCGTACGGCACGGAGGACGGCCTCCCGCTTCTCCGGGCGCACCTGGCCCGAGCCGCGCAGCACCAGGGAGACCAGCGACTTGGAGACGCCGGCCCGCTCGGCCACATCGCGGATCGTCGGAGGTCTCATGCCATGGACCGTTCCACGGGGTCCCCGCGCTTGTCAAAGGGCTTGACACAGGGGGTTTCCGCCTCCGAGGGTGGCCTGGACAGGGTGTGGACCGTTCCAAAGAGGGGCTGCCATGGTGGATGCGCTCGGTGTCGCCGTCGTCGGGTTCGGCTGGATGGGCCGGGTGCACACCCAGGCGTACGCCCGGGTCCCGCACCACTATCCGCAGCTGGGTCTGCGACCCCGGCTGGTCACCGTCGCCGAGGAGGTGCCGGGCCGGGCCGAGGAGGCGGCCCGGCAGTTCGGGTTCGCCTCGACCACCCGCGACTGGCGCGAGGTGGCGGCCGATCCCCGGGTGCGGGCGGTCAGCATCACCGCGCCCAACTTCCTGCACCGCCAGATCGGTGTCGCGATGGCCGAGGCGGGCAAGCACATCTGGATCGAGAAGCCGGTGGGGCTGACCGCCGACGACGCGCGGGCGGTGGCGGACGCCGTGGCCGCGGCCGGGGTGCAGGGCGCGGTCGGCTTCAACTACCGCAACGCGCCTGCCGTGGAGAGTGCCCGCGAGCTGATCGCCGGCGGCGAGATCGGCACCGTCACCCATGTCCGCATCCGCCTGTTCAGCGATTACGCGGCCCATCCGGATGGCGCCCTGACCTGGCGCTACGAGCGTGAGCGCGGCGGCAGCGGGGTCCTCGGCGACCTCGCCTCGCACGGCGCCGACCTGGCCCGCTTCCTGCTCGGCGACATCGCGTCGCTGACCGCCGACACCGCGATCTTCGTCCCCGAGCGGGCCCGCCCCACGGGCGCGACCGCGGGCCATGCGCTGGCCTCCGGAGGCGTGTTGGGCCCGGTGGAGAACGAGGACTACGTCAGCTGTCTGCTGCGCTTCGCCTCCGGCGCCCGGGGCGTCCTCGAAGCCTGCCGGGTCTCGGTCGGCGAACAGAACAACTACGGCTTCGAGGTGCACGGCACCAGGGGCGCGGTGTCCTGGGACTTCCGCCGGATGAACGAACTCGCGGTCAGCCGCGGCACCACGTACCAGGACCAGCCGGTCAGCACGGTGTACGTGGGCCCCGGCCAGGGCGAGTTCGGCGCCTTCCAGCCCGGGGCGGCCAACGCCATGGGTTACGACGACCTCAAGGTCATCGAGGCGTACCGGTTCCTGCGCTCGATCGCCGAGGGCACCCCGCACGGCACCACCCTCGCGGACGCCGTGCACAGCGCCGTCGTACTGGACGCGATGGCCCGGTCCGCTAAGACCGGGTCCTGGGTCAACCTGCCGGTGTCGTAGGCATGTTGTAGGGCGTGACCACCTGGATCGCGGACGGCAGGGTGGGCCCGGCGGGTGGCAGCGCGCCGTGGGCGCGCATCACCAGATGACAGGCCTCGCGCAGATCGTGGCGCAGATCGTGGTGGAGCACCGCGGACAGCCGGTGTTCGCGCAGCAGCGCGGTGTTGTCGTGGTCCAGGTCGTGGGCGACGAACACGGCGCACTCGCGGCCGAGGTCGGCGAAGGCCCGCAGGGTGGCGATGTTGCCGCCGCCGATGGAGTAGACCGCGCGGATCTCCGGGTCGTGTTCCAGGGCGGCCCGGACGAGGTCGTACTGGGTGACGTCCAGGCCCTGTCCCTCGGCGATCTCGATGAGCCTGCGCTCCGGGTGCAGGGCCCGCATGGCGCTGCGGAAGCCCATCTCGCGCTCCTCTTCGTTGCGGAAGAAGCCGCTGCTCAGGCTGGTGAGCACATGGCCGGGACGGTCGCCGAGCCACTGGCCCATGAGGTAGGCGGCCGTGGCGCCCGCCGCCCGGTTGTCGATGCCGACGTAGGCGAGCCGGCCGCTGGCGGGCAGATCGGTCACCAGGGTGACCACGGGGACGCCCGCTGCGGTGAGACGGCCGACGGCCGCGGTCACCTCGGGGACGTCCGGCGCCTTGAGGATCACGCCCTGCGAACCGCGCCTGGCTATCCGGTCCAGGGTGTCGACCTGCTCGGCGGCCGGCCCGGTCTCCCGGAAGTGGAAGCGGGAGCGCAGCACCGCCGGGTGCAGGCCGGGCAGTTCGGCCTCCAGGGCGGCGCGCACGGCGGTGGTGAACCGCTCGGGTGCCTGCATCACGATGTCGACCATGAAGGTGCGCCCGACGAGCCGTACCTGGGTGCGCTGCCGGTCCAGGTCGGCGATGGCCCGGTGCACCTCCTGCGCGGTGCTCTCCCGCACCCCTCCCCTGCCGTTCAGCACACGGTCCACGGTGGCCTCGCTCAGACCTGCCTGACGTGCGATCTCACGGATCGGGAAGGGGTGGCCCATGGCAGGAGGCTCCTCGGCTCGGTGAGGGGTTTTTGATGGCTGCCTGCTGGTTGTTCGAGGGGTTTGTACTGACAAGAATGGCACCACCACGTCAGCCCCGTGACCGAAAAGAGGGACGCCGATGTCCGTCACCGCCGCGCAAGGCCGTGCCTGGCTGTCCGAACGGGACTGCGATCTCGACGCGTTCCGTGCGCTCGTCGGGCGGACCACCCGCCTCGCCGACTATCCGCACGCCTCGGCGGTGCAGCAGAACGTCCTCGTCTACGACAGCGCCCGGCTGCGCGCCGCCGACGACGCGCGGAAGGTCGCGGCGGAACTGGTCCGCGCGCTGACCGACGGGCCCGGCGTCGTGGTGTTCCAGGGCGCCTTCCCCGACACCTCGGTCGTGGACCGGGCCACCGCCGTGTTCGACGCGCTGATCGCCGAGCAGCGGGCCGCGGGTGCGCCGGCCGGCGACCACTTCGCCGCGCCGGGCACCAACGACCGGGTGTGGAACGCCCTGGAGAAGGCGGCGCCGGCCGACCCGGAGGCGTTCGCCGACTACTACGCCAACGACATCCTGGCCCTCGTCTCGACGGCCTGGCTCGGGCCCGGCTACCAGGTCACCTCGCAGATCAACGTCGTCAACCCGGGCGGCGCCGCCCAGTTCCCGCACCGCGACTACCACCTGGGCTTCCTCACCGGTGAGGTCGCCGCCGCCTACCCGGCGCATGTGCACCGCCTCTCGCCCGTGCTGACCCTCCAAGGCGCGGTCGCCCACTGCGACATGCCCGTCGAGTCGGGGCCGACGCTGTATCTGCCGTACTCGCAGCGGTACGAGCCCGGCTATCTGGCCTGGCGGCTTCCGCGGTTCCGGGCGTACTTCGAGGAGCACCACGTCCAGCTCCCGCTGGCCAAGGGCGACGCGGCCTTCTTCAACCCCGCGCTGTTCCACGCCGCCGGCGCGAACCGCTCCGCGGACGTGCGGCGCATGGCCAACCTGCTCCAGGTGTCCTCGGCGTTCGGCCGGGCGATGGAGACGGTGGACCGGCAGGCCGTGGTGAACGCGGTCTTCCCGGTGCTGCTGAAGCGGCGCGCCGAGGGCGTGGGCGAGCCGTGGCTGGACCGGGTGATCGCGGCGAGCGCCGAGGGCTACCCGTTCCCCACCAACCTCGACCGCGACCCGCCGCTCGACGGCCTGGCCCCGCCCAGCCAGGCGGACCTGGTACGGCGGGCGGTGCGCGAGGAGTGGACCCCGCAGGCCCTGCGGGACGGGCTGCGGGCCGGCGCCGAGCGGCGCGCGAGCCGATGAACGCCGGCTCACACCGGCGACGGCCGATGAAAGCCGCCGAGGGCGGACGAAGAGCGTACGAGAGCTGAAGGGGCAGGCACATCATGGGACTTCTCGACGACAAGGTGGTCCTCGTCAACGGCGGTAGCCAGGGCGTGGGCGCCG
Organism: Streptomyces sp. NPDC102462; assembly: GCF_044765425.1. Classification (NCBI taxonomy): domain Bacteria; kingdom Bacillati; phylum Actinomycetota; class Actinomycetes; order Kitasatosporales; family Streptomycetaceae; genus Streptomyces; species Streptomyces sp. NPDC102462. The sequence continues at coordinate 96,341 of NZ_JBIWKB010000020.1, read as the reverse complement.
CCATCGCGCGGGCCGCCGTCCGCGAGGGGGCCACCGTCGCCGTGACCGGGCGGCGCCCCGAGCCGGGCGAGGCGCTGGTCGCCGAGCTGTCGGCGACGGGCGGCAAGGCACGGTACGTGCGGGCCGACCTCGCCGACGCCGAGCAGGCCAAGGCGGCCGTGGCGGAGGTGGTCGCCGCGTACGGCCGGGTCGACTGCCTGGTCAACTCGGCCGGGCTCACCTCGCGCGGCACCCTGCTGGACACCACGCCCGACCTGTTCGACGCGCACATCGCGATCAACCTGAAGGGGCCGTTCTTCGCCATGCAGGCGGCGGTCGCCGACATGGTGGCGCGCGAGGCGCCCGGCACGATCGTCAACATCATCACGTCCTCGGCGCACGGCGGTCAGCCGTTCCTCGCCCCGTACGTCGCCGCCAAGGCGGGCCTGATCGGTCTGACCCGCAACGCGGCGCACGCCCACCGCTGGGACCGGATCCGGATCAACGGCCTGAACATCGGCTGGACGGCCACCGAGGGAGAGGACGCGACGCAGCGGACCTTCCACGGCGCCGGGGACGACTGGCGCGAGCAGGCCGCGGCCCGGCTGCCGATGGGCAAGCTCGGCCAGCCGGACGAGATCGCCGACTTCGTGGTGTTCCTGCTGTCCGAGCGGTCCGGCGTGGTGACCGGTTCCGTGATCGACTGGGACCAGAACGTCCTGGGCGGCCTGGACTAGGCGCTCCGCTGGTTCGGCCGTTGGGCGCCGTCTGTCGTCTGTCGTCGGTCGGGTGCGGCAGGCATTGTGGCTGGTCGCGCAGTTCCCCGCGCCCCTTTGGGGCGCCACCTGTCGTCGGTCGGGTGCGGCGGCGTTGTGGCCGGTCGCGCAGTTCCCCGCGCCCCTTCGGGGCGCTCTGTATCTAGGAGTTGCACGTTTATGCGTATGGGAATTCTTGGGCTCGGGCGTATCGGGGCCTTTCATGCCGAGACACTGGCCGCACTGGACGCGGTCGAGTCCCTGGTCGTCGCCGATCCGTTCGCGGACGCGGCCAAGGCCGCCGCCGAGCGGTTCGGGGCGCAGGTCGCGGACTCACCCGAGGCGGTGCTGGCCGCCGGTGTGGACGGCCTCGTCGTGGCGGCGGCGACCGACGCCCATCCGGCCCTGATCCTGGCCGGTGTCGAGGCGGGGGTCCCCGTCTTCTGCGAGAAGCCCGTCGCCCGCACGATGGCGGAGGGTGTGGCGGTGCTCAGGTCCGTGGCGGACAGCGACGTGCCCGTCCAGATCGGCTACAACCGGCGCTTCGACGCGGGCTTCGTCGCCGCGCGGGCCGCGGTGCAGGGCGGTGAACTCGGCACGTTGCACACGATCCGCTCGACCACGCTGGACCCGGCCCCGCCGCCGGCCGCGTACATCGCGGCCTCCGGCGGCATCTTCCGCGACTGCAGCGTGCACGACTTCGACATCATCCGCTGGGTGACCGGCCGCGAGGTGACCGAGGTGTACGCGGTGGGCGGCAACCGGGGCGCCGACTACATCAAGGAGGCGGGCGACGCGGACACCACCGGTGCGATCCTGACGCTGGACGACGGCACCATCGCGGTGGTCTCCAACAGCCGCCACAACGCGCGGGGCTATGACGTCCGCATGGAGTTGCACGGCTTCCGGGACTCCATCGCCGTCGGCCTGGAGGACAAGCTCCCGTTGCGCTCCGTCGAGCCCGGGGTGACCTTCCCTGCCGGCCCCCCGCACGATTTCTTCATGGACCGCTTCACCGACGCCTACCGCGCCGAACTGACGGCGTTCACCGAGGTCGTGGCCGGCCGCCGGCCCTCTCCGTGCACGATCGCGGACGCCCTGGAGGCCGGCTGGATCGCGGAGGCCTGCACGCTGTCCCTGCGCGAGCACCGTCCGGTGACGGTCGAGGAGGTCCGCACGGCCTGAGGGGGGCCGCACCGCCCCGGCGACGATGCGCCGCCCGCCACCGGCCGTGCCCGAGGGGGCTCACAGGCAGTAGCGGACCAGCCAGTCGTCGGGGTGGTAGGCGTCCCGGGCGGGGTCGCGGGGCGTGGCCTGGTTCGTCTCCACCGTGTCCCGCGGGTGGATACGCCGCGGCAGCGTGCCGAAGCGGGAGCGGCGCAGGGCGGCCTCGGCCGTCGCGTCCGGCATCTGCTGCTGCGCTCTCGTGTGTGTCATCCCGGTCCTCCCCGTCGTGCCGGTTCCTGGTGTGCACACCCTTGCACCGGGTGAACGCGTGCGGCGGGCCGCGGGTTCCCGCCCGGGGCCGAAGAGCCGGTCCGGAAGGACGGCGCCGAGGCCGGACGCGCCGGCGCGCCCGCGGGCTCTCGCCCGCACGGGCGCGGGAGCCGGCGCGTGCGCGGGAGCCGGCGCGTGCGCTGGGCTGCGGCCCGTCCGGCTCGCACGGGTACACGTCCTCATCCGAGGATCGCGGACAGCTCCGCCCGAGTCGCTGAGCGCCGGCCGGCACCGGCTCCGACTCCGGTGCGGCGGCGGGCGGTTCGCCCCAGAAGTCGGGGCCCCCGACTCGGATGCGGTCGGGGGCGTTCGCCATGGTCAGGGCGTCTGTTCGGGGGAGTCCGCGGACGGCGCGGCAAGATCGCCCGCCTCGGGAAGCTCCTCCACGTCGACACCGCGCACCTGCGCCAGTTCGTGCTTGAGGGCCGCGAGTTCGGCGCCGCCCGCCATGTGGTTGGTCAGTTCCTCCAGGGTGATCTTCGAGCGCTCGGCGCTGAGTTCGAGGGTGCCGAGGCGCAGCACGTTGAAGTGGTCGCCGACCATGTAGGCGTGGTGCGGGTTGTGGGTGATGAAGATGACGCCGAGGCCGCGGTCGCGGGCGGCGGCGATGTACTTCAGGACGACACCGGACTGCTTCACGCCGAGTGCGGCGGTCGGCTCGTCCAGGATCAGGACGCGGGCGCCGAAGTAGACGGCGCGGGCGATGGCGACGCACTGGCGCTGGCCGCCGGAGAGCGTGCCGATGGGCTGCTCCAGGTCGTCCAGGACGATGCCCATGTTGCGCAGTTCCCGGTCGGCGGTCTGCTTCATGCGGGCGATGTCCAGGCGGCGGACCGGCCAGGGGCCCTTGGTCATCTCGGAGCCGAGGAAGAAGTTGCGCCACACCGGCATCAGGGGGACGGTTGCCAGGTCCTGGTAGACGGTGGCGATGCCCACGTCGAGGGCTTCGCGCGGGGTGCCGAAGCGCACCGGCCGCCCGTCGACGAGGAAGTCGCCCTCGGTGTGCTGGTGCAGCCCCGAGATGATCTTGATGAGGGTGGACTTGCCGGCGCCGTTGTCGCCCAGGACGCAGGTCACCCGGCTCGGGTGCACCGTGAGGTCGACGCCGTGCAGGGCGCGGATGTTCCCGTAGGACTTGCCCGCGCCGCGCAGTTCGACGAGCGGTGCGTTCTCGTCGGGCGCGTCCTGGAGGACGGCGCCGTGGGTTCCGGTCGTGTCGCTGGTCATCGGGTCACCTCCGGGTCGCCGTGCGCTGGACCCACAGATTGATGAGGACGGCGCCGAGCAGCATGACGCCGAGGAACGCCTTGAACCAGTCGGGGTTCCAGCCGGCGTAGACGATGCCCTGGTTCACCATGCCGAACATGAAGGCGCCGAAGACCGGGCCGATCGCGGAGCCGTAACCGCCGGTGAGCAGGCAGCCGCCGATCACCGCCGCGGCGATGTAGATCAGCTCCTGGCCGACGCCCTCGCCGGACTGCACGGTGTTGAAGGCGAAGAGCTGGTGCATGCCGACGAACCAGGCGCCGAAGCCGACCGCCATGAACAGCGTGATCTTGGTGAAGTCGACGGGGACGCCGACCGCGCGGGCGCTGTCCTTGTTGCCGCCCACGGCGAAGATCCAGTTGCCGTACTTGGTGCGCAGCAGCACCCAGGTGGCCAGGGCGGCGAAGACCAGCCACCACACCACGGTGATCTTCACCTGGACGCCGCCGATGTCGAAGGAGGACGCGAAGATCTTCTTCGCCTGGTCGAAGCCGTCCATGTCGCTGATGTCGTCGGTGGCGACGTTGCCGGTGACCAGCTTGGTCACGGCGAGGTTGAGGCCCTGGAGGATCAGGAAGGTGCCGAGGGTGACCAGGAAGCTGGGCAGTCCGGTCCTGACCACCATCCAGCCGTTGAACGCGCCGATGGCGAGGGAGACGATCAGGGCGACGATCACGCCCATCCAGACGTTCAGCGTCAGCTGGTAGCTGAGCATGCTCGCGGTCAACGCCGAGGAGACCACGGCGACGCCGGAGGAGAGGTCGAACTCGCCGCCGATCATCAGCAGGGCCACGGGCAGGGCCATGATGCCGATGGTCGAGGACTGGTAGAGGACGGTGGCCATCGAGCTGCCCTGGCGGACCGCGGGCGCGGCGACGAGGAAGAAGACGAGGACGGCCAGCGCGCCGAGGAAGACGCCCACCTCCGGGCGGGCCAGCATGCGCAGTACCAGGGGGCGCTCGGCGGTGCGGCCGTCGCTCTCCTTGCGGCCGGGGCCCGGCGGTGTGCCGACCGCCGGCTCAGCCTGTTGGGTCATACTCATCACCGGGTGCCCTTCGCGGCGAACTGGGCGACCCTGTCGACGTTCGACTTGTCGACGAAGGCGGGCCCGGTCAGCACCGGCTGCTCACCGCCGCCGCTGTAGTTGCCGTTGTTCTTGTACAGCCACAGGGAGTCGACCGCCAGATAGCCCTGCAGATACGGCTGCTGGTCCACCGCGAACTGGATCGTGCCCTTGGAGATGGCGCCGGTCAGGTCCTTGTTCAGGTCGAACGTGGCGATCTTCGCCTTGCTGCCCGCGTCCCCGGCCGACTGGACCGCGGCCAGGGCGTAGGGGGCGCCGAGGGCGACGACGTAGTCGATGCCTCTGTCCTGCTTCAGCTTGGCGGTGATCGTCGACTGCACGGACGGCATGTCGGTGCCGTTCACGTACAGCGTCTCCGTGGTGCCGGAGAACGTCTTCTTCACGCCGTCGCAGCGCTGGGTGAGGCCGACGTTGCCCTGCTCCTGGATCACGCACACGGCCTTCTTGGCGCCCTCCTCGTTCAGCCGCTTGCCGAGCGCTTCGCCGGCGACGCTCTCGTCCTGGCCGAAGAACTCCAGCAGCCCGAGCTTCTTCCAGTCGCTCACACCGGAGTTGAGGCCGACCACGGGGATGTTCGCGGCCTTCGCCTTGGCGATGACGTCCTTCATGGCGTCCGGCTTGGCGAGGGTCACGGCGATGCCGTCGACGTGCTGGTCGACGGCGTTCTGCACCAGGTTGGCCTGGGCGCCGGCGTTCGGGTCGTGCGCGTAGACGAGCTTGATGTTGTCCTTGGCCGCCGCCGCCTCGGCTCCCTTGCGCACGATGTCCCAGAAGGTGTCGCCCGGGGCCTGGTGGGTGACCAGGGCGACCGTCATCCGGGGAGTGGTGGCCTTGCCCGCGGAGGCGCCCGACCCTCCCTCGTCGGCCTTCTTTCCGCCGGAGCTGCTGGAACAGCCTGCGAGAGCCAGCGCAGCCGCGGCGGCGACGGCCACGACGGGGGCCAGTCTGCGGGAGCGGGAGCGAGAAGAGCGGTCCATCTTTCCTGCACCTCACTGTGCTACCGGGGAAAGGGAGGGATCCGCGAGGATCCGGGTCCCTGAACCGGGGCGGTCCGGGTCGTTGTGCGGTGTGTGCTGGGACGGGATCCAAGTGCCTGACGCGCCTGCTGTCAATACTTTGTTAAGACATCATTTCACAATCAGGTCCGAATGTAATTACAAACCGTGGACAGCGTGACCCGCCGGGTCCTCCACCTGGAAGGCGTCGGACCCCGACCCTGAGGACAGCCTAGGGAGCATCAGGCACGACCGAGTCGGTCACGCCCTACGATCTGATCACGATGAGCACGCGGCGCTCGCCACGGCCCGCGTCCGCGACCGGCCGACCCGGCGCCCCCTTCGACCGCCAACTGCTGGTCGGCCTGCGGCAGTTCAGGAGCCTTCCGGGCGGTCCCGTGCGGGTCGGTCACGTCTCGGGCAGGAGAGACCTGGCCTATTGACGCCGGCCGGACATGCGGCTGTGATGCTCGCTGCCGCAGGAGCTGACCGAGGCCGCGCCCGTCGACGGGGCCTCGGTGTGGCGGCTGTACTGGCAGATCACGCTGCCGCTGTCATCTCGACCGGGGAGAACATGCCGATCACCTCCGCGCTGAACATCGTCAACGGGCTCACCCTGGGCTCCGACAAGGGCTGATCCGGCACCGGTAGCACGCCTCTCAGTGGGCCTCGTCCAGCCGGGCCCGCTGCTCCGCCGTCAGCTCCAGGTCCACGGCGGCCAGGTTCTCCTCCAGCTGGGCCACCGAGGAGGCACCGGCGAGCGGGACGACGGGCAGCGGCCCGCCCAACTGCCAGGCCAGCACCACCTGGTTGGGGGTCGCGCCGGTCTGCCGGGCGACATCGCGCAGGGCCGCGAGCCGGGCCGGGGTGCCCGGGTGGTCGTAGTCGGGCCGCAGCGGCTTGTCCGCCCGGGTGTACGCGCCGGTCAGCAGCGGCGAGTAGGCGACCAGGGTCAGCTCCGGCTCGGCCCGCAGATAGTCGATCAGCTGTGCGTCCGTGCCGCCCAGAGAGCCGTCCGGGAACAGGTCGCTGGGCACGTCGGTGCGCGGCCTGAGGTAGCTGTGCTGGTACTGAAGGACCTCGTAGCCGGGCAGGCCCGCCCCGGCGGCCAGCGCGCGGGCCCGCTCCACACGCCACACGGCGTGGTTGCTCACGCCGAGCAGGCCGACGGTGCCCTCGGCGACGAGCGCGGCGAACCCCTCGACGGTCTCCCGCAGCTCCACGGTCGGCTCCGTTATGTGCGCGTAGAGCAGGTCGAGTTTCGCCACGCCCAGGCGTTCGCGGCTGCGCTCGGCGGACTCGCGGATCACCTTCGCCGACAGGCCCTCGGGGTTGTCGACATAACTGGTGCCGGGGGCGAGCGGCCGGGCGCCGAGCTTGGTCGCGATGACGATCTCGTCGCCGACGCCCCGGCTGCGCCGCCAGCGGCCGAGCAGCTCCTCGCTCTGCCCGCCCTGGCCGCCGTCCTCCCAGAACGCGTAGTTGTCCGAGGTGTCGATGAAGTTCCCGCCGGCCTCGACATAGCGGTCGAGCACGGCGAAGGAGGTCTTCTCGTCGGTCCGCGAGCCGAACAGCATGGCGCCGAGCGCGAGCACGCTCACCCGGCGGCGGGTGGCCGGATCGGAGCCGATGGTGCGGTACTTCATGGGTGTCCCTCCGTTCCACGCACCCGGCATGTCGGGTGCGTGCAACGGAGTCTCATGCCTGGAGCGCTCTTCAAGTCAAGCGGCGGCGAACGGCCCTTCCAGCGCCGCCCATTGGAGCAGCATGATCGTCTTGGCGTCGGCGATCTCGCCGGTGCGGATCATCTCCAGGGCCCGGCGGAAGGGCAGTTCGAGGATCTCGATGTCCTCGCCCTCCTCGTGAAGACCGCCGCCCTCGTGGGTGCGGGTCGAGGGACCGTAGGCGGCGGCGTAGAAGGAGACGCGTTCGGTGACCGAGCCGGGGCTCATATAGACGTCGAAGACGTGCCGGACCTCGCCCACGGTGTGCCCGGTCTCCTCCACCGCCTCGCGCCGCACGGCGACCTCGGGGTGCTCGTCCTCGTCGTCGAGCAGTCCGCCCGGGGTCTCGATGAGCATGCCGTCGGGGTGGCCGTTGACGTAGACCGGGAAGCGGAACTGCCGGGTGAGCAGCACGGTCGCCCGTTCGGCGTCGTACAGCAGCAGGGTGGCTCCGTTGCCGCGGTCGTGCGTCTCGCGCTGCTGGGTGCTCCAGGTGCCGTCGGCGCGGCGGAAGTCGAAGGTGGTGGCGCGTTCGACGTACCAGTGGCTGGAGAGGAGTTCCACCTCGCGCACCCTGACACGGGGGTTGCCGGTGAGGTCGAGGCCGGTCCGGTCGAGGCCGGTGCGGCCCCGGCGGTCGGGGGTGTCGATGCCGGCGGTCATCGGCCGGCCGCCGGTTCGGCGACGGCGTACGAGTCGTTCATGGTTGCTCCCTCTCCAAGCAGGTCCGGTGAAGTCCGCCGCGGTTCGCCGGCGCCCTGAAGGGGCGCGGGGAACTGCGCGACCAGCCACGATGGTGCCGCAGGCGACCGATGGCATAGCACGGCCCATCCAGCGGCGCGCCTGGCATCCCGGGCGCCGGGGCACGCACGCGCCCCGCCACGCTCACCGGGTTCTTCTTCAACTCCCGTACGTGTGCGTCCCGTTGACGCCCGGCCCGCCGCTCACTACCGTCCGAGAGCGCTCTCATATCCCGCACACCGCAGCACGTCCCGACGGGGAGGCCCCATGACTCCCGCACCACGCCTCGGCCTGCGACCACCGCGCGGCCTGCGCCGCCCGGCCGCGGCGCTCGCTCTGGCGCTGCTCGCCGCCCTCGCCCCGCGCCCGGCGTCCGCCGCCAGCGCCACCGTGGCGGCGACCGTCTGCAACCGGTACTGCGACGCCCGTGACCCCGCCCTCTCCCCGGGCGACCGGACCCCGGTCACCGCGACCCTGTACGGGCGGTCGGTCGTCCTCCACTTCGACGACGCCGACGCGATGGGCTGGGCGTCCATCGGCAACGGCAGCCCGGGTGACGAGGTCTGGCTCGACCGCTCCTTCGACGGCGGCCGCACCTGGAGTGCGGGCAGCAGGCTCGGCGCCACCGCCGTCCCGGACGGCCGGCGCGACTGGCGCACGCTCATGTACAACGTGGACGACTGGAACAACCACGGCGTCGGCGCGCTGCGCGCCTGCGGCAGGGCCGGGGACCGCGCCGAGATCGCGTGCACCCCGTGGGCCCGCACCACCTGGAACGCCGGCGAGCGGCGCACGGCGGCGGCCACCGCTCTGATGACCTTCTACAACTACGGAACCGGCCTGTTCGACACCACCGGCTGGTGGAACTCGGCCAACGCCCTGACCGCCGTCATCGACAACATCCGGGTGACCGGCATGGGCAGTTACGCCTACGCGGTCTCCCGCACCTACGACCTGAACGTGAACTCGCGTGACGGGCAGTTCCGCAACGAGTACATCGACGACACCGGCTGGTGGGGACTGGCCTGGATCGCCGCCTACGACCTGACCGGCGACAGCCGCTATCTGAACACCGCCCGCGCCGACGCCGACCACATGGCCGCGTACTGGGACGGCACCTGCGGCGGCGGTGTGTGGTGGAGCACGGCGCGGACCTACAAGAACGCCATCGCCAACTCCCTGTACATCCAGCTGAGCGCGGCCCTGCACAACCGGATCCCGGGCGACACGACGTATCTCGACCGGGCCCGCGCCGGCTGGTCCTGGTTCCAGGGCACCGGCATGATCAACGGCTCCCAGCTGGTCAACGACGGCATCGACCTGTCCACCTGCCGCAACAACGGCCAGGCCGTCTGGTCGTACAACCAGGGCGTGCTGCTCGGCGCGCTCACCGAGTTGCACCGGGCCACCGGCGACGGCGCCCTGCTCACCCGCGCCCGGCAGATCGCCGACGCGGCGACCACGGCCCCCTCGCTGCACACCGCGGAGGGCATCCTGCGCGACCCGTGCGAGGACGGCGACTGCGGCGGCGACGGGCCGTCCTTCAAGGGCGCGCATGTGCGGGGCCTCGGCCGGCTCAACGCGGCGCTGCCGGACCATCCCTACACGGCCTATCTGCGCCGCCAGGCGGACCGCGCCCAGGCGGGCGACCGCAACGCCCTCGACCAGTACGGGCTGCGCTGGTCGGGGCCCGTCGACAAGGTGGACGCGGCGCGCCAGCACAGCGCCCTCGACCTGCTCGACGCGACGCCGTGAACACTGTGAACACCGTGAACACTGTGAACACCGTGAACGCTGTGAACACCGTGAACGCCACGAACAGGGACGGACGGTATCCCATGACAGCGCGGACCCATCCCCTCCTCGGCGGATTCCTGGCCCTGTTGCTGGCCCTGGCCGGGCTGCTGGCCCTGCCCGCGCCCGCCCGTGCCGCGACACAGGTCTGTGCCCTGGCGTGCGACACCCTGGACCCCTCGCGGGCCCGCCAGGACGGCTTCCCGGTGCCGGACCGGAACATCAACGGCCGGATCCTGCGGCTGCACGTCTCCGACCCGGACGACATGGCCTGGGCGAGCATCGACAACGGCGTCAGCGGCGACTCGGTGTGGCTCGACCGGTCCTGGGACCGGGGCGCCACCTGGGAGCCCCTGCTCGGCAAGGCGAGCATCCCCGGCACCTGGACCGGCACCCGCACGCTGATGTACAACATCACCGATCCGGTCGGGCACCGGCGCGGCTGGATCCGCGCCTGCGGTGACGCGAACGCCGTCACCTGCACCGACTGGGTGTACCCGACGGTGTGCGACGGCTCGCGGTGCGACGGGGCCGACCCCGCCACGGCCGCGGGCGACGACACACCCGTGCCGTCCACCAGCCTCTTCGGACGCACCATCAGCCTGCACGTCGACCAGCGGGGCGGCATGGCCTGGGGCGTCGTCTCGGGCGGCGCGGCGGGCGACGAGATCTGGCTGGACCGCTCCTGGGACGGCGGCGCGAGCTGGCCCGAGGGGTCCTCCCTCGGCCGTACGAGCGTGCCGTCCGGTGCCGCCTCGGCCCGTACGGCCATGTTCGCCACGCGGGACCCGCGCGGTCTGCTGTACGGCGGGGCCGTCCGCGCCTGCGGCCGTGAGGCCGCTCACCAGGAGGGCAGTTGCACGGCCTGGGCCAGGCCCGCGCCGACCCGGGCGCGCGCCGCTGCGGACGCGCTGATGGCGTCGTACCACACGATGGAGGGCTGGTGGCACAGCAGTTGGTGGAACTCGGCGGCGGCGCTGACCGCGCTGGTCGACTTCGCCGAGCGCACCGGACGGCACGACTACGACTGGGCGATCGCCCGTACCTTCGAGCAGAACCGCGGTGTCTTCCCGGCGGGCGCGCGCAGCTCGGACCCGGTCGAGGGCCACTTCATCAGCCGGGCCGTCGACGACGCGGCCTGGTGGGCGGTGGCCTGGCTGACCGCCTACGACCACACGGGCGAGCGACGCTATCTGGACGAGGCGGTCACGATCACCGACTACGTCCACCAGTACTGGGACACCGGCAGCTGCGGCGGCGGGGTGTGGTGGGACCGGGAGCGCACCTACAAGAACGCCGTGACCAACGGCCTGTATCTGTGGCTGGCCACCTCACTGCACCAGCGGATCGGCGGCGACACGGTGTGGGGCGCCCGCGCGGCCACGGCGGCCGACTGGTACCTGGGCAGCGGGATGATCAACTCCTCCGGTCTTGTCAACGACGGGCTGACCGCGTCGTGCGGCAACAACGGCCAGACCGTGTGGAGTTACAACCAGGGCCTGGCCATCGGCGCGTTCACCCAGCTGTGGCGGTCCACCGGCGACGGCCGGTACCTGCAGACCGCGAAGCGGCTGGCCGACGCGGCGATCTCCTCGCCGGCGCTGACCCGCGACGGCGTGCTGACCGAGTCCTGCGACCTCGGCGCGAACTCCTGCGACGACAACCAGAAGCAGTTCAAGGGCATCTTCGTGCGCCACCTCGCCGACCTGGCGGACGCCACCGGGTCCGCCGCCTACCGGGCCTACCTCACGCGGCAGGCCGACTCGCTCTGGGCCACCGACCGTGACCCGCTCAACCGTCTCGGCCAGCGCTGGTCGGGTACCTCCCCCAACCCGGCGGACTGGCGCACCCAGGCGAGCGCGCTGGAGGCGCTGACGGCGGCGGAGCGCCTGGCGGGCTCGGGCTGACCGCCGTGCGGCGGCCCGTGCCTGACGGGCGTCGGATCGTCCTCGGTGAGGCCGAGCGAGGCCGGCGACTGCCAGGGCCGCACAGTGCCGCCCGGGACGCCGCGGGTCGCGGCGTCCCGGCTCCCGCCCCCGCTCACGCTCACGCGACTCTCCCGCCGAGCGGGGCGCGGGAGCCCGGCCGGGCGCCGCGGCGGGCGACGCGCAGCCACAGCAGCTGGGTGATGAGCCAGCGTCGCATCGCGCCGAGATGGGCGGGCGAGCCGTGCACGTCGTCGAACGTCCTGAACCGGACGTCGTGGAGCGTGTCGCGCAGCAGCGTGCGCTCGGTGTCCGGGATGATCTCGTCGCGGCTGCTGGCGACGTATCTCACGGGGATGCGCAGCTGCCCGAGCTGCTTCGGCGTGAGGGCGAACTCCGGCAACAGGGCGTGGAGTTGGGTGAGGTCGTCGCTGCCGGTGAGCCGGCGCAGGGTGTCGGCGGTGATGCCGGGCACACGCGGCCACCATGTCCGGTCGGCGAAGAAGGCGGCGACGGGCGCGCCCACGGTGAGGACGCGGCGGATGCGCGGGTCCTCGACGGCGGCGCGCAGGGCGAGGTGGCCGCTGAAGCTGAGGGCGAGCATCGAGGTGTCGTCGACCCGGGCGCGGTCGGCGAGATGGTCGAGCAGCAGGCCGAGGGTGCGCCAGGAGTCGGGGCCGTAGGTGAGGGTGTTCTCGCCGACGCCCGGCAGTTCGGTGACGACGGCGGCCCAGCCGAGCCTGCGCAGCAGGGGCAGCAGCGGCGCCCACTGTTCCTTGACGCTGACGATGCCGCCCATGACGAGCAGCAGCGGGCGGGATCTGCCGAGTCCGGCGGCCCAGCAGGCGACGGTTTCGCCGCCGTGGTCGAACTCCAGGCGTTCGATGCCGTCCTGGCCGCGGCGCCACTGGTCGAAGGTGTCGACGCAGAGCCGCTGGGCTCTTCGGCGGTCGGGGTCGCCGTGGTACGGGAAGCGGGCGAGCGCGTAGTGCCGGCACGCGTCGAGCAGGTCGCCGCGTTCGGCTGCGGCCCGGCCCTCGGCGGTCCACACCGCGGCCCAGGAGCCCACGTCCCCGGTGGTGTCGTTGGTGATCCGGGCGAGCACACGTGTGGCGTGCTCGGGCGTCATGCCCTGGCCGCGGGCGTGCAGGCGGGCGAATTCCTTGAGTTCTTCGAGATGGTCCATCAGGTCGGTCACCGTCCCCGGTAGGTGCAGGGCGCCGTCGCTGCGGCGCGGACCGCGGCCGCGGGGCCCGGTCGACTGCGATAGTGCGGCGGCGTCGGGCCTGCCGGTGTCGTACGGCCTGTGAGCGGGGCCGTACGACACCGGTGCGGCCGCCCGCGGCACGGGGGCGTGCCGCGGCGTCGGTGGTCAGCCCAGCTGGGCGAGGTGCTGCTCGACGGCGTCGGCCGCGACGGCGGGACCGTTCACGGACCGCATGCGCTCGCGCATGGCCCGCACCCGGTCGGTCACGGCGGCGTCGCCCGTCACCTGGGCGGCGGCCTCGCGCAGGCTCCGCACCGTGACGTCCTACTTGGCCAGCCGGCGGCCGAGGCCCAGCTCCGCGACGCGCTGGGCGTTCGCCCGCTGCTCGCTGGTCTGCGGCACGACCACCATGGGCACGCCGTTGTCCAGCGCCTCCATGGTGCTGTTCATCCCGCCATGGGTGATGAACAGCCGGGCGTGCCGCAACACGTCGAGCTGCGGCGCGTACCGCCGTACGTCGACGTTCGCGGGCAGCGGCCCGAGACCGGCCGGGTCGGTGTGCTCGCCGACGGTGATGAGGACGTCCCACTCGGAGCCGCCGAAGGCTTCGACGGCCATCGTGAAGAACTCCGGCCAGCCCCTGGCCGAGGTGCCGAGCGAGATCAGCAGCACGGGCCGGTCCGCCGAGGCCGGCCGCCAGCTGCCCTGGTAGGGGCGTTCGGCGATGCAGGGACCGGTGAAGACGAACCGTTCGTCGAAGGTCTCGCCCGCGTACTGGAATTCACGCGGGAGGAAGACGATGGCGCGCTTCTCGATCGACGAGAGGAAACCCATCGGGTCGGCGGGCAGGCCGAACCGGGGCAGCACGCCGGCGAGCTGCTGCACCGCCTCCATGATCTGCGGGTCGGTCAGCTCGGCGACCGGGAACTTCTCCCGGAGCGAGAAGTGTTCGTTGGCGCCGAACACCGGATAGGTGCGGATCAGCGGGATGTCGTTCTTCGCGGCGAGGAAACGCGCTCCCCACGCCATGAAGTCGTGGACGATCACGTCCGGGCGGTTCTCCTCGTAGAACGGCGTGACCTGTTCCACGAGTGCGGTGCTTTCGTCGAGGCACCGCAGTCCCTCGCCCGCGTTCTCCTCGGCGGTCAGCGGGGCCCGGTAGAAGTCGCCGAACACCGAGTCGTAGCGGACCGGTTCGGCGCCCGCCGCCTTCACGATGGGCGCGAAGTGGTCCGTCACGGTGCAGGTGACGCGATGGCCGCGCCTGACCAGCTCCTCGACCACGCCGATCGTGGGATTGACATGGCCTACGGCCGGAAAGTTGAAGAAAGCGATGTGGCGTTGCACGAGTGTGTCTCCTTCCATGCGCTGCCGGTGTCCTTCGGCCGGTCGTCGCCGAGGCACCCGGGCAGCGGCCGCTCATCCAGTTGCGTGGGGTTCTTCGCGCGCGGCGAACCGGTGTATCTCGTCGAGGAGTTCGGCCTGCCGCAGGGTGGCGCCGTCGTCCGGCGGGATTCCGGTGCGCACCGCAGCGGCGAAGGCCGCGACGGTGGCCGCCACCTGGTCGTGCGGTGCGAGCCGGATCTCCTCGGCCGTCCGGCCGCGGCGCAGGCCGATCACGGGGATGTGGTCGGCGGGCGGGGTGAACGCCCGGTCGACGGTGATGCTGCCCTCGCTGCCCCACAGTTCGTACGACGAGCGGTAGGCGTGCTCCATGCCGAAGGTGATCTGGGCCGTGACGGTGCCGGGGGTGCCCAGCAGCGCGGCGCCCGCGGTCTCGACCCGCCGCCCCGCGCCCCGGGTGAGGCGGGCGCCGACGACGCCGAGCCGGCTGCCGAGGAAGTGCAGTGCGGCCCGCAGCGGGTAGACGCCGACGTCGGCCAGCGCCCCGCCGCCGAGTTCCGGGTCGTAGCGGATGTCCGTGTCCGCCAGCGGCGGGATGGTGAACGCCGCGTGGAAGGCGCGCAGTTCGCCGATCGCGCCGTCGGCGACCAGGCGCCGCACCGCCTCGTGCCGGTGGTGGTGGACGAACATGACGTTCTCCATGAGCACCAGGCCGCTCCTGCCGGCGAGTTCGAGGAGTTCCGCGGTGCGCCGGGGGTTTGTGGTCAGGGGCTTCTCGGCGAGGACGGGCCGGCCCGTGCTGAGCGCCGCCTCCGTCCACCGGGCGTGCAGGGCGGCGGGCAGCGGCACATAGACGGCATCGACGTCGTCCTGTGCGAGGAGTTCCGCGTAGCCGTGCACGGCACGGCAGCCGTAGCGTTCCGCGACCTGCCGTGCCTTGGCCGCGTCCCGGCTGGCGACGGCCACGATCTCGACGTCAGGGCTGGCGGCGAAGGCGGGGAGCATGCGGCGCACCGCGATGCCCGCGCATCCGATCACCCCCATCCGCAAGGGATTTGTCACCGGTCCTGCTCCGCGATCGCGTTGAGGCAGGCGAGCATGGTGCGGGCCTGGACGTTGAGGTAGTGGCCGTGCCGGACCAGGGAGGTGAGCTGTCCGGGGGTGACCCAGGCGTAGCCGGGCGGCGGGGTGCGCGGGGCGTCGGTCTCGCCAGCCCGGACGACGAGGAAGCGGCTCTCGGCGTTCAGGAAGCGGCCGCCCTCCTCGGAGTGCACGACCTCGTAACGGATGCGGTCAGGACCCGCGCCCAGCACCGTGTCCAGAAACCTGGGGCGTTGTCCGTCGGGCAGATGGGCGTAGTTGTCCGGGGTGCACTGCACGGTGGGTCCCAGTTCGACGGTGTCGAGGAAGCCGCCCTCGACCCGGGCGTGCACCAGTACGTGCGCGACGCCGCCGAACTCGCGGGTGAGGAAGGCGGTGACGCCGAGGCCGACCGGCTCGAACAGGGGCTGGGTCCAGCCCGTCACCTCGCGGTTCTCCGCCTGTACGGACACGGCCACGACCTTGAAGTAGCGGCCTTCGCCGTGCTCGATGGCGCTCTCGCCGCGCTTCCAGCCGGGAATGGAGTCCAGCGGGACGCGCTCGGCCCGCACGCTGTGCCGGGTGCGCTCGCCCGTGATCCACGAGTGCAGTTCGGTGTCGGTGAGCAGGGCGCCGGGCGCGGCGTCCGCGACGGGCAGACAGGACAGCACGGTACGGGAGTCCATGTTGACCACGTTGTCCCGGTGCAGCAGTGCGTGGATCTGGCCGAGGGTGAGCCAGCAGAAGTCGTCGTGCAGCGGCACGTCGCCGACGGCCTCCACCACCATGTTGCGGTTGGCCTTGCGGTAGAACCACGAGCCGTGCTCGGACTGCAGCACGTCCGCGACGATCCGGCCGCGGTCCGGCCCGACGAAGTACTCGATGTATCTGACGTCGGCGCCCTGGTGGGCCTTGGTGTAGTTGCTGCGGGTCGCCTGGACGGTGGGCGAGAGCTGGAGCAGGTTCGGGTTGCCGGGCTCCATCTTCGCCTGCATCAGGAAGTGCAGCACCCCGTCGAACTCCCTGACGAGGATGCCGAGGACGCCCACCTCGGGCTGTTTGATGATGGGCTGGTACCAGTCGGCGTACGGGCCGTCGCCGTAGGGTTCCCCCTCCTCCGTGACGTGCAGGCCCTCGACGGTGAAGAACCGGCCGCTGCGGTGCACGAGGTTGCCGGTGGACTCCTGGAAGGACCAGCCCTCCAGCTCCGCGAACGGTATCCGCTCCACCCGGAAGGTATGGGCTCTGCCCCGTTCGGCCAGCCAGTCGCCGAAGTGCTCGGTGCGCAGGTGTGCGCCCTCGGTGGCGGCGGCCGACAGCGCGATGCGGGCGGGCAGGCTCGTGTTCTCACGCGTCTGGAGGATGTGGGACGGCATCGGAGGGACTCCCCGCCTTTCTCGTGATGCGTACGCGGTCCGGTCAGGCATGTTCGGCCGCGAGGAAGTCGTTGAGGACGAGGCGGTAGTAGGCGGGGCCGAAGCCCATGTCCGCCACCTGAGGGACCAGGGCGCGCAGCTTCTCGGTGGAGATGGCGTACTGGACGCCGGTGTCCACGTACTCCTTGCGCGGTGTGAGTCCCAGCGCGCCGGCGAGGTGGTCGACGATGTCCTCCACCGGGACGGCGTGTCCGGAGGCCACGTTGACCGTGTCGGCCCGCAGACCGGCGGCGAGCAGCCGGTCGATGATCGTGATCGCGTCGCGTACCCGGATCAGGTCCCGGGAGGCGCCCCGGTGCATGGCCACCGCCCCTGCGCGGACCTGCCGGAACAGCGTGGGTATGAGCTGGTGGTACCGGCCGTGCGGTCCCACCAGGTGCGCCAGCCGGAGGATCAGGTGGTCGGCCCCGGAGTCGCGCAGTTGCTCCTCGAGGGCGAGTTTGTGTGCGCCGTAGGGGGTGTAGGGGGTCACCGGGGTGTCCTCCCTGCCGGGTCCCTCGGCGAACCCGTACATGCCCGTCGCGGCCGTCGAGAAGAACACCAGCCGCTGTCCGGTGGCCGCGCACTGCTTGGCGACGTCGCGCAGCAGTGCGGCCTCCCGCGCGAAGTCCGCGTCCGAGGCGCCGCTCGTCCTGGACTCCCCCGCCGCGAGGGCCACGGTGCCCGGATGCCGGCCGGCCAGCGGACGCAGGCTGCGCGCCAGGAATCCGGTTCCCACTATCTCCATCGTCCTCGTCCTGATCTGTGGGTGGGAGGCGGTTGGTCGGGCTCAGCCGCGCTGGGCGACGAACTCCTTGATCGTGGCGGTCATGTAGTCGAGCATTTCGTCGGTGAGTTTCGGGTAGACGCCGATCCAGAAGGTGTGCTCGGTGATGACGTCGCTGTGGGTGAGGTCGCCGACGACGCGGTGGGGGCGGCCGATGTAGGCCGGCTGGCGGGTGAGGTTGCCGGCGAACAGCCGGCGGGTGCCGATCTTCCGCTCCTCCAGGTGGCCGACCAGTTCGGCGCGGGTGAAGCGGGCCTCGGGGTCGACGGTGATGACGAAACCGAACCAGCTCGGTTCGGACCGCGGGGTCGGCTCGGGCAGCAGCAGGCCGGGCACGCCGTCCAGTCCCTCGCGCAGCCGGCGCCAGTTGCGCCGCCGTGCCTCGATGAAGCCGTCCAGCTTGTCGAGTTGCGCGAGACCGAGGGCGGCCTGGATGTCGGTTCCCTTCAGGTTGTAACCGACGTGGGAGAAGATGTACTTGTGGTCGTAGCCGGCGGGCAGGTCGCCCATCTGGTACTCGAACCGCTTGAAGCAGGTGTTGTTCTTTCCGGGTTCGCACCAGCAGTCCCGGCCCCAGTCGCGCAGCGATTCCACGATGCGGGCGAGGACCAGGTTGGAGGTGAGGACGCAGCCGCCCTCGCCCATGGTGAGGTGGTGCGCCGGGTAGAAGCTGACCGTGGTCAGGTCTCCGAAGCTGCCGGTGAGCTGTCCGTCGTAGGTGGAGCCGACCGCGTCGCAGTTGTCCTCGATGAGGAACAGGCCGTGTTCCTTGGCGAGTCGGGCCACCTCGGCGACCTCGAAGGGGTTGCCGAGCGCATGCGCGATGATGATCGCCCGGGTCTTCGGTCCGATGGCCCGCGCCACCCGGTCGGCGGTCGTGTTGTACGTGGCCAGGTCGACGTCCACGAAGACCGGCAGGAGCCCGTTCTGCAGGATCGGGTTGACGGTGGTGGGGAAGCCGGCCGCGACGGTGATCACCTCGTCGCCGGGCCGCAGCCGCCGGTCGCCGAGCTGGTGCGAGGTGAGGGCCGTGACGGCGAGGAGGTTCGCCGACGAACCGGAGTTGGTCAGATGGGCCTTGCGGCGCCCGAGGCGCTTGGCGAACGCGGACTCGAACTTCTTGGAGCTGGGTCCGGCGGCGATGCGCATGGTCAGCGCGGCCTCGACGAGGGCGACCCGGTCCGCTTCGTCCAGGACCGCGCCGGAGGGCCAGATCTCGGTGACGCCGGGCACGAACTCCCGGTCGGGCGCGGTCTGCCGGTGGTAGCCGCGGACCGCGTCCAGCACCCGTTCCTTGCTGTCGATGCCGCTGTGGTGGCTGTTGCCGCTCATCGTCATGTCCTTCCGTTGACGGGCGTCGGCACCGTGGCCGAGAGCAGGTCGCGCAGCGAGGCGTCGAGGGTGCGCCGCGGCTGCCAGCCCAGGACCCGCAGCGCCCGTGAGACGTCCAGTTGCTGCCACTGCGTGTCGCTGCGCGCGGGCTGGTCGGCGACGGTCTCGACGACCGGGAGGCGCACGCCGCTGAGTTCGACCATGCGGTGGACCAGCGCGTCCATCGGGACCGCGGCGCCACGGCCGATGTTGACCACCCGGCCGCTCAGGCCGGTGCCGGGCGCGGTGGCGGCGGCCCGTACGGCGTCGACGGCGTCGTGCACGTCGAGGACGTCGCGGTGGGCGCGCAGCGGTGGGAGCCTCAGCTCCTCCGGTTCCTCGCCCAGGTGCCGGGCGCGGGCGGCCTCGCCGAGGTGCGCGGCGACGCGGCCGAAGAGGCTGCCGGCCGGCACGCCGGCGCCGATCACGTTGGCGAGGCGGAGCACCACGCCGTCCAGGCCGTCCTCGGCGGCGGCCCGCAGGACGGTCCGGGTGCCGAGCAGTTTGGTGCGCCCGTACGGTGTGACGGGAGCGGGTTCCTGGTCCTCGCTGGTGCCGGTGCCCGGTGTGCCGGCGCCGTACTCGTGGACGGTGCCGAGCTGGATCAGCCGCGGCGGGCGGGGCAGACAGGTGAGCGCGTCGGTGACCCGGGCGACCAGGTCGGCGTTGCCCGCGGTCATCTCGGCCTCGTCGCCCCGCCAGACCAGGCCGGCTGCGTTGACCACCACGTCGGGGCGGACCGAGCCGAAGAACCCGGTGAGTCGGCGTGTGCCCGCGGCCAGCAGGTCCAGGCGGACGTGCCGGGCGTCCACGGGGCCGGGCCGGGCGGGGCCGCGGGACACCAGGTGCACCAGGGCGCCGTCGGCGCGGAACGCCTCGCCGATGCGGCGGCCAAGGTAGCCGGTGCCGCCGAGCACCACGACACGGAGCCCGGCCGCCGCGCCGCCGTCAGCCGGCCGCACGTTCGGCCCCGTACTTGACGGTCTTCCACCAGTCGGGGTTGTCCCGGTACCAGGCCACCGTGGCGGCCAGGCCCTCGTCGAACCCGGTCAGCGGCGCGTAGCCCAACTCCTTGCGGATCTTGGACTCGTCGATGGAGTACCGCAGGTCGTGTGCCTTGCGGTCGGCGACGTGACGGATCATCTCCGGGCCCGAGCCGGTCAGTTCGAGCAGTTGCTCGGTGATGGCCCGGTTGGTCCGCTCGTTGCCGCCGCCGATGTTGTAGACCTCACCGGCCCGGCCGCCCTGGAGCACCAGGTGGATGCCGCGGCAGTGGTCGTCCACGTGCAGCCATTCGCGGATGTTGCGTCCGTCGCCGTACAGCGGCACCTGCCGCCCTTCCAGGAGGTTGGTGACGAAGAGCGGGATGAGCTTTTCCGGGTGCTGGTGGGGCCCGTAGTTGTTGGAGCAGCGGGTGATGGAGAGGTTCACGCCGTGGGTGCGCCAGTAGGTGCGGGCGACCAGGTCGGAGCATGCCTTGGAGGCCGCGTAGGGGGTGTTGGGCAGCAGCGGCCAGTCCTCGCTCCAGGAGCCCTCGGCGATCGAGCCGTACACCTCGTCGGTGGAGACGTGCACGACTCGTTCGACCCCGCCGGCCAGCACGGCGTCGAGGAGCGTCTGGGTGCCGAGCACATTGGTGCGGAAGAACTCCCCCGCGCCCTCCAGCGAGCGGTCCACATGGGATTCCGCGGCGAAGTGCACCACGGCGTCGTGTCCGGGCAGCAGTTCGCGCAGCAGACCCGCGTCGCAGATGTCGCCCCGGACGAACTCGAGGCGCGGGTGCGCGGCCGGCAGATTGCCGCGGTTGCCGGCGTAGGTGAGCTTGTCCAGGGCGGTGACCTGGGCGCCTTCCCAGCCCGCGTAGGTGTCCGCGAGGAGGTTGCGGACGAAGTTGGAGCCGATGAAACCGGCCGCGCCGGTGATGAGGATCCTCATGCCGCGACTTCCACTCGGGTGTGGTCTCCGACGACGAGGCGGTAACCGTCCGCGCTCTGCTCGCTGGTGCCGACGCAGGCGGAGCGGCCGATGACGGAACTGCGCAGGCCCTGGACGCCGGTGACCGAAGCCCCGTCCAGGGCGATGGAGTACTCCAGCCGGCTTCCGCTGACGGTGCAGCCGCGCCCGATGGAGGTGTGCGGGCCGATGTGGCTGTCCTCCAGGACGGTGCCGGCGCCGATGATCGCCGGTCCCTCGACGCGGGAGCGCACGATGCGCGCGCCCTCCTCCACGACGACCGGCCCCGCCAGCACGCTGGCGTCGTCGACCGCGCCCGCCATGTGGGGCCGCAGGCTCTCCAGGATGTGCCGGTTGCAGTCCAGGACGTCCTCGACGTTCCCGGTGTCCTTCCAGTAGCCCTCGTACTGGCCGGCCCGTACGTCCGCGCCGGCCGACACCAGCCACTGGACGGCGTCGGTGATCTCCAGCTCACCGCGGGCGCTGGGCTCGATGGCCCGCACCGCCTCGTGGATGGCGGCGGTGAAGAAGTACACGCCCATCAGGGCCAGGTCGCTGCGCGGCTGCTGCGGCTTCTCCACCAGGCGCAGCACCTCACCGCCCGCGCCGAGTTCGGCCACGCCGAAGGCGCGCGGGTCGGGGACCTTGTACACCACGACATGGGCGGCCGGGCGGTGCGCGGCGAACTCCTCGGCGATGCCCGCGATGCCCTCGGGCAGCATGTTGTCGCCGAGGTACATCACGAAGTCGTCGTCGCCGAGGAAGTCGCGGGCGATGGCGACGGTGTGGGCGAGGCCGAGCGGTGCGTCCTGCCGGATGTAGGTCAGCCGGGCCCCGAACCGCGTTCCGTCCCCGAGCGCCTGGCGGATCTCGGGGCCGCGGTCGCCGACGATGACCCCGATCTCGGTGACGCCCAGGTCGAGGATGTTCCTCAGGACGTATTCCAGGACGGGTGTGTTGGCGATGGGGATGAGCTGTTTGGGCATCGAGTAGCTGAAGGGCCGTAGGCGGGTGCCCGATCCGCCGGACAGCACCAGAGCCTTCATGGCAGGTCCTCTCGGTTCATGTGGTGGTGCCTCTTCGGTCTGGTGCGCCTCGCGCGGCCGCCCGGCCGTGCGCAGGTGGTCCCGGTGCGGCGGCGGCCGGCAGGACAGGGTGACGCCGCGTCAGGCGGCGGGGTAGCCGGACAGCGTGCCCGCCGCCAGGGCCTCGGCCAGCGTGGGCGCCTTCGCGTCCTTGTCGGAGAGCAGCGGTGTCCCGGCGCAGTCCCAGGGCAGGTCCAGGTCGGGGTCGAGCGGGTTGATGTCGATCTGGGTGCCGGGGACGTAGGTGCTGGAGACGACGTAGCAGATGCAGGCGTCGTCGGTGAGCGCGAGGAAGCCGTGGCCGACGCCCTCGGGGACGTACACGGACCGGCCGGAGGCGGAGTCGAGTTCGTTCACCTGGTGCCGGCCGAAGGCGGGCGAGCCGACCCTGAGGTCGACGACGATGTCCCGCAGCGCGCCCCGGACGCAGGTGACGAACTTGGCCTGGCCTGGGGGGATGGTCACGCTGTGGATGCCGCGCAGGGTGTGCCGCCTGGACACCGAGTAGTTGATCTGCCGGGGCCGGAAGTCGATTCCCGCGGACCGCTCCAGTGCGTCGGACCGCATCGACTCGTAGAACACGCCCCGGTCGTCGGCTATGTGCTCCGGCTCGATCAGGAACGTGCCGGGGATGGTGGTTTCCTCGATGCGCACGGCTCGCTCGCCTTCCCGTCCTGGATTCGACACGTGCGGTGCGGGCCTCAGCCGCGGTGTTCCGCGGTCAGCCGCTCCAGGACGGGGACCACGTCCTTGGGCGCCGGTGCGGCCAGCATGTCGTCGTACAGACCGCGGGCGCCGAGCCGGAAGGACGGCTCCTCAAGGAGCCGGACGAGGTCCTTGTGCAGGTCGGCGACGTCGATCGCGGCGGGTTCTGCGGCCAGTCCCGCGCCCCGGCGCACGACGTAGCGCGCGGTGACCATCTCGTCCCACATCGGCAGCGGCACGACGAGCTGGGGCACCTGGAAGGCAACGGCCGCGGCGAACGTTCCGCCGCCGCCGTGGTGGATGATCGCCGAGCTGGTGGGCAGCAGCTGGTTCAGCGGTACGTACTCGATGGCGCGGACGTTGTCCGGGAGGGTGCCCACGGCGCTCAGCTGCTCGCCGTTGAGTGTCGCGACGAGTTCCAGGTCGAGGCCGGACACGGAGTCGAAGAACTCCCGCATCGGGAAGCCGCTGTGCTGACCCGCGAGCAGTCGGCGGCTCACCCCGAGGGTGAGCACCGCGCGGGGCCGCTCGGGCCGGGAGTGCAGCCACGGGGGCAGCGTGGCGGCCCCGTTGTAGGGGACCCGGCGGACCGGGACGTACGTCAGGTCCAGCGGGGTGCGCATCCGGGACTGGGTGAGGTCCAGGGTCCACTGGCCGACCAGTGTCTCCTCGGTGAAGTCGAGGCCGTAGCGCTCCAGCGCCGGGCCCAGCCACCGCAGCCACGGGTCCTCGGTCAGCTCCGAGGACGGATCGGCCAGCTCCTGCCGCGTCCTGGCGCGGATCAGGCCGATGTTGTCCATGCCGAACAGCAGCCGCGCGTGGGCGGCGCCGCAGGCGCGTGCGGCCACCGCCCCGGTCGGCGCCAGCGGGTCCCACAGCACCAGGTCCGGGCGCCAGTTGCGGGCGAAGTCGACCAGGTCGTCGAGGACCGGCCGCCGGCCGCCCTCGGCCCGCTCGGGCGGGTAGTACGCCTGGAACATGCCCGCGAGGACGGCCCTGGTGGTGCGCCAGGCGTTCTCGTCGTCGGGATCGAGGGCCAGGGTGGGCCGGTCGGGTCCCGCGGCGGCGATGAGCGGCGCCAGCGAGGCGGTGAGTTCCTCCTTGCCGCCCAGCGACACGGCGGTGAGGCCGGCCGCGGTGATGTTCGGGATCACCTTCGGGTCGACCACGCCCTCGGGGCTCGCCAGGACGACCTCGTGGCCGGCACTCTGCAACGCCCAGGCCAGCGGGATGGCCGGATACAGGTGTGCCGATGTCGGAAAGATGGTGAATAGAACGCGCATCGCTGACCTCTCCGAGACTGCCGGCCCGACGCCGACGCATGCTGTTCGCTCGAATCCTGCGCGGGGGCTCTAAAGAGCCGCTTGTGCACGGCGCGCGGCGAGTGGCCGCCGGGCCCGGGCCTGCGCGGTGTGCCCCGGCGGGAGCGGAAGCGGCCCGGCATCCGGTGACCGAAATGGTTCCTGCCGGATGCGGGAGTTCCGGATGTGCTTGCGTTCGGGCCGCTTTTTCGACTACCCGTACTCTTAGCGAGAAACGACGGGTTCGCCCGCGCGGAAAAGGTGAATCCGTTTCAACTCTTCGGCGTAAGGCCGCCGGTTCCGCAAAATTGAGCTCGTAACACCCTGATTGCTGCACAGTCTTTACGACGGTGACTTATCATCCCCCGCAGGCAGGATGGCGCACATAGTTGCGAGAGGCCGTGCGGATGATGGACAGTCACGACCGTTCCGGCAGTGCGGACGAGTCGAGGGGCGGCAGACCCGGGGCGGTCGCCCCGCCCGGACCCGTCCATCACCTCCCCGCACCCCGGATCGCCCGCACCGTCCTCGTCACCGCGCTGCTGGGCCAGGCGCTCCTGACCACGACCGGCATCCTGACCGCCGGTGCCTCCCCCGCGGCCGAGGCGACGGGTCTGGTCCTGCTTCCCGCGCTGCTCGCGCTGCAACTCCTGCACAGCGCGCCGTCCGGCAACCGGGTGCCCCTGAGGCGCAGATGCCTGACCCTGGCCCTGCAGGCACTCCTGACCTATCTGCCGCTCGTGATCTTCCACGTCCTCTGGGAGACCATGGCCGGCTGCCTCGCCGCCTCACTCCTGCTCCTGCTGCCCCGCCGCGCGGCCTGGCCCCTGTACGCGGCCGTGGGGCTCAGCGTCCTCGTCCCTGCCCTCCTCCAGGGTCTGCCCCTGCTCCAGAGCGTCCACCTGACCGACACCACCCTGCTCACCGGGCTCGTGCTGTACGGGCTCGCCCGGCTCAGCGGGCTCATCACGCACCTGCACACCACCCGGGGCGAGCTGGCCCGGCAGGCGGTCACCGGGGAACGCCTCCGCTTCGCCCGCGACCTGCACGACCTCCTCGGTTTCAGCCTCTCCGCCATCACACTCAAGAGCGAACTCGTGCACCAGCTCATCGCGACCCAGCCGGCCCGCGCCATCAAGGAGATCGACGAGGTCCTGGCCATCGCCGGCCAGTCCCTCACCGACGTCCGCAAGGCCGCCAGCGGTTACCGCGCCCTGTCGCTCCAGCAGGAGATCAAGGCGGCGCAGTCCATACTGCACGCCGCCGGCCTCCAGGTACGCACGGAAGGCGAACTCGGCGCGCTCGCCCCGCACCTGGACACCGCGCTCGCCACCACCCTGCGCGAAGCCGTCACCAATCTGCTGCGGCACAGCAACGCCGCGCACTGCCGCATCAGCGTCGCCCGGCACGACGGTGTCGTAAGGCTCCTGGTGGAAAACGACGGTGTCGATCCCGCCTACCACAACCCGGCGCCGCACAGCGGCAACGGGCTCGGCAACCTGCGCACCCGTATGACCGCAATAGGAGGGCGCCTCGAATCGGGTGTCGGAAACGACGGCACATTCCGCCTCGTCGCGGAAGCGCCCGTCAGAAAACCACCGGAAACCTCCGCGGAACCACGGGACATCATGGTCCCGCGCAACGGATCGGCCGCATGATCACATGCCTTTGCGGCAACAGTACGGACCACGACACCTCGCCACGATCCGGCCCCTCACGGACCGCAGACGGGAGCTCAGTGATACGGATACTGCTCGCCGAGGACATGAACATGGTCCGCGGCGCCCTGGTCGCACTGCTGAACCTCCAGGACGATCTCGAAGTGGTCTGCGAGGTCGAACGCGGGGACCAGATCGTCGACATGGCGCTCAAGCACCGGCCCGATGTGGCCATCATCGACATCGACCTGCCCGGGGTCGACGGACTGTCGGCCGCCACCCTGCTGCGGGAACGGCTCCCCCAGTGCCGCACCCTCATCCTGACCAGCCTCGGCCGCCCCGGCACGCTGCGCCGGGCCCTGGAGGCACGGGTCTCCGGCTATCTCCTCAAGGACGCGCCGTCCGGCGAACTCGCCCTGGCGGTACGGCGGGTGGCGGCCGGTCACCGGGCCGTGGACCCGGAGCTGGCGCTGGCCGCCTGGGGTGAGTTCGAGAGCCCCCTCACCGACCGGGAGACCCAGGTGCTGCGGCTCGCGGCGGAGGGCGCGGAGGCCCGGGAGATCGCCTCCATGCTGCGGTTGTCGGCGGGCACGGTGCGCAACTACCTG
Organism: Streptomyces sp. NPDC102462; assembly: GCF_044765425.1. Taxonomy (NCBI): domain Bacteria; kingdom Bacillati; phylum Actinomycetota; class Actinomycetes; order Kitasatosporales; family Streptomycetaceae; genus Streptomyces; species Streptomyces sp. NPDC102462. The sequence continues at coordinate 70,067 of NZ_JBIWKB010000020.1, read as the reverse complement.
ACCACCATCGTCAGCAAACTCAACGCGCGTAACCGCGTCGACGCGATCCGCATCGCCCGAGACGCGGACTGGCTGCCATGACACCGCACCCACGCGCTCCTCGCGGCCCGAGCGGCACGCCGGTGACGGTCCGCCCGCGGCCACCACGCCCGCCGACGGGGCGCCCCACACCCGCGACCCAGCCAACGCCCACCGCAGCCGGCGTCCGCGACGGCCGCCGATTGCCCCGCACTCACGGACGGCCCCACCGCACGTGACGGCGACCGACCGGGGGACCGTGGCCCAGACCGCGTCCGCGGTCCTCGCAGAGCGGGCCGTGCGCGAGGCGGGCGGCGGGCCACCGGGGATCGCCCGCGGGCACCACGCCCACCGCACCGCCCGCCGACCCGACGCCCCCCGCCCCACCGCAGCGCGTGCCTGCAACGGTCACGAGCCGCCCCGCACCGGCCCCGGACGCCCCAGCACACGTGACGGCGGACCGCCCGCGGCCCCATGGCCCAGGCCGCGGCCCACCGTTCTCGCGAGGCGGGCGGCAGGCCACCGGCGGTCGCCTGCGGGTGCCACGTCCGCCGTGCCGGCCGTCGACCGGGCACCCCACGCCCGTGACCAAGCCAACGCCCACCCGCCCCACCGCAGCCGACGTCCGCAACGGTCACCGGTTGCCCCGCACCATCCCCGGGCGGCCCCACCGGCCGTGACGGCGGACCGCCCGCAGGGCCATGGCCCAGGCCGCGTTCGCGGTCCTCGCGGGGCGGGCCGTGCGCGAGGCGGGCGGCGGGCCGCCGGGGATCGCCCGCGGGCACCGCGCTCGCACCGCCCGCCGACCCGGCGCCCACGACCGAAAGCAGGCCGACATGTGGGGTGTTGTCGGGGCCCGGGGCCTCGCCGGGGGGCTTTGGTCGGTCGCAAGGGGGGCTCACTAGCGTGCGGCGGCGGGCAGGCAGCTGCGTCGACGGGAAGGAGCGGCCGGTGGCCGTTGAGACGACTGACATGAGTGACACGGGCGCCCCCGAGGTCGGGGGCGGGACGGACCATGAGGTCCGCCGGCTGGACCGGGTGGTCATCCGGTTCGCGGGGGACTCCGGCGACGGGATGCAGCTCACCGGTGACCGCTTCACCGCGCAGACCGCGTCCTTCGGCAACGACCTGGCGACGCTGCCGAGCTTCCCCGCCGAGATCCGGGCGCCCGCCGGCACCCTGGCGGGCGTGTCCTCCTTCCAGTTGCAGTTCGCCGACCACGACGTCCTCACCCCCGGCGACGCACCGGACGTGCTGGTGGCGATGAACCCGGCCGCCCTGCGGGCGAACCTCGGCGATCTGCCGCGCGGCGCCGAGATCATCGTCGACTCCGACGAGTTCACCGGCCGCGCGCTGACGAGAGCCGGCTGGGCCGCCTCCCCGCTGGAGGACGGCTCCCTGGACGCCTACGCGCTGCACCCGGTGCCGCTGACCACGCTGACCGTGCAGGCGCTGAAGGACTTCGGCCTGACCCGCAAGGAGGCCGAGCGCGGCAAGAACATGTTCGCGCTGGGCCTGCTGTCGTGGATGTACCACCGCCCGGCCGAGGGCACCGAGGCGTTCCTGCGGCAAAAGTTCGGCAAGAAGCCGCGGATCGCCGAGGCGAACGTCGCCGCGTTCCGGGCCGGCTGGAACTTCGGCGAGACCACCGAGGAGTTCGCCGTCTCCTACGAGGTGGCGCCCGCGGCCGAGGCGTTCCCCACCGGCACGTACCGCAACATCTCCGGGAACCTGGCGCTGTCCTACGGGCTGATCGCCGCGTCCCGGCAGGCGGACCTGCCGCTGTACCTGGGGTCGTATCCGATCACCCCGGCCTCGGACATCCTGCACGAGCTGTCCCGGCACAAGAACTTCGGTGTGCGGACCTTCCAGGCCGAGGACGAGATCGCCGCCGTCGGCGCCGCGCTCGGTGCCGCGTTCGGCGGGGCCCTCGCCGTGACCACCACCTCCGGGCCCGGCGTGGCGCTGAAGTCGGAGACCATCGGGCTCGCGGTGTCCCTGGAACTGCCGCTGCTGGTCGTGGACATCCAGCGCGGCGGACCTTCCACGGGCCTGCCCACCAAGACCGAGCAGGCCGACCTGCTCCAGGCCATGTACGGCCGCAACGGCGAGGCCCCCGTGCCCGTACTCGCCCCGCGGACCCCCGCCGACTGCTTCGACGCCGCGCTCGACGCGGCCCGGATCGCGCTGACCTACCGCACCCCGGTCCTGCTGCTCTCCGACGGCTACCTCGCGGGCGGCTCCGAGCCCTGGCGCATCCCCCGCCTCGACGAACTGCCCGATCTGCGCGTGCGGTTCGCCACCGGACCGAACCACACCCTGGACGACGGCACCGAGGTGTTCCGGCCGTACAAGCGCGACCCCGAGACGCTGGCCCGCCCCTGGGCGGTGCCCGGCACACCGGGTCTCGAGCACCGCATCGGCGGCATCGAGAAGCAGGACGGCACGGGGAACATCTCCTACGACCCGGCCAACCACGACTTCATGGTCCGCACCCGCCAGGCCAAGGTCGACAACATCGCCGTACCCGATCTCACGGTCGACGACCCGCACCGCGCCCGCACGCTCGTGCTGGGCTGGGGATCCACCTACGGGCCGATCACCGCCGCAGTCCGCGGACTGCGCGCGGCGGGCGAGCCGATCGCCCAGGCCCATCTGCGCCACCTCAACCCCTTCCCCGCCAACCTCGGGGCGGTGCTGGCCCGTTACGACAAGGTCGTCGTGCCCGAGATGAACCTCGGCCAGCTCGCCGCCCTGCTGCGGGCCAGGTATCTGGTCGACGCGGACTCGTACAGCCAGGTCGACGGAACGCCGTTCAGGGTCGAGCGGCTCGTCACCGTTCTCAAGGAGGCCGTCCATGCCCGTTGAGGCGCTGTCCCTGGTGCCGAAGGCGGACGTTCCGCTGTCGGCACGCGACTTCAAGTCCGACCAGGAGGTGCGCTGGTGCCCCGGCTGCGGCGACTACGCGATCCTGGCGGCCGTGCAGGGCTTCATGCCCGAACTCGGCCTGGCCCGGGAGAACATCGTCTTCGTCTCCGGCATCGGCTGCTCCTCCCGTTTCCCGTACTACATGAACACCTACGGGATGCACTCCGTCCACGGCAGGGCGCCCGCGATCGCCACCGGGCTCGCCACCTCGCGCCGTGACCTGTCCGTGTGGGTCGTCACCGGTGACGGCGACGCCCTGTCCATCGGCGGCAACCACCTCATCCACGCGCTGCGCCGCAACGTCAACCTGAAGATCCTCCTGTTCAACAACCGCATCTACGGCCTCACCAAGGGCCAGTACTCCCCCACCTCCGAGGTCGGCAAGATCACCAAATCGACCCCGATGGGCTCGCTCGACGCGCCCTTCAACCCGGTGTCCCTGGCCATCGGCGCCGAGGCGTCCTTCGTGGCCCGCACCGTGGACTCCGACCGCGCCCACCTCACCGAGGTGCTGCGGCGGGCCGCCGCCCACCCCGGCACCGCCCTGGTCGAGATCTACCAGAACTGCAACATCTTCAACGACGGCGCCTTCGACGCCGTCAGGGACCGCCGGCGGGCCGAGGAGGCGGTGATCCGCCTGGAGCACGGCCGGGCGATCCGCTGCGGCGCCGACCGCGCCCAGGGTGTCGTACGCGACGCACGGACCGGTGATCTGCGGGTGGTCACCCTCACCCCGGACAACGAGGCACAGGTCCTCGTGCACGACGCCCACGCGGCCTCGCCGGCCACGGCGTTCGCCCTGTCCCGGCTGGCCGACCCCGACACCCTGCACCGCACGCCCATCGGCGTCTTCCGGTCCGTGGCCCGGCCGGTCTACGACGCCCTGATGTCCGAACAACTCGAAACCGCCGTCGAGCGGCAGGGCAAGGGCGATCTCGCCGCCCTCCTCGCCGGCACCGACACCTGGACCGTGGAGAGCCCGTGACGTACGTCATCGCCCAGCCCTGCGTGGACCTCAAGGACAAGGCCTGCGTCGAGGAGTGTCCCGTCGACTGCATCTACGAAGGCCCCCGCAAGATGTACGTCAACCCGGAGGAATGCGTCGACTGCGGCGCCTGCGAGCCCGTCTGCCCGGTCGAGGCGATCTTCTACGAGGACGCCCTGCCCGACGAGTGGTCCGGCTATCTCACCGCCGAACGGGAGGTCTTCACGACGACCGCAACCGGCGCGTCCGGCGGCGCCGAGCGCTCCGCTGGAAATGCCGCGCCGTGCCGTCGGTCGTCTGCGGCACCACCGTGGCCGGTCGCGCAGTTCCCCGCGCCCCTTCGGGGCGCTGCCGAACCACATGGGACTTCGCCGGACCTGCCCAGCGGGGCGCGGCCGTTGCCCCGGGACCATCCGGTCGTGGCGGCGGAACCGGCCAGGGCGGGCTGAACCTGCCAGGTCGCGGGGGTGTGGGCCCCCGGGCTTCAGTGCGGCTTCCCCCGTCCTTCAGCGGAGTCGGGCAACGTGCACCCCGTCAAGCGCACGTGCCCAGCAAGCGTTCCGCAGAGCCGCCGGACACCGCCGCAGAGGAATCCCCCATGGACACCCACACCGCACCGTCCCCCTCCCTCCTCGGAGCGCACCATCTGGTCCACAGGCCGGCCAGCCCCGAGGCCTTTCTGCTGAAGGCGACCGCGCCGGTACGGCAGAACTTCGCATTCTCTGCACAACTACCCGAAGAACACCCGCTGTTCGGCGACAGTGCCACGCGGTACCACGATCTGCTGTTCCCCGTGGAGTCGCTGCGCCAGACCATGCTGTTCGCGGCGCGCCGGTACTTCAGAGTGCCGCCCGGCTGGCACCCCGTGGTGGCCTCGGGCAGCGCCGCGATCACCCGGCTGGACGCCTGGCGGCGCGGCGGCCCGCCGGCCGGGATCGCCCTGGAACTCGGGATGACCCCGCTCGACGTCGTGGCCGGCGTGCCGCGCGGCCTGGACTGCGAGGCCGGCGTCTTCATCGACGGCGAGCGCTGCGGCACCGCCTCGGCCCGGCTGGTCTTCCTCACCCAGGGCGTCTACCGCGGCCACCGCGACCTCGGACGGCGGCAGAGCGAGGGGTCCGGAGCGGACCGGGACGAGGACCGCCGGCCCGCGGCGGTGCCGCTGCCCGAGCAGGTGGGGCACCGGGATGCCCGCAACGTCCTGGTCGGGCTGCCCGGGCACACCGGGACGGCCGGCCACGAGGAACTGGACTTCCCCGTCGACGCGAGGGCGGCGGCCGGGCTGCGCCTTGAGGCCGACGCGCCGGGCGAGGTGCCGCCGCTGCTGTTCCTGGAGGTGTCCCGCCAGGTGGGCCTGCTCGCCACCGCCGAACTGCGCGGCTTCGTGCCCTCGTACGCCGTGCTGTCCCGGTGGCAGGCCACGTTCCGGGGCTTCGCGGAGCCGGGGCTGCCGCTGCGCTGCACGGTGCGCGAGGGCGCGCGCCCCACGGACGGGCGGGTGGGCCGGGACGCGGAGGGCCGGCCGGTGGTCGAGCTGCGGCTCTCCTTCCTCCAGGGCAGCCGGGTCGTGGCCCGGGTCTCCGCGTCCGTGCTGCAGGACTGCTGAGCCGCGCGATGAGATACCGAGTGCTCGGCCCCGTGCACATGACGCCTCGTACGCCGTCCGCGGCCAAGCCGCGTGCGGTCCTCGCCACCCTGCTGGTGCAGCGCAACACGGTGGTCTCCACGCATACGCTGATCGACGAACTGTGGGGGGCACAACCACCGCGCACGGCCACCACCACCCTCCAGGTGTATGTGTCCCAGTTGCGCAAGGCCCTGCTGGAGGGCACCGACGGCGCCGGGGCCCGGCCGGGCGCGGCGCAGCCCCTGCTGACCCGGCCGCCCGGCTATCTGATGCGGGTCGCCCCGGAGGAACTGGACCTGGCCGTCTTCGAGTCGCTGCGGGCCGAGGGCCGGGCCGCCTACGGCCGCGGCGAGTACGAGGCCGCCTCGCGGGCGCTCGGCCGGGCGCTCGGACTGTGGACGGGACCCGCGCTGTCGGGCATACCGCACGGCCCCTCGCTGGAGACCTCCGCGATCCGGCTGAACGAGCTGCGCGCCGAGGTGCTGGAACAGCGGATCTCCGCGGACCTGCGGCTCGGGCTGCACCAGGAACTGGTCGGTGAGCTGATGGCCCTGGCCCATGAACACCCGCTGCGCGAGACGCTGCACTGTCATCTGATGGTGGCGCTGTACCGGTCCGGCCGGCAGTCCGACGCCCTTCAGGTCTATCAGCAGGCGCGGCGCTCGCTCGTCGAGGAGCTGGGGGTGGAGCCCGGGCCGGTGCTGAGCAGGCTCCAGGAGCGCATCCTCGCCTCCGATCCCTCGCTGGCCCGGCACGGCGGGCCGGAGCGCCGGCTCGCCACGGCCGACGGCCCCGGCGACCGCCCGGCCGGCGCGGCGCCCGGCGGACCGGACCGGGAGTCCGCGGGCGGCGGCCGGGCCGCGGGCCCCACGGTGTGGCTGCCGCCCACCGTGGCGGACTTCACCGGACGTGAGGACCAACTGGCCGCCGGTGAGCGGCTGCTGGCGGACGACACCGCCGGCCGCAGCAGGGTGCTCGTGGTGTCGGGCCGGGCGGGCGCCGGAAAGACGGCGCTGGCCGTGCGACTGGCGCACGGCGCCGCCGACCGGTTCCCCGACGGGCGGATCCTGGTGAGCTTGCGGGACGCCGGCGGGCCGGCCATGGAGCCGAGGACCGCCATGGCCACCCTGCTGCGACGGCTGCGCGGCCGAAAGGCGCCGGGCGCGGGAGGGGACGAGGACAGCACGCCGCTGCCGTCGTCGGAGGCGGAACTCGCGGAGCTGCTGCACCGGGCCGCCGGGGGCCGCAGGACGCTGATCGTCCTGGACGACGCCGTATCGGAGGCGCAGGTGCGGCCGGTGCTGTCGGCGCTGCCCGACAGCACGGTGATCGTGACGAGCCGTCAGGTGCTCGGCGCGCTGGAGAGCGTGCGGCAGCTGACCCTGGACGTGCTCTCCGCGGCCGAGGCCGAGGCGCTGCTCGCCGTGTGCGGCGGGCAGCGGATGCGGGACGACGCCGAGGCGGCGGCGGAGATCGCCCGGCTGTGCGGACGTCTGCCGCTGGCCCTTCGGGTGGCCGCCGCAGGGCTCGCCGCCCGCCCGCACTGGACCGCCGCCGGGCTCGCCCGGCGGCTGCGTGACGAACGGACCCGGCTGGCCGCGCTCGCCCTCGGCGACCTCGATGTGCGCAGCACCCTGCTGACCGCCTACCACGACGTGGACGAGGAGGCCCGGCACGCCTTCCGGATGCTCGCGCTGGCCCCGCTGCCCGACTTCGCGCCCTGGACCGCGACCGCGCTGCTCGGCACCGACCCGGCGCGGGCCGAACGCCTCACCGAGCGGCTGGTGCAGGCCCATCTGCTTCAGGCGCGGCGGCGGCCGGGGCGGCTGGCCCCCGTCCGCTACGGCTTCCACGCGCTGCTGCGCTCGCTGGCCCTCGACGTCCTGGCCGAGGAGTCCCCGCGGGAGGGCCACGCGGCCGTGGCACGGCTGTGCCGTGCCTATCTGGCGGCGGCCCGGTGTGCGGACGCACAGCTGGCGCCCGGCCGGGACCGGCTCGCCCACGACGGCGAACCGGTGGCCGGGATCCGGCCCGAGGAGATGGTCGGCCGCGCGCCGCTGCGGTGGTTCCAGGAGGAGTCCGCGGGCCTGTCGGAGGCCGTGCGGCAGGCCCATGCGGCCGGGCTGTGGAGGCTGTGCTGCGCGCTGGCCTCGGCCGCGTCCGGCTACTACGAGGCGGGCGCCCTGTGGGACGAGTGGGAGGCGACGCACGACCTCGCGCTGGACGCGGCCCGCACGGCCGGCGACGCGCACGCGGAGGCCGTGATCCTGCGCTCGCTGGGCGACCTGGCCTGGCAGCGCCACCGGACCGGGCAGGCCGTCGAACGGTACCGGCTCGCCGGGGACCTGTTCACCCGCCACGGTGACCGGGCGGCGGCGGGCCGCTGTCTGTCCGCGGAGGCGGACGCGCTCCTCGCGATGGGGCAGCTCGCCCGGGCCGGACGGGGCTACGCACGCGCCCTGTCGGTGAGCCGGCTGGCCGACGACGTGCGGGGCGCGGCCGAGTCGCTGCGCGGACTGGCCCTGGTGGCGCAGCGCGAGGGCCGCCACGAGGAGGCGCTGGCCCGCCTGGAGGAGTGCGAGGACGCCGCGCGCCGGGCCGGCGACCACCGCTGGACGGAGTACGCGCGGCGCACGGCCCTGGCCCTGCGCCTGGCACTGGGGTCCGGCCAGTCGGCCGCGGCGGCCTCGATCCCGCTCGAAGTCCGGCCCGGGGTGTGGCTGTTCCATCCGGTACGGCCGGGTCGGCGGGCCGCGTGAGGGCCGCCCGCCCGGTGCCGCGGGACCGTCCCCGGTGCCGGGCGGGCGGCTACGGCTCCTGTGCGCCCTGCGCGGCCACCAGCATGTCGACGATGCCCGGGTCGAGTGCCGTGGCCGCCGCCGTGTCCGCGGTGCGGCCGAAGCCGGCGTCGCCGACCGCGATGCCCAGGGTGTAGCGGCCGGCGAACGCCAGGGTGTGGAAGGCCCAGGCGCCGACCGTGCCGGGGGTGCCGTCGGGGCGCAGCACATCCGTGGGCGCCCGGTCGGGGCTGAAACCGAAGTCGGTGAAGCGGAACAGCATGCCGAGGCCGATGGCCTTGCTGTACGCCTCCTTCAGGGTCCACAGGCGCAGCAGGGCGGGGTTGCGCTCCGCGAGGGGCAGGGCCTCGATCCGTTCCGTCTCGTACGGGGTGCACATGTGCCGGCCGATGCCGGAGCCGTACAGGACGCGGTCGCCGCGTTCGGCGTCGACGCCGATGGCGCCGTCGGTGGCGAGGCCGACCAGCAGCAGGTCATCGGTGTGGCTGAGGCTGATGTGCAGGCCGTCGTAGCCGCGCAGGCAGGGGCGTCCGGTGAGGCCGTAGCCGAGTTCGACGCACTGGGGCCGCACGTCGAGCGCCGCCGCGGCGGCGAACTTCAGCAGGACGCGGGAGGCGGCGAACCGGGTACGGATCTTCGGATGCGTCAGTTCCCGGTAGCGCTCCCAGTCGTGGCCGAGGAGCGCGCGCAGCCGCCGCTCGCCCGCCCCCTCCGGTCGCCAGTCGTCCTGGTGGGCGCCGAGCACCACGGCGCCGTGCCGGTCCAGGTCAGCGCGTACTCTGCTCCAGCCCGCCGAGGGGCCGCGGATCGCGATCGGCTCCGCGAGGGTCCGGCCCGGAATCCGCCGCCCAGGTGCCGTCATCGAAGGTCTCCATCGTGTGGTGGAGGTCGGACAGCACGTCGGCCGCGGTCGCGCCGTCGATCACCCGGTGGTCGAAGGTGAGTCCGAGCCGCATCATCGGCGCGGGCACCACGACGCCGTCGCGGACCACCGCACGGTCCACGATGCGGCCGGCGCACAGGGTCACGGCGGTGCCGCCGGACGAGTGGAAGCCGTCGACGGTCCGGTGGCCGAGCGAGCTGACCGAGACGGTGCCGAACACGCCGGCCCGCCGGTGCGGGTCGCGCAGCGCCGCGGCGAAGGCGGCCCTGCCGAACGGGACCGGCAGCCGGCCCAGCATCCGTACGCCCTTGAACTCGGGGAGTTCGGCGGCCTGTTCGCCCCGGTAGCGGTCGATGCGCTCCTGGATCTCGCGCAGGTTCGCCGCCTCGAGGCCGGGAACGAGCGCCGACAGGACGGTGCGCTCGCCCTCGACGGGCCGGTCCAGGGCGACCTTGGCGGTGACGCCGTCGAAGCGGACGATCCTCGGGCGGCGCAGCAGTGCGGGCCAGCCGGGGGCCATGACGGCGTTGGCGTCGGGGTGCCGGTCGAGGACCCGTCCGGCCGCGTACAGCAGATAGCTGACGACCGAGTAGCGCCGGCCACCTTCCCGGGCGGCGGCGCGGTGCGCCTGGACGCGGGTCATGTCGACGTCGGTGTCCAGGTGCACGGGCCGCTGGGCCGCCGCCCACTCCAGGAAGTAGAGGGTGTGGCGGCGGCGCCGTACGGCGGCGGCGGTGGTGCTCACCCGCCCACCGCCAGGTCGTGGATCTCCTTGAGGCTGCGGGCCTCCAGGATGCTGCCGACCGGGACCTTGCGGCCGGTGGCGGCTTCCAGGGCGGTGACGAGTTTCAGGAGGTACAGCGAGTCCCAGTCGGGCAGTTCGTCGAAGTCGGCGGCCACCTGTTCGGCGGTGAGCGGCATGCCGATCTCGTCGTTGACGAGCCGGACGTAGTCGTCGAGGGTGAAGCCGCCGGTGGCGGGCGCGGGGGCGGTGCCGTCGGTGCTCATATCTTCTCCAGTGCGAAGCCGGCCTTGATCCACTTGCTGGACTCGACGGCGACCGCGAGGGCCCGCTCGCCGCCGGACATCCGTTCCAGCAACTTCTCGATCTGCAGGAAGGGCAGGGCGTTTCCGTTGTTGCCGGTGTCCGCGACGCAGGAGACGTCCTTCGCGGTCGGCACGTCCAGTTCCTCGGTGATGCGGCGGGTCATCCGGCCGGACAGCTGGGGCGGCAGCAGATAGTCGAGCTGGTCGGCCTCCCAGTCGAGTTCGCCCAGCATCTCCCAGAGGATCTCGGCGGCCATGACGGGCACCGACTCCTCGATGGCCTTGTAGTCCTCGGTGAGGGCCTGCCGGTCGTCGTACCGGTCGGCGAGCCCGAACCACTCGATGATCTGCCCGGGCGCACGGCCCAGACCGGTGAACCGGTTGAGGACGTGGCGCAGCGCGACGCCCTGTCCGCGCGGCTCGTCGGTGAGGACGGCCGCGCCCGCGCCGTCGCCGAACAGCACGTGGTTGACGAGGTCGCCGGGGGCGGCGCCGGACACGTCGCGCCCCAGGTCGAGGTGTTTGCTGCACACGTCGCCGCCGATGACGAGTCCGGTGCGGTACTGGCCGGAGGCGATCATCGCCTGGGCGACGCCGAGTGCCTGTACGGCGCCGGCGCAGCCGGACTGGAGCTGGAAGGTGGGCACCTGGTCCAGGCCGAGCTGGTCGGCGACGTGGTTGACGGTGGCGGGCATCAGGGTGTCGGGGGTGGCCGTGCCGAGCACGATGAACTCGATCTCGGACGGGTCGGTGCCGGGGGCGGCGAGCGCCCGTTCGGCGGCCTGCGCGCACAGGTCGGCGAGCGACCAGCGCACCACCCCGGTGCCGAGGTCCCGCGCGAAGTACCGGGTCCTGGTGCCGATGAAGACCTCGATCCACTCCTCGTTGATGCCGAGCGCCTTGGCCAGGGTGGCGTTGTCCACCGGGTCTCCGGGCAGCGCGGTGCCGATGGCGGCGAGATGGCTCGTCGCAGTCGTCGGGGTGGTCATGCCGTCCTCTCCTGTTCCCTGGGCGTCTGGTTCTCCGCGCCGCCGCGGTGCCCGGGTGGGGCCGGACTCGCGCCGCGTTCGCGCAGGAAGGCGACGAGGTCGCCGACGGAGGAGAGCCGGGGCAGCAGGTCCTGGACGGTCAGGGTGCCGATGCCGGCGAGCCGGGCCTCCAGCCGGTTCTTCAGTTCCATGATCATGACGGAGTCGAAGCCCAGGTCCTCGTAGAGCCGGTCGTGCGGTCGGATCTCCGTTTCGGCGTAGCCGCCGACCAGCCGTACGGCGTCGAGGACGGCGTCCGTGACCGGGTCCGCGGGGCCGGCGGGCCGGTCCGGGGCTCGGACGGCGGTGGGGGCGGAGGCCATCTGCGCGTCCCGGTGCGGTACGGGGTCCGGGGCCGCGGGCCCGGCCGCCGTTGCCGCGCTCCGCACGGAATGCCTCGCCCAGTAGCGCGTCCGGGTGGAGAACGCGTACGGCGGCAGCGGGTGCGCGACCCGTTCCTCCGCCGGGTACGCGGCGTCCCAGTGGGGTTCGACGCCACCGCGGTACAGCTCGGCAAGCGCCTCGGCGAGGTCACGGCCGGCGGACTCGGGGCCGCGCACCGGCAGCACATGGGCCGGGTCGGCGCCCGTGGCGGGCCCATCGAGGCGGCGCACCATCCCGGAGAGCACCGGCTGGGGGCCGATCTCCACCAGGTGGGTCGGGTCCGCGGCGAGCAGCGCGCCGGCCGCGTCGCCGAACAGCACGGTGGCGCCGATGTGTTCGACCCAGTACGGGGCGTCCATCGCCTCGCCGTCGAGCACCCGGCCGCGTACGGTCGAGTACACCGGGATCTCGGGCACCGTGCCGCCGACCTCGCCGGCGATCCGGGCGAAGCGGTCCAGTACGGGCCGCATCAGCGGTGAGTGGAAGGCGTGCGAGACCTGGAGCCTGCGGGTGCCGAACCCCTTCGCGGCGATCTCGGCGCCGATGCGTTCCAGCGCCGCCAGGTCACCGGAGAGCACCGTGGCGGTGGGGCCGTTGACCGCGGCGACGCCGACGAGGGGTTCCGGCTCGATCCACTCGGCCAGGTCGGCACGGGCCGCCCGGACGGCCAGCATGCCGCCGCCCGCGGGCAGTTCCTGCATCAGGGCGCCGCGGGCGGCGACCAGCCGGGCGGCGCCGTCCAGCGGGAGCGCCCGGGCGAGGACGGCGGCGGCGAACTCGCCGACGCTGTGTCCGAGGAGCATGCCGGGGTGCACGCCGAGTTCGGTCAGGGTCCGGCCGAGGGCGTAGCCGACCGCGAACAGCGCGGGCTGAGTCCACCGGGTGTGGTGGACCGCCTCGTCGCCGGCGAGGACCAGATCGCGCACGGACCGCCCGGTGTGCGGCGCCAGCGCGGCGTCGGCCTCGTCGAAGAAGTGCCGGTACAGCGGCGAGCGCGCGTACAGTGCGGCGGTCATCCGCGGGTACTGGGAGCCCTGACCGGTGAACAGGAAGGCGATGCGGGGCCGGCCGGCCGGACCGCCGCACAGCCGGGCGAGCAGATCGGCGTCGGCCGCCGACTCCCGCAGGCGGGCGACGAGTTCACCGGTGTCGTCGGCGGCGGTCGCGAAGCGGTGCCGGTGGCCGGTCTTGACCCGGTTGCTCGACCTGGCCAGCGGGCCGAGCGGCACCCGGCGGGCCGCGGCGGCGTCCGCCTGGGCCAGCAGGTTGCGGCGCAGCGCTTCGGCGTTCGGCGCGGTGAGGGTGAAGACGGCGGCGCCGATGCCGCCGGGCGCGGCGCCGGCCGCGGGTGCGGGGCGGGCGGCGGGCGCGGGAGCGGACTCCAGGACGGCGTGGGCGTTGGTGCCGCCCATGCCGAAGCTGCTGAGCCCGGCGACGGTGCATCCCGCGGGCAGCCGCAGCGGTGCCTTCAGCAGCCGCAGCCCGTGGTCGCGCAGCTTGAGCTGTCTGCTCTCCTTGGCCGCGTACCGGCTGGCCGGGACCACCCGGTGGTGCAGGGACAGGGCGACCTTGATCAGGCCGGCGATGCCGGCGGCGCCCTCGGTGTGGCCGAGATTGCCCTTGACCGAGCCGAGCGCCATGGGCTTGCCGGATCGGCCGGCGTGGTGGTGGCCGAGCGCCTTGACCTCCATCATGTCGCCGAGGGCGGTGCCGGTGCCGTGGGCCTCGGTGAAGACCACGTCGCCGGGCTCGATCCCGGCCCTGCGGTAGGCGGCGCCCAGCACCTCCTGCTGGGCCCACCGGTTGGGCGCGGTCAGCCCGTTGCTGCGGCCGTCCTGGTTGACGGCGCTGCCCCGGATGACGGCGTACACGCGCTGGCCGTCGGCGATCGCGTCCCGCAGCCTGCGCAGCACGACCGTGCCGACGCCCTCGCCGCGGCCGATGCCGTTCGCTTCGCTGCTGAACGGCTTGCAGCGGCCGTCGGGGGCGGAGAGCCCGGCCTGGGTGTAGAAGATCGACAGGGCCGGGGTGAGGGCCACGTTGACGCCGGCGACGAGCGCGTGGTCGCACTCCTCGGCCAGCAGGGCGTTGACCGCGAGGTGCGCGGCGACCAGCGAGGACGAGCAGGCGGTGTCGACGGCGAGGCTCGGGCCCTTCAGGTCGAGGTGGTACGAGATCCGGTTGGCGGTCATGCAGTAGCCGTTGCCGGAGCCGACCTGGGCGGTGACGTTGGCGTAGTCGGTCAGGTGCAGATGCGCCCACTCGTTGCCCATGATGCCGACGAACACCCCGGTGCGGGTGCCGGCGAGGTTCCGCGGCGCGATCCCCGCGTCCTCGACCGCCCGCCACGCGGACTGCAGCAGCAGCCGCTGCTGGGGGTCCATGGCGGCGGCCTCGCGCGGGGAGATGGTGAAGAACTCGTTGTCGAAGGCGTCCGGGTCGGCGATGAAGCCGCCCTCGGTGGTGTTGGTGCGTCCCTCCTGCCCGGCCGGCGAGTGGAACGCCTCGGCGTCCCACCGCTGCCGGGGCACCTGCCCCACCCCGTCTGCGCCGCGCATCAGCAGGTCCCAGTAGGCGCCGGTGTCGGGCGCCCCCGGGAATCTGCAGTCGATGCCGACGATGGCCACGGGTTCCATCAAGCGCCGCCCTGCCCGGTGTCCGCGGCCAGCTCCGCCAGCAGGTGGCCGGCGAGCGCGTGCACGGTCGGGTAGTCCCAGGCGACGGTCGGCTCCATCACGACGTCGAAGTCGTCCTCGATGTCGCCGCACAGGCTGAGCGCGGCGACGGAGTCGAGGCCGTACTCCGCGAGCGGCACGTCCGGGTCGATGTCGGCGGGCTGCCGCTTGAGGTAGAGGGCGATGCGCTCGGCCAACCACGTGGTCAAAGACTCGGTGGTGTGTCCGGTGGTCGGAACGGGCATGGTGCACTCCTCGGCGGGGTGAGCGGTGGTGGCGTGCTGTCGCGGTGCCGTCCGGCGGCCGTCGTGGACGGCCGGGGTCCATGGCGGGCCGGCCGGCGTCGGTCAGCCGGTGAGCGGGGTGTCGTACAGGTCGTAGCTGGTGCGCGCGTGGAATCTGCGCAGCACTTCGTCGTGCACCCGGGCGTCCACGGACGCCGGGAGCGCCGCGGGCCGCCGGCCCAGCCGGCGGGCGAGCCGGTGCAGTGCGGCGGCGAGCCAGGCGGGGTCGGCGAGGTACGCGTCGCCGCCGTCGCGCACCGCCTGCTGTCGGACGCCGATCGCCGCGCCGGCCGCGAGCAGGACGGCGTACCGGTCGGCGAGGGCGAACGCGGCGGGACGGGCGAGCGCCGTACGGTCCTCGGGTGCGAGCGTCCGGCCGGCCTCCTGGACCTGCCGCAGCTCGTCCACCAGGTGCCGCACGAGCCCGTGCACGGCCCGCTCCTCGGGGCTCGCGCCGGGCGGTGTGTCGGCGGCGGCGACCAGGGTGGCGCCGAGCCCGTCGCGTCCGCCGGCCAGGGTGAGCCGGTCGAAGGGCAGCTCCGGCAACCCGGCGCGCGGCCGGAAGAGTTCCGCGGGTGCCGGTTCGTCGCGGAACCAGGAGTGCCGGGCGAGCCGGGACAGCTGGGGGATGATCGTGGCCTGGCAGGCCGCGGAGCCGGCGTGGCCGAGGCTGAGCACGGGCAGGTCACGCAGGTGCTTCTGGAAGATGCCGTGCTCACCGTCGCGGAGGTAGAAGCGGGCGCCGAGCACGATGGACAGCTCGTGCAGGGCGTCGGTGAGCAGCTTCGGCAGAAGGTACTTGGCGGCGGCGGCGAGGACGCTGGTCTGCTCGGGCAGCAGATGCACCGCCCGGGTCGCGGCCAGCGAGAGGCTGTCGCAGGTCAGCAGGTCGGTGAAGGCGCCGGACAGGGTGGCCCTCGCGTGCGGGATGTCCAGGACGGACCTGCGGTAGAGGCGGCGGCCCAGGGCGAAGCGCACGACGGTGCGCAGGGCCGTGTCGGTGGTGCCGACGGCCATGCCGGGGAGCGCGGCCCTGGTGATCTGGAAGGCGCGCAGGGCGGTTTCGACGCCGGTGCCGCTCGCGCCGACCAGGGCCGAGGAGGGCACGGGTGTGTCGTCGAAGCGCAGTCCTGACAGGTGGCAGCCGCGCACGCCGACGGCGTCGTAGCGGGGCAGCACCCGCCAGGTGTCCGCGTCGAGTCCGGCGCGCTCGACGAACAGCACGGAGTGGCTGCGGCTGCCCGGTGCGGGGCTGGTGCGGCCGAACAGCACCCAGGCGTCCGCCCGGTCGGCGTTGTTGATGACCTGCTTGGCGCCGTTCAGCAGGTATCCGCCGTCCGGCGCGGGGCGGGCCGCGAACTCGTTGCGTACGAAGTCGTTGCCGTGCGCGAGTTCGTGGTAGGCGACCGACACCTTGCCGCCGCCGGTGAGGATCCGGGCGAGGCGGGCACGTTGCTCGGCGTCGCCGGAGGTCCAGACATTCACACCGGCCATGAAGGAGGTCACGCCGTAGCCGAGGCCGAGGGCGACGTCGCGGCGGAACACCTGGCGCATGACGCGCACCAGGGTGTCCAGCCGCTCCAGGCGGCCGCCCTCGGCGCTCGGCACGAAGTCGGCGCCGAGGCGCAGTTCGTCCAGGGCGCGCTCGCCTGCCGCGGGCAGTTCACCCGCCTCGTCGGCCTCGATCAGCCGGGCGTAGCACAGTTCGCCCGACTCGTCGGTGGGATCGCCGAGGCGGCGGTCCAGTTCGGCGACGCGTGCCGCGGCCCGCGCTTCCTGTTCCGCTGGCCCCTGAGCGTCCCCGGCGGCGGTCGCCGGGCGCGGCTCCTGGGCCTCGGTGGCGATCAGCATGACGTCCTCTCCCTCTCGCCGGCGCCCGCGCCGGGCGCCGCGGGCCGCCGCTCGGGGCCCCGCTGCGGCAGCAGCGAGAACAACCGGCCCGAGGAGCGGGCCGCCCGCAGGGCGCCGAGCAGTTCTTCGTAGGTCTCGGGGCCGGCCGCCGCCGGTTCGCCGAGGCGGACCAGGAGCCGGTCGAGGGCGGTGTGCAGCCACAGGCCGTCGCGCCACAGCGCACCGGTGGCGGCGTCGCCGGGGGCACCGGCCTCACCGGGGTCGCCGGTGAAACGGTCGGCGCTGTGCGTCCACAGGCCGAGGCAGGCCGCCCCGGCCCAGCACAGGGTGTAGCGGCGCGCGGTCTCGAAGGCGGCGGGCGGCACCTCGGTGAGCACCCCCTGGTACTCCTCCATCTCGGCGTGCACCGCGGTGGTGACGGCGAGCAGCCGCCGCGCGGCCTCGGCGACCGGGCCGAGCGCCGGGTTCGGTCCTGCGCGCCGGGCGACCTCCTCGACGGATGCGAAAAGCCCCGCCATCAGTCCGCTGCCGTGCCGGGCGAGCAGCGACAGCTTCGCCGGGTCCAGCGGCGGCAGCGGTGCGCCGAGGTCGCAGGCGGTGGCGCCGCCCGCCGTGTCGCCGGTGCCGCGCCGGAAGCCGCGCACCAGTGAACGGAACTGGTTCACCAGGGAGTTGAGGTTGACCAGGGTGTTGCCGTCGAAGAGTCCGACGATGCGGTGGTCACGCTGGAGCTTGGCGAACCGGCCGTCGGCGTGCACGCCCTTGAGGAAGGCGCGGGCGCCGAGCAGCCCGGTCAGGTCGGCGATGACCTGGTCGGTGCCGGTGGGCAGCAGGTACTTGGTGACGGCCGAGGTGACGCCGAGTTCCGCCGTCTGGCTCTGCACGGCGCGGGCGGCGACCAGGGCGACCGCCTCGTGCAGCAGGACGTCGGCCGCGGCGCCGGTGAGCCGGTGCCGGGCCTGCGGGAGGTCGATCAGCCGCCGGCCGTACAGCTCGCGTTCCTCGGCGAAGTCCAGGCCGAGCCGCAGCGCGTGGTCGCCGGCGCCGAGCGAGAGGGCCGCGCACATGGTGCGGGTGAGCTGGAGGGCCTTCAGCACGATCTCCAGTCCTGCGCCCTCGGCGCCGACGAGCGCGCCGCGCGGCACCCGGGCACCGTCGAAGGCGATGCCGGAGATGTCGGCGCCGCGGATGCCGTGGGTGCGGATCTTCGGGAGGTGGCGGTAGCTGCCCGCGTCGAGTTCGCGCTTGTCGACGAGCAGGACGCTGAAGCCGCGCGGGCCCCCTTCCGGGCGGGTGCGGGTCAGCAGCGACAGCACCGACCCCCGGGTGGCGTTGTTGATCAGCCACTTCTCACCGCTGACCAGCCAGTGGCCCGCACCGTCAGGCGCCGCGTGAGGGGCCGAGTCAGGTGCCCCCTCGGGCGCCACGCCGGACGCCACGTCGGGGACCGCCTCGTGCGCCGTACCGTCGGGCGCCGCTTCAGGCGCCGCGTCAGGGGCCGCCTCGGGCGCCACGCCGGACGCCGCGGGGGCCGCCTCGGGCGCCGTACCGTCGGGGGCCGCTTCAGGCGCCGTGCCGTCGGTGCGGACCTCGCCGGCGAGCAGGTCGCTGCCGTGGGCGCGTTCGGTGAGCCCGAGGGAGACCGGGACCCCGGCCATGATGTCGGCGCCGAGCCGGGCGCCCTGTTCCACGGAGCCCGCCACCCAGACGCAGACCCCGCCGAGGTAGGTCTTGCCGTGGCCGATGGCGCAGGTCAGGTCGCGGCGGGCGACGGCGCGGACGAGCTGGAGCACCTGCTCGTAGTCGCGCAGCCGGCCGCCGTGCTCGACGGGTACGTACTGGTCGGGCAGGCCCCACTCCTCGAAGCGGCGGCAGATGTCGGCGGGGAACTCCTCCTTGTCGTCGAGTTCCGCGCAGCGCGCGTAGGAGAAGACCTCGTCGGGGTCGTCGGGGTCGCCGAGGAAGCGGTCGAACTCCTCCGCGAGCCGGTAGGGCGGGTGTTCCACGTCAGACCACCGATTCCAGGGACGGGGCGGTGGCGGCGGCGTCCGGGCCGGCCTCGGCGGGGGCGATCAGTTCGCGCACGGCCGGCTCCAGCGCCTCGTACAGCGCGGTGATCCGGCCCTCCAGGAACAGCCTGCGCATCAGGGTCCGCTGGATCTTGCCGCTGGTGGTCTTGCGTACGGTTCCGGGGCGTACCAGCAGGATGT
This sequence comes from Streptomyces sp. NPDC102462, assembly GCF_044765425.1. Taxonomy (NCBI): domain Bacteria; kingdom Bacillati; phylum Actinomycetota; class Actinomycetes; order Kitasatosporales; family Streptomycetaceae; genus Streptomyces; species Streptomyces sp. NPDC102462. The sequence continues at coordinate 51,349 of NZ_JBIWKB010000020.1, read as the reverse complement.
TGCCGGCCGGGACGCTGAACTCCTTGCTGAGGAAGCTCTGCACGCCGGAGGCGAGGGTGCGCAGGTCGCCGGCGACCGCGCCGGGGCGGACCTCCTGGACCGCCACCAGGTGTTCGCGGTCGGTCTCGACGGCGAACACGGCGCCCGCGCCGGTGCCGAAGGCCGGGTGCACGGACTGGACGGCGCGTTCGACGTCCTGCGGGTAGAGGTTGCGGCCCGCGAGGATGACCATCTCCTTGAGCCGGCCGGTGACATAGAGCTGTCCGTCCCGCAGGACGCCCATGTCCCCGGTGCGCAGCCAGCCGCCGCCGTCCTCGCCCTCGCCGGTGGCGTCGCGGATCGCCGCGTCGAAGATCTCCTCGTTGGTCCGCGGCCGTTTCCAGTAGCCACAGGCGACGCTGTCACCCTTGAGCCAGATCTCGCCGACGCCTCCCGAGGGCCGCTCGACGCGGGTCTCCGGGTCGACGACGCGGACCTCGAAGTCCCGCACGACCCCGCTGCTGACGAGGGAACGGGTGGGCTGGTCCGCACGCGGGTCGGCGAGTTGACCGCGCTCCAGGGCCTCGGCGTCGACGTCGAGCACGCGGGGTGCGGCGCCGCGCGGGATGCCGGAGACCAGCAGGGTCGTCTCGGCCATGCCGTAGCAGGGGAAGAACGCCTCGGGCCGGAAGCCCGCGGGCGCGAACCGCTCGGTGAAGGCACGGACGGTCTCGGCCCTGACCGGTTCGGCGCCGTTGCAGGCGGTCGTCCAGGAGGACAGGTCGAGCGTCCGAAGCTGTGCGTCGGTGACCCTGCGCACGCACAGGTCGTACGCGAAGTTGGGGCCGCCGCCGGTGGTGATCTTGTAGTCGCCGACCATCTTCAGCCAGCGCACGGGACGCTTGAGGAAGGTGAAGGGCGCCATCAGGACGGCGGGGATGCCGAGGTAGAGCGGGTGCAGGATGTGCCCGATCAGGCCCATGTCGTGGTAGAAGGGCAGCCAGCCGCCGCACACGGTCTGCGGGCCGGTGCCGATGGACCGCTGGATCGCCGCCTCGTTGGCGAGCAGGTTGCGGTGCGAGACCACGACGCCCTTGGGGTCGCTGGTCGAGCCGGAGGTGTACTGCAGGAAGGCGAGGCTGTCCGGGGTGAGGGCGGGGGCGTGCCAGGCGTCCGCGGCGCCCTGGGCCGGATCGTCGGTGGCCAGGCACGGCACGTCGGTGAAGCCCTCCGCGGCGAGCCAGGCGGAGATCTCGGGGGCGTGCGCCGAGTCGGTGAGCACGGCGCACGCCTCGGCGTCGCGCAGAATGCCCGATACCCGGGAGAACTGCCGGCCCTGCTCGGTGGGCAGGGGTCCTGGCACGGCGACGGCACCGGCGTACAGGCAGGCCGTGAACGCCTTGATGAAGTCCAGGCCCGCCGGGTAGAGCAGCAGCACCTGGCGGTTCGCGGCCCCGCGCTCCTGGAGCCAGGAGGCGACCCGGCGCGCCTCCTGGTCGAGCCCCGCGAAGCTGAGGTGCTGCGGCACCGAGCCGCGGGCGTCGTCGGGCAGGAAGATGAAGGCATCCGCGGCGCTGCGGGCTTCGGTGCGTTCCAGAACCAGTTCCGTGAAGGTCCGGAAGTTCGTCAACGTCTTTCTCCGACCTCTGCGAGTTCCGCTGGCGTGGCGCCGGCACGGGTTGCTCTGACATCACGATCGTCGTCCGGGGCACTAAGGAGACGCTTGTGCCTCCGGGCACCCGGTGGCCGTCGGACGGCGGTCCGTCCTGGGCTGACTGGGCCGGGGGTCCGGCCCGGTCAGGTCATCCGGTACCGGCCCGGAAGTCCGCGTCGAGAGCCACATGCCCGGGCACGTCCGGCAGTTCGGTCAGCGGATGCCTGAACTCGACGGTGCCGTCCGGTGATTCGGCGGCCCGCTCGAAGCCGAGCGACGGGTAGAAGTCCCGCACCTTGTGGTTCTTGGCGGTGGGCCGGTAGCGGGCGCGTACCTCGGCGGTGCCCGAGTCCGCCGCGTGCGCCAGCAGCGCGGCGACGGCGGCCTGCTCGATACCGCGGGCGAACACCCGGCAGCTGAGCAGCATGTTGTCGATGCGCAGGGCCTCGTCCTCCCGGTACGCGAACAGGGCGCCGACGACCCCGTTGTCGCCGAAGCGGTCGCGGGAGCGCACGGCCAGCACCAGATGGTCCGGCGAGCCGAGCCGTTCGCGGACGTCGGGTGCCTGGAGCCGGCGGGTGGTGAGGTTGAACTGGTTGGTGCGCAGGGTGATCTGGGCGACCCTGACCACCTCGTGGTCGCGTACCGGGGCCACCTCGACCCGCACGTCGAGGGCGCGCAGGTACTCCTCCATCGAGCCGGCGGCCTGCCGCAGGTCCTGGCGTTCCGCCTCCTGGCGGTACTGCACGGTACGTCCCCGGTCCTCGGCGGTCAGTTCCCGCACGTCGAACCAGCCGTCGGCGAGCAGCCGGTCGATGTGCAGCGCCGGTTCCCCGTCCAGCGCGATCACGGCGACCTCGGGGAGCGTGGCGGCGACGAGTCCGCGTTCGAAGGGCGAGTCGTCGGCGAAGACGAAGCTGTCGGTGCCGAGATTGAGGCGGGCGGCGATGGCGCGGATGTTGCCGTCCTTGGGTTCCCAGTCGGCACTGATCCGCACGAAGTCGGCCTCGCGCAGGGTCATGTCGGGATGGTCGCGGAGCACGTCGAGCACCGGCTCGCGGTCGTTCTTGCTGCACACCGCGAGCAGGACGCCCTGGCTGCCGATCTGCTTGACCACCCGCTGGAACCGGCCGAAGGCCGCGCCGCGGTAGGTGGTGGCGGCGGCGATGCCGTCGGGTCCGTCGTCGCCGAGGACGCCGTCCCACAGGGTGTTGTCGAGGTCCAGGACGAGCACCTTCTTGGCCCGGCCGCGCAGGGTGCGCAGCAGATGGCCCGCCTCCCGCGCGTAGCCGGCGAGCACCCCCTCGCCCAGGTGCACCTGCGCGTAGGCGGCGAGCCGCGCATCGCGCACCGGTCCGCCGTCGGCGATCAGCGGCTCCAGGTCGACGACGTGCAGCCGCGGGTGCGCGACGGCGAGCCGCAGCAGGCCGGCATTGAACTCCCGCCAGACGATGGACAGTTCGGTGCGGGAGCGGTGGTCGACCAGTTGCCGGGTGTGCTGGGACAGCAGCGGCAGGGTGTTGAGTACGAGCGTGCCGGTGCCGTGTTCGTCGTAGCGGGCGGCGAGCCGGTCGAGGAGTTCGAGTGTGCCGGCGGCGGCCTCGGCGACATCGTCCGCCCGCCAGGGCAGCGGCAGTTCGTCGAAGACGACCTGGGCGTCGAGCAGGCACAGGGCGAGTTCGGTGCCGGGCGCGTACAGGTGGCTGCCGGTGTCCTGCAAGTCGCGCAGCCAGGCGTCGTGGTCGGCGGCGCTCAGCCGCAACGGGACGCCGTGCCGGGCGAGTTCCGCGGTGAGCGGTGCGGTCAGCGGGTCCAGGGTGCCGTGTCCGGTGACGGCGACGGTGGCGGGCACCACACCCGGGTGCGCCGCCACGATGTCCTCGGGGGCGACCCTGGCGAGCAGCCGGCCCGCGCGGGACAGCTGGGCGAACCCGTCGTCCTGCTGCGCGAGTTCGGCGAGCAGTGCGGGCACCGCCGGGTACTCGGCGGCGAGCCGTCGCTCGCCGTACAGCGCGCGCAGCCGGTCGAGGGGGCTCGTGGGGCCGGTGCGCTCCGGGTCGGACGTCGTCACTGCTGTGCTCACGGTCGGTTCGCCTCTCTGCGGGGCGGGCGGGCGCTTGGGAGCTTGTGCCCCGGCCCTAAAGACGGGCTTGCGCCCGGGCGCGCGAGCAGGGCGCGGGCAGGGGCGTGCGCAGCCGCCCGCAAGAGCTGCTTTAGGCGGGCTGCGGACCATCGGTGGAGGATGACTCCTTCGGAAAGGCAGCACCGATGACGACAACTGAGCTGACCGCGGACGTGTGTGTGGTCGGAGGAGGTCCGGCGGGGCTCACCCTGGCCGTGGAACTCGCCAGGCGTTCGGTCTCCGTCGTGGTTCTGGAGCAGAGCGGTCACTTCGACCGGTCGTTCCGGGGCGAGTCGGTCTCCCCCGACTCGGTGTGGCTCCTTGACGGGCTGGGCGTCCTCGGCCGGCTGGGCGGCGCCTACCAGCAGATGCACAGAATGGAGATCGTCGACTCCGGCAGCACGGTGCTGCGCGCCGACTTCCGCCGCTTCCGGTACCCGCACCCCTATCCGGTGGAGCTGCCCCAGCCCGCGCTGCTCTCGGCTCTGGCGGCGCTCGGGCAGGAGGAGCACCCGGAGCACTTCACCCTGGTGCGCCGGGCGACGGCCACCCGGCTGCTGCGCGCCGACGGCGAACGCGGCCCGGTCACGGGGGTGACGGCGCGCACCCCGGAGGGCGAGCTGACGGTGCGCGCGGCGCTCACGGTGGCGGCGGACGGCCGGTTCAGCAAGGTCCGCGAGATGTCGGGGCTGTCGTACACGAAGCTGCCGCTGGACCGTGACGTGGTGTGGCTGAAGCTGCCGTTCCCCACCGAGTGGGACGACCGTACGTATCGGATCCGGATCCGCGGCGACCAGCACGGGCTGTTCATCCCGACCCACCCGGACAGTGTGCGCGTCGGCTTCAACATCCCGAAGGGCGGGCTGAAGGAGCTGCGCGCCGAGGGGCTGCCCGCGCTGTACGAGCGGCTGGACCGGCTCGCTCCGGAGCTGGCCGGGTCGGTGCGCTCAAGGATCCGGTCCTGGTCCGACACCTCGATGCTGGACATCTTCACCACGGTGGTGCCGCGCTGGTCCATGCCGGGCCTGGTGCTGATCGGCGACGCGGCGCACACGCTGACGCCGATCCTCGGGCAGGGTGTCAATCACGCGATCATCGACGGGGTGACGCTGGCCCCGCTGCTGCGCGAGGCGTTCGACGCGGGCGGGGACGAGGGGGCGCTGCTTGAGGCGGGCGCGCGGTTCCAGCGGGCGCGGGAGGAGTCGGTCGCCACGTCGCGCGGTCTGCAACTGCGCCAGGAACGGCTGTTCGCGCTGCACGGTGCCGGCGGTGTGGCGCGCCGCTCGCTGTACCGGGTGGTCGACCGCAGCCAGAAGCTGAAGGAGCGGGTGCTGGGAGGCGCGTACTTCCAGTTGCAGCGACCGGGACCGCACGCCGTGGAGGCTCAGTCCCCGACCGCCCGGGTGTGACCGACGGCTCGGCACCTGCCCGGTGGCGGCGGGGTCGGTGAGCACCAGGCTTCCACGGCCGCGGGCCGGCTGCCCGACCCCGTCCCGCACACGCCAGGGCCCCGGCCCGTACGCAACCGTACGGACCGGGCCCTTCCACCTGCCCGCCCACCGCAACCGGGCATGTGCTGGGACCGGACGGTCAACGCGTCGGCCCAGCAACCGAACCACCACCCCGGCACCCGGCACCCGGCACCCGGCACCCGGCACCCGGACCAGCGGAGCCGAAGGCCACCACACCCAGCCCGGCGGGCCGGGCACGCCGCCCGGCCACCGCCGACACCCCGCCCGACGGGCCGAGACGTCGGCCGGACGCTGCCACACCCGGCCCAGCGAACGGAACCGCGAGCCGAATCACCACCCGACCACCGCTGCACGAACCAGAGGACCGGGCCGCCACCCGGGCCACCGCCACCCAGCCCGGCGGACCCGGCCACCGCCAACACCCCGCCCGGACGCCGCCACACCGGGACCCGCGAGCCGAATCGGCACCCGAGACGCCGCCGCACGCTGACTAGCGGACCGGGCCACCGCCACCCAGCCCGGCGGACCCGGCCACCGCAAACACCCCGACCGGCGTCGCCCGGTCACCGGCGCACCGGAGCAGCGGGGTGGGCCGGTGTCAGCCGGTGGTGGGGGTGTCACCAGGTGACGGGCAGGCGGGTCAGGCCGTGGACCATCATTCCGGTCGTCAGCTCCAGCGCCTCGACGTCCTCCGCGAGCCGCAGCCCGGGGAACCGGTTCAGCAGCGAGGTGATGACGATCTGCAGCTCCGCCCTGGCCAGCGCAGCGCCCACGCAGAAGTGCGGGCCGTGGCCGAACGCGACGTGGTGGACCGCCTCCGGCCGGGTGGGGTCGAACTCGTCGGCCCCGGCGCCCGGGAAGCGCGCGGGGTCCTGGTTGGCGGAGCACACCGCCGCCAGCACCGCGCTGCCCTTGGGGATGACGGTGCCGCCGATCTCCACGTCCTCCAGGGTGATCCGCAGCGGCCCGCCGTCGCCGATCGGGTTGACCCGCAGCAGTTCCTCGATGGCGTGGTCGATCATCTCGGGGCGCTCGCGCAGGGTGGCCAGGTGCTCCGGGTGGCGCAGCAGGGTCAGCACGATCTTGCCGATCATGCTGACGGTGGTCTCGTGGCCGGCGACGAGGATGGTCGCCGCCATGACGATCAGCTCGAACTCGTTGAGGCTGCCCTCTTCGTCGTGGGCGGCGACGAGCGCCCCCATCAGGTCGTCCGACGGCTCCTCCCGCTTGCGTTTGACGAGTGCCGCCAGGTACTCGATCATCTGCTGGCGCTGGGCGGCGGTCTCCTCCGGGGTGTGCGCGGTCAGCGAGACGAAGGCGTCGGACCACTCGCGGAAGCGGTCGCGGTCCTCGAAGGGCACACCGAGCAGTTCGCAGATCACCATCACCGGCAACGGGAAGGCCAGCGCCGTGTTGAGGTCGACCGGCCCGCCCTGCTTCTCCATGTCGTCGAGGAGCGCGTCGGTGAGTTCCTGGATCCGCGGCCGCATGTTCTGCACCCGGCGGGCGGTGAACTCCCGGGAGACGAGCCTGCGCAGCCGGGTGTGCTCGGGCGGGTCCGTGGTGAACAGGCTGCCCGGCACCGGAGGCGTGGTGGTCAGCTGGGGCGCGCCCGGTGCGATGGTGGCGGCCCGGCTGAACCTGGCGTCGGCGAGCACGGTGCGCACATCGTCGTAGCGGGTCACCACATAGCCCTCGTCGCCGCTGGGCAGCCGGACATGGGCGACGGGGCACTTGGCCCGCAACTCCTCGTAGACGGGGGGTACTTCGACGGCCGAAGGGCGGTGGAACGGGTAGTCCATGAGGGGCCGCCCGGTCTGCGGCCCGCCGTGCGTCGTGTCCGTCGTGTCCATGCGTTTCCTCCGGCAACAGGTGCTCAGCGGTTACTTGGGTGCGGTGCTGCAAGGGGCCGGCGCGAGGCGCGGCCGGGAACCCGGACGAGCCTCGCAGCGGGGGCTTGCGCGGCACCAAAGCGCCCCGCGTGCGTGGGTCAGCGGGGCCGGCCGTCCGCGCCGCGCAGGCCGAACCCGAGGGCCCGGTCGGCGGCGATGTGCACCAGCCAGGCCAGACCGAAGTTGAACAGCGGGACGGCGACGGCCGAGGAGTCCGGGATCAGACAGGCGAGCATGACGACGACGGCGACGACGGGCCGGTGCAGCAGGTTGTAGAGGGGAACGGCCCTGCGCGGCATCCGGCCGTGCTCGTGCGGGCCGCTGAGCCCGGCGAGGAAGGAGAGGTCGGGTGCGACGACACCGGCGACCGCGGCGACGATCACCCAGCCGCCGTACTTCGCCGTCTCGAACACCAGCCAGATCAGCAGGAGGGCGGCCAGCACCCCCCAGGCGACGCGGAACTGCGGCGGGGCGGGGCTCCTCGGGGCGCCTTCGGCGGCGTCGTGTGGCACGGGAGGTGTGTCCTTTCGCGGGGGGTTCGATGGTTCCGTACGGGCTCGGGACGGCACGGCGGCCGCGCGGCGGTGGTCGCGGGCGGGCCGGTGTGCCCGCCCCTCCCCGGTCTTCGGGGCCGACGGAACGCAAGCGGGCGGCAGGGACGCCGCCATGGCCCCGGTATGACGGGTAAATGACCGGTGCGTGAGATTCTCACGACCCGGCCGCCGCGGTCGCGGTGACCGTCCGTCACGCCGCCACCCGCTCCGTGGCGTACCGGCGTGTCAGGGAGGCGAGTTCGGCCAGGAAGGCTCCCTCGTCGGATCTGACGAAGAAGTGCCCGCCGGGCATGGTGCGCAGCTCGCAGCCGCGTCCCGCGTGCCGCCCCCAGGCGGCCACCTCGGACACGCCGACCAGCCGGTCCCCGAGTCCCGCGAACAGGTGCAGCGGCACCCTCAGCGGCTCGGCGGGCGCGGCGCGGCTGCGCAGACACAGCCGCAGGTCGTCGCGGGCCACCGGGAGCAGCGCGGAGAGGATTTCGGGGTGGTCGAGCAGCGTGGGCGGGATGCCGCCGAGTGCCGCAAGGCCGGCGACGAGTTCGGCGTCCCCGGCGTCGGGGTCGGCGATCGGCGGGGCCGGCAGGTGCGGGGCGCGGTAGGCGCTCAGCACGAGTGCCCGGGGCAGCGCCGCGCCGCGCCGCTGCCGTCGCCGGGTGAGCGCGTACGCGATGAGCGCCCCCATGCTGTGTCCGTAGAGGATGTGGGGTGCGGACAGCTCCTCGTCGAGCTGCGCGTCCATGTCGTCGATGAGCGCGTCCAGATCGGTGAACCTGGGTTCGGCGAACCGTTCCTCGCGGCCGGGCAGTTGCACGGGCAGCACCCGTACCCCGGCGTCGTGGGCGTCGAGGCCGCGCTGCCATCGCCGGTATGCCGAGGCTCCGCCGCCCGCGTACGGGAAGCAGAACAGCCGTGTCGCGGGGCCGGGTTCGTCGTCCGGGCGCTTCCGGGACAGGTATCGCGTCATGGTGCTCCGTCTCGGTTCCGTCCTGCGGTGGGCGGGCCGGCCGGGTCCGCGGTGCGACGACGGGTGGGCCGGACCCGGCCGACGCGCCCCCACGGTGCCCCGGCCCGCTAAAAGGCCGCCAAACTCGGCACGGTGAGGTCGAGCCGGGGGTCGGCGGCCAGGATCGCCCGGTGCAGTTTCTGCAGGCGCAGGGAGGGCTCTATGCCCAGTTCCTGACTGGTCGACGCGCGTAGCTTTCGAAAAATCTCAAGCGCCTGCCACGAGCGTCCGCACCGGTAGAGCGCCAGCATCAGCAGCGCGTGCAGACTCTCCTGGAGCGGGAAACGCTCGGTGAGCGCGAGGAGTTCACCGATCACCTCGGCGTGTCTGCCGAGCCGCAGATCGGCGGTGATGCGGCCCTCCAGCGCGGAGCGCCGTGCCTCCTCGAGCCGCAGCAGCTCGACGCGGAGCGCCGGTCCGATGCGTACGTCGGCGAGCACCGGGCCCCGCCACATGGCGAGCGCCTGGCCCAGCAACTTCGCGGCCGTCTCGTCGTCGCCCGCTTCCAGGGCCCGCAGGCCGCGTCCGCTGAGCTGCTGGAACAGGTCGGCCTCCAGGACGGGCGCCGGCATGTTCAGCGCGTATCCGGCGTAGCCGCGGCTCAGCACCTCTTTCGGCGCGCATTCGTGCTCCGGTCCCAGGGCGTGCCCGATGGCCCGGCGCAACTGCTTGACGTACGTCTGTACCACTCCCGCGGGCCCGCTGGGGGGTCTGGACTCCCACAGCTCCTCCGTCAGGGTCGTCACATTGACGTCCCAGCCCGCGTTGACCGCCAGCAGCGCGAGCAGCTGCCGCGGCTTGGCCGCGCTCGGCACCACGGAGGTGCCGTCGATGCTCACCACGAGCGGCCCGAGAACCCCGATCTCCATGCCACTGCTCCTTCCGCCTGCCGGAACACTGACACGTTGTCGGCTTCAACGACACTTAGCCGATCATGATTTCGGCCGGGAATCTGGCTGCCCCGGGGTATGAATTTTTCATGGTCACGGCATTGCGCGGCCCGCTTTAAGCAATGCTTCAGGACGAGCGGCGACCCTGGCGCCGACGGGTGGCGCCCCAGGGCGGCCACGGGACCGGCTCGAAAGGAGAGGGGCGCTATGAGGCTGAGGTTCTGGCTCGGCAGGGCCGGCGCCGGTGCGATGAAGCTGCTCATCCAGCTCGGCGCCTTCTCCGTCGGACCGCTGCCCGGCGTCCACTACGCCGACCCCGGCCCGGACCCCGACCGCCCGGAGCGAGACCACCCGGAGCGAGACGCCGAGCCGCCGGCAGCCCCGCACACGCCCCCGGCCTGGCACCCGGAGCGCCGGTGCACGACACCGCCGACCCAGATGGAACGGGAGCTGTGGGCCGCCCTCGGCATCGACGTAAAACAAACCGAAACCTGATGACCAGGGTGGCCCTGACGCCGCCCGGCGTCGTCCGGGACCGGGACGACCGTCAGCCAGGGGCGGCGCGGGCCGGTCTCGGCTACTCCACGGCCAGAGCGGTCAGGACCGTGGCGGCGAGGGCCGCGCGAGAGACCATCCCCGCGACCGAGACGTTTTCGGAGCGGGCGTGCGCACCCGACCCGACCGCGCCGATGCCGTCGAGAACGGGTGTTCCGCCCGCCACGACGAAGTTGCCGTCGCTGCCTCCGCCGACCGACGCCTCCGGCAGGCCGAATCCGAGCAGGGCCGCGCACCGGCGGGCCTGGGCGGCGAGCGCCGCCGCCTGAGGTGTCCGTTCGAAGACAGGACGGTTCCAGTCTCCGGTGATCACCACGTCGGTGCGCGGGTCGATGGGGCGTACCTCTGCGAGCGCCTTCGTGATGCGTTGCTGCTCGGAAACGGAGGCCACGCGGATGTCCAGGTGTGCGCTCGCTCGACCGGCCGTGACGTTGCTGCGCGTGCCGCCGGCCACCACTCCCACGTTGAGCGTGGTGCCCTTCGCGGGCTCGCGTAGCTCGGCCAGCAGCAGGATCTGGTGGGCGAGTTCGTCGACGGCACTGGCTCCGGCGTCGGGGTCGAGCCCGGCATGGGCTTCGGTGCCGGTGACCGTGAGGGTGAAGAGCCCCACTCCCTTGCGTGCGGTTTTGACCGCGCCGTCGGCCGCGGGCTCGAAGACCATGGCGAGGCGGCTGTCACAGGCTTCGGAGACGATCGCCTCGCGGGAGGCGAGGCTGCCGGTCTCCTCGTCCCCGTTCAGCATCAGGGTGTGCGCGGGCCTGGGCAGGCCGAGGGCGTGCAGGGCGCGAAGGGCCCACACTGCCTGCACGAGTCCGGCCTTCATGTCGAAGACGCCGGGTCCGGTGACCCGGTCGCCCTCGCGTCGGAACGGCCAGGTGTCGAGCGTTCCGGTCGGCCACACCGTGTCGTAGTGGCCGAGCAGGAGGACCGGACGGGAGTCGGGAGCGGTCGTCCCGTGGCCCGGGTAGCGGCGGATCAGAACATCGCCTGCCTCCCGCCGGGTGAGCCGCTGTTCGTCGTCGGGCGCACCGAGTCGTTCATCGAGCCAGGCGCACAGCCAGTCGAGGCAGGTGTCAAGGGCCTCAAGGTCGTCGCTGGCGCTGCCCTGGGCGGTGTAGGCGGCGAGGTCGGCGACCATGTCTTCGCGGTGTGCTTCGAGCCAGTCGCGTACGGCCTCCGCCTGGGCGGAGGCCGGCGGCGCGGGGTGCTCGGCCAGCCGGTCCAGGGCGTCGAGCCGGGCCTCGGACATGTCCTCGGGTGTCCTTTCCAGATGGCGCAGATCGTCTACGACGGCTCGCAGTACCGGCGTGGGCAGGCCCTCGTGAGCGGCACGGTCGAAGACGTCGGCGTAGTGCGTGGGCGCTTCCACGGGCCGCCGGCGCACGGCGAGGTCACGCCAGATGCCACTGCGGTCCTTGCTCTGGGTGCGCAGCCACGCGGTGAGCCGGTCGAAGGCGGTGTCTCGGCGGGACGGGTCGCTGTCGTTCCGGAATGCGTGGGGATCAAAGGCGTCGAACCCCTCCAAGGTGACGCCGAGTCGGTCCGCGACGGCGAAGATCTCACCGGTCAGGGCCGTCATGGTGGGACGGTGCCGGTCGATGAGGTCGGCCATGGGTGCGTCCGCGAGAGCGGTGGCGGCGAGCATGGCACCGAATCCGGCCTTGGCCCACAGGTAGCCTTCGACGTTGTCGCTGGCCACGGCCGGGCCCCAGCTCTGGAAGTGTTCCACCAGCTCTTCCACGCGCGGGCTGACGGGTCGGTTGTCGTGTTCCCCGACCACGAGGGCGCCGGCACCGCCGTCCTGGATGACGCCCGGTTCGATGACGTCGGCGAAGAGGTTCACGAAGGCGGCGACGGTCCGGCCGGTTCCCACTCGCCGCGCGATGAGTTCCTCGTTGAAGCCGTTCTGCAGGGAGACGACGTAGCCGTCCGGGGCCAGACGCGGCGCGATCCAGTCGAGTGCGGCTCCGGTGGCCTGCGCCTTCACCGCGAGCAGGACACGGCCGAGGGCGCCGGTGAACTCCTCGGGGGTGGTCGCGGTGACCGGGACGCTCGCCCGAGTGCCCTCGCCGACGACGGTGAGGCCATGGGCCGCGATGGCGGCCACGTGGGCGAGGTCGGTGTCGACGAGGGTGACCGGGTGTCCGGCGCGGGCGAGGCTGAAGGCGAGGGTGCCGCCGATGGCGCCTGCCCCGACGACCGTGTAGGCGGGAAGGTCGGTGGGGGCGTGGGTCATCGGGTCAGTCCTTCCTGGACCGCTGCTCGTGCGGGGGTGGAGGTCTCGTGCGGCTGCCAGATGCGGGGCAGGTGCAGGGCACCGGTGCTGGACCCGCCGTCCACGCGGAGGACTTCTCCCGTGATCCAGGAGGCATCGGGTCCGGCGAGCCAGCGCACGGCGCGGGCGATGTCCTGCGGTGTGCCGGGGCGGCCCAGCGGGTTCGCGCCGATCGCGGCCGCGTATTCGGCGGACACCGGGTTGCAGTCGCTGTCCACGGGGATGAAGCCGGGGCTGACCGCGTTGACGCGGATGCCGTGCGCGCCGAGTTCCAGTGCGGTGGCGCGGGTGGCCATCTCCAACGCCGCCTTGGAGCTGGCGTAGGGGCCGCCCCCGAGCCGGGAACGCAGCGCTGATCCGGAGGAGATGTTCACGACGGCGCCGGGCCTGCCCTGGGCGATGGCAAGCCGGGCGAAGGCGCCGGTGGCCAGGACCGGGGCGCGCAGGTTGATCGCGAACATCCGGTCCCAGGACGCGGTGTCGACGTCGGCCATGTCGAGCGAGGGGTAGATGCCCGCGGCGTTGACCAGGACGTCGACCGGACCATGCTCCCGCCATGCCTCCTCGACGAGGCCGGCGGGCGTGTCGGGGTGGGCCAGGTCCACGACACGGGTCGTGCGGCGGGCGTTCGAACGGGTGCCGATGGCCTTGAGCGCGTCAGCATCACGGTCCGCGACGGTGAGGCGGGCACCGTGGGCGGCGAACTCCTCGGCGATGGCAGAGCCGATGCCCCCCGCGGCTCCGGTGATGAGGACGTGGACCATCAGTGGAACTCCTTGTCCTTGGTCTCCGGCATCGTCAGGTAGACGACGAGGGAGACGAGGGCCGCCGCGGAGACGTAGATCCACAGCAGGTCGCTGTGCCCGCTCTCGTGCAACCAGGTCGTCAGGTAGGGGGCGGTCCCGCCGAAGAGGGCGACCGCGAGGGCGTAGGGCAGGGCGATGCCGGTGGCCCGGACCTCCGGCGGGAACTGCTCGGCCATGATCACGGCGCAGTTGGCGGAGTAGCCGAGGATCAGCGTCATGCCCACGAGCTGGACGAGGTACAGGCTGAGGAAGCTGCCGCTCAAGAGGTGGAGCAGGGGCCAGGACAGGAGCACGAAGCCGCCGGCGAAACCCGCCATGGTCGGCTTGCGCCCCACGCGGTCGGACAGACGCCCGACGAAGGGCAGCGCGACCACGAAGACGATCAGACACAGCGTCTGTGACAGCAGCGCGGACCTCAGCGGGATACCGGTGGTCAGGTTGGCGTAGGTCGGGAGGTAGTTGACCCAGATGTAGTAGGTCAGGGTGCCCGCCACCGTGATGCCCGCGACGCGCAGAGTGGCCTTGGGATGCTCGACGAACATGGCCTTGACCGGGTTGGTGCGGGTGCGGCCGGAGTCCTGGACCTGGGTGAAGGACACGGTGTCCTCGACCGAGACCCGCAGCCACAGCCCGACAAGGCCGAGGAGTGCGCCGACGACGAACGCGGCACGCCAGCCCCAGGAGTGCAGGGCGTCGTCGCTCAGGGCCGAGGTGGTGAGGGTCCCCAGGAGGGAGGCGATGAGCACGCCCCCGGCGACCGACACCTGCTGCCAGGAGCCGGCGAACGCACGCCGTCCGTGGGCGGCGGATTCGACGAGGAAGGCGGAGGAGGAGCCGAACTCGCCGCCGGCGGAGAAGCCCTGGACGAGTCGGGCGAGGAGCAGGACGAGCGGCGAGAACACGCCGATCCGGTCGTAGGAGGGGGTGACGGCGATGACGAAACCGGCGCCCGCCATGAGAGCGACGGTGAGGGTCATGCCCTTCTTGCGTCCGTGCCGGTCGGCATAGGCGCCCAGGACGGCGGCGCCGACGGGGCGCATCACGAAGCCGACGGCGAACACCGCGAGCGTGGACAGCAGGGCGACCGCGCCGTCTGCGGAGGGGAAGAACTCATCCGCGATGATCTTGGCGAAGATGGAGTAGAGGGCCCAGTCGACCCATTCGACGGTGTTGCCTATGGTGCCGGCGACGATGGCCTTGCGCTGGGACGCTCTCAGTCTGCCGCGTGCGGGTGTGACCGACTCGATGCTCATGATGTGTGCTCCGGGGCTTCGGGGACGGAACGGGCGGGGGCCTGGCCGTGCAGTACGTCGCGGGCGACGTCCGCGAGTTGGGCGTGCGTGGCGAACCAGACGCCCCGGTGAGCGGCGATGTGGTCGAGGAGTTCACGCAGCGCCACCAGGCGCGAGCGGTGGCCGATGACGTGCGGGTGCAGGGTGAGCTGGAAGACCCCGCCGTCGCGGTAGGCGGCGTCGAACTCGTCGGTCCAGATCTCCCGCACGTCGCGGGGACGGCTGTGCGGGCGGACGGACCCGTAGCGGTCCATCGTGAAGTACGGCGCGTCGTCCCTGATCCAGTCGACGGGAATCTCCACCAGGCCGGTGGCCCGGCCGTCGGCGACGATTTCGTACGGCTCGTCGTCGGCCATCAGGGAGGAGTCGTAGGCGAACCCGAGTTCGAGCATGATGCCGAGGGTGGAGTCGGAGAAGTCCCACGACGGGGTACGGATCCCGACCGGCCGCTGCCCTGTCAGGGTGGTGAGCGTGTCGAGCGCACGCTCGGTGAGTTCCCGCTCCTCGTCGTGGCCCAGCAGCATGTTGCGCTCGTGGATCCAGCCGTGGACGGCCAGTTCGTGCCCGTCACGGGTGTAGGCGCGGGCCTCCTCGGGATGAAGGAGGGCGGAGACGGCCGGCATGAAGAAGGTGGCGGGGACACCGTGGCGGGCAAGGAGGTCCAGGATCCGCGGGGCGCCGGCCCGCGCGCCGTACTCGCCTTGCGCGAGCCGCCCGGGGCTTGTCTCGCCGTCGCGCAGCGGGATCGTCTCGTGGTCGGAGTCGAAGGACAGGGCGACCGCCACGCGGGCACCCTGGGGCCAGCGATCGGGCACCAGGTGCCGTCCGGCGCGGACGGCACCGACGTGACCGCGCCAGACGTGTTCGGGCCAGCGCCAGCTTTCCGCGGGGAGGCCGAAGTCGGCTGTGGGCATGGTTTCTCCAGGAGAGGCGGGGACGGAAGCAGCGCACACCAAGGCGGCCGGCCGGCCCGGCGGTGCGCCACAGGTGCGTTATGGATGTGTCGGCGGCCCGCGGCTCAGCGTGTACGGGCCATCCGGTGCCAGGAGTACTTCAAGGTGGCGAGGTGGAGCGTGATGTCCGAGGCGATCAGCCCGGGCAGCGCTCCGATGACGTCGCTGGTGTAGCGGAACAGGTCGACGCGGCGGGGCAGGACCATGTGCCCGACGAGGTTGAAGCGCCCGGTCGCCGCGCCGAGGAACTTGGTTCCCGGGTGCCGTGCGAGTTGGCGTCCCGCTGCGTCGAGCCGGTCGGGCTCGATCGACAGCCACAGCATGAACTCGGCGTCGTAGCCGAGCAGGGCGGGATCGACCAGGGTGCGGAACTGGAGGATGCCACGGGCGATCAGCCGCTCCATGGCCCGCGTGATGCCCGACTCGGTGTGTCCCAGCTCCCGGGCCAGGGTGCTGACCTGGGTGCGGCCGTCCTCCCTCAGGGCGGCGGCGATCTCCCGTTCCAGAGGACTCAGCGTCCTGGGTTCTGCGTCCCAGTCGGCGCGGTCGCACGGCGAGGTCAGTGAGGCGGGCCGCAGGTCGGCGGCGGCCGCCTCGGGAAGCAACCCGGTGTCCCACATCGCCGCCGAGGTGAAGGCGAGGATGACCGGGACGGCCTCGGTGCCGGCGATCAGGTCGGCACCGGGCAGATCGGGAAAGAGCATGCGCATCATCTCGTCGTTGTCGCGGGCGACGAAGTCGACGACGAGATCGGTGGCGCCGGTCACGACGGCCACGAAACGCACGTCGGGGCTGGCGACGAACCGCTCCGCGAGGTCCAGCCCGCGACCGGGCTTCGCCTGCACCCTCAGGAACGTGGCAGAACCCGCCCGGGTGCGGTCCAGCTCCAGGGTGCCGACGACGCGCAGCAGTCCGCGCTCGCGCAACGCCTTGTACCGTCGCCGGACGGTCGACTCGTTCACGCCCACCCAGTGAGCCACCGCGTTCCACCGGGCACGACCGTTGAGCTGGAGCGCCGCGATCACACGGCGGTCCAGCTCGTCAATGGTGTCCGTCAGAGCTCGGTGGGCCATGGCGCCGGACGTTATCCAGCAGTTTTCGGCCCGTCAATGAAGGAATACGGCGTGGATGGAGGCAGGACGGAGGCGCTCAGGCGGCTCAGGGGGCCACGGCGCGGACAACGGCACTGATCCGAGGCGCCCGACTAGATCCCGCCACGGGTGACGGATTTCACCACCCCCGCGTCCGAAAATGTTCAGCTCGGCTTTCCCCGGAGCGTGCTGTGCGTCCTCGGTACCGACAGGCGTTGCGCATACCGGGCGGCCCGCCTCGCTTGGTCGTCGACGCTCATCGGGGTCCGCAGCGGCAGCTGTCGAGCATGTCGGCGGTGAGGGTTCTGGCTTCGGCGATCCGGCTGCGGCTGAACATCCATTTGCGCCAGGCGCTGAGCGAGGTGACGGACGCGACGAAGGCGGGGGGCTGGGGCTGCGGCAGATCGGCGCACAGGTGGGTCTGCCGCATGAAGAAGGTTCGTTACCGGCTCGCCCAGATGTCGGACGAGCCGGCCGGGCCCGCCTGGATTGTGGTGTTGACTGTTTCGGGCCCTCGGTGGTGCCCCCGTCGCGGGGCAGGCACAGGAGCCTCAGGCGTCGGTGTACCGGCGCGCGAGATCGGCTGCGATGCCGTCCAGAACACCGGCAAGACCTGAGGCGAACAAGGCATCGAGATCCCAAGGGTCGGCGCCCGCGCGCATAGCGCGGGCAAGCCGAGGATAGGCCCCGGGTTCGTACAGCGGGCTCTGTGCCCGGTCCGGGGCTTTCGCCCCCTGTTTCGTGGCGATCTTCGACTGCCGCTCCGCCTCCGCGTCGCTCACGAGGATCAGCGCCACGCCTTGCACGTAGGAGGCGAACATGAACATGTACCGGAAGGCATCGGCCGGTTCGAGGTCAAGCTCGTCGAACGAGGAGAAGGCGCTTTCGCTGTCCGCTGCGAGAGCCGGGCTGAAATACGCGCGGGTCGTCACCATGACTCTCGACAGGATCCACGGGTGGCGGTGATACAAGTCCCAGTCGCGGTGCGCAGCGCGTTCGAGGCCGTGACGCCAGTTCCGCGGTGGTGAGTCGGGCAGTGGCACGTCGGCCATCGCGGCTTCCACCATCAGGGTCACCAGGTCGTCCTTGGATGCCACATGCCGGTACAGGGACATCGTGCCCGTGCCGAGTTCCGTGGCGACCCGGCGCATCGACAGCGCGTCGAGCCCCTCCGCGTCCGCGACGGCGATCCCGGCCCGCACGATGCGCTCGACGGTGAGGTGCCGCGCGCCGTCTTCGTTCTCCGGGACGTGGGCCGGTACTTCCGCCCTGCGTGTCCGGTAGGCCCTCGCCTGGCACGCACGGGAACAGTAGACCCTCGGCCGCCCTCGGTCCGCGGGCTCCAGCGCCCTTCCACACGACGCGCATGTCGGCTGCACCGACATCAGCATCCTCCCTTTTCGTCACACTCAAGGTTTGTGTCGAAATTCTAGCCCGTCAGCACTCCCACCTCTGATGCGATTCGAATAAGCAGCTCAAAAAGCCGTTGTCCCACTTGTGCATGGGTGCGTACTCTGCACGCTGTCGCTGCGTACGACGTACGCATCCGGAGTGGTCAAGCGGCATACGGGTCTTGCACGAACCAGGAGAGGACATGACTGAACAGGAAAGAAGAGCCGGAACCAGGGAGTGGGTCGGTCTCGCCGTCCTGGTACTGCCCTGCCTGCTGGCATCCATGGACATGTCCGTCATGTTCATCACACTCCCGTCCCTGGCGGCCGACCTCGGCCCGAGCAGTTCCGAGCAACTGTGGATCATGGACTCCTACGGGTTCCTCCTCGCCGGCCTGCTCATCACCATGGGCACGCTCGGTGACCGCTTCGGGCGGCGACGGGTGCTCCTCACAGGCGCCGCGGCCTTCGGCGTCGCTTCAGTCCTGGCGGCCTGTTCAAGCAGCCCCGGGACACTCATCGCGGCCCGCGTACTCCTCGGCATCGCCGGAGCCACGCTGGCGCCCTCCACCCTTTCCCTGATCCGAAGCATGTTCCACGACGCCGCGCAGCGGGCCACCGCAGTCGGCATCTGGACAGCCGGATTCGCGGGCGGCGCTGTGCTCGGCCCGATCATCGGTGGTCTGCTCCTGGAGCACTTCTGGTGGGGATCGGTCTTCCTGATCAACGTGCCGGTGATGGTCCTGCTGCTGATCCTCGGCCCGCTGCTGCTCACCGAATACCGCGACCCCGAGCCGCGCCGCTTCGACCTGCTCGGCGCCGCCATGTCTCTGGTGGCCGTGCTCAGCATCATCTACGGCATCAAGGCCATGGCGGAACACGGCTTCGGGTGGATTCCTCTGGCATGCTGCGCCGCCGGACTCACCGTGGGGGCGGCATTCCTCCGCCGCCAGCACAGGGCTGCCAACCCGATGATCGACATGAATCTCTTCCGCACACGCCGGTTCAACATTCCTCTGCTCATCGACGCGCTGGCGACGTTCGGGCTCGTCGGCTTCAGTCTGTTCAACTGGCAGTTCATGCAACTCGTCCTGAACATGGGCCCGTTGGAGTCGGCCTTGTGGTCCTTGCCCACCTTCCTCGTGATGCCCCTCGGCATCGCCCTGGCCACCACGATCGCCCCCCGCATCGGCAAGCACAACGTGATCGCCGCCGGGCTGCTCGTGGCGACCGGCGGCTACGTCGTACTGACCCTGCTCCAGTCCGATTCGGGAATCGGCCACCTCGTCAGCGGCATGGCCGTCGTCTCGATCGGCATCGGCGCCGTCGCCGCCGTCGTCACCGAGGTGATCCTGTCCGCCGCACCACCGGAACGGGCCGGGGCGGCCTCCGCCATGGCCGAGACCTCGGCCGAATTCGGCGGCGCACTGGGCATCGCACTCCTGGGCAGCATCGGCACCACCGTCTACCGTTCGGAACTGGCCGCCAAAGCTCCCGACAACCTCACGCCCAAAGAACTGGAGGCAGCACAAAGCACCCTCGGTGGCGCGGTCGAGACAGCCGCCGCCCTCCCGAAGGGCACCGCCGACTCCCTGCTGAACGCAGCCTTCGACGCCTTCGCCCGGGAAGCCAGGATCGCCTCGATGGTCAGCGCCGTCCTGATGACCGGCGCTGCCATCCTCATCGCCACCCAACTCCGCACCGCACGCACACGGAGCGGGCCCGAGGTCCCCCAATCCGCGGCGGAGCACCATGACGGGGACCGGGCAGGGAACCCGCCCTCCCGGGCAACCTCGTCCTGAACGACACCCAAACCACGACCACCACGCCCGCACCCGAGCCCGCCGCACCGCCCTCGATGGCTTGGGGCAACCGGTGTTCGAGCCGTAGCGGCTGCTTCGCTCGCTCCTGCGGCGGTGCCCGCACGTCGCCAACACGCAGGTTATAGAGGCCCTGAAGGAGGTCGATAGGGCCTCCTCTGCCCCACCCGGAGCGCGCCGGGTCACCTCCACATCAGCGCGCTCCAGGGGCAGTTGGACGCCGAGTACCGCTGTCACAGAGAGGACGAACCCCTGGCCACGAGGCTGGGGACTCAGCGAGGCTCAGAGCAACTCACGGGATGCCGCACAAAGCAGGTCATCGGATCCCGCTTGCGGCAGTCCTGGCCAGCACGTCCCGGCGCTTAGAGGTCCTGACAGAAGCTGCACACCGGCATCCAATGGGAGTACCTGCCCCAGGAAGGCCGGGGTGTGGGACCAACTGCAGGTGCTGCTGCTGAAGAAGCTGCGGGCGGCGGGGAAGCTGGACTGGTCCCGGGCGGTGATCGACTCCTCCCATGTGCGGGCGGCCCGCAGGGGCCCAGAAGCGGTCCCGGTCCGGTCGACCGCGCACGGCCGGGCATCAAGCACCACGTCGTCACCGACGCCCAGGGCATCCCGCTCGCGGTGTCGCTGACCGGCGGCAACCGCAACGACGTCACCCAACTCCTGCCCCTGATCGACAAGATCCCGCCTGTCGCCGGGGTTGTCGGCCGGCCGCGGCGCCGGCCCGACACGCTGTTCGCCGACCGCGGCTACGACCACGACAAGTACCGGCGCCTGCTGTGGCAGCGCGGAATCCGTCCCAAGATCGCGAGGCGAGGCCGGCCCCACGGCTCCGGCCTGGGCATCTTCCGGTATGTCGTCGAACGAACGATCGCCTGGCTGCACGGCTTCCGTCGCCTGCGCATCCGGTGGGAGCGACGGGACGACATCCATGAAGCCTTCCTCGGGCTCGCCACATGCCTCATCACCTACAGACACGTCCGACGCCTTTGTCAGGACCTCTAAGCGCCTCTGTGGCTGACCTGCACAGAGGTGAGCGTCGCGAGCCCGAACTGAGCCGCGTCCTCGTGGTCAATGCAATCGGGGGGTGGCGCGATCCTGCATGCGGGCGCGCAGGAGGAGGGCGACCCAACTGCGGTAGGGGCGCCAGCTCTCGGCGATGGCTGCGAGCCGGGCGGGGTTGTCGGCGGTGGCGGCGTCCAGCGCGTACTCGGTGGCCATGGCCTGGTGAACACGTCGTTCGGCGACGGGGAAGACATCGGGGTGGCCGGCGCCGCGGATCAGAATGAGTTCAGCGGCGAACGGGCCGATGCCAGGGAGTTCCTGGAGTGCCTTCAGTGCTTGCTCGCTGTCCTGGCCGCGCAGGGTGGTGGCGTCGAGATGTCCGTCAAGAGTCGCGTCGGCCAGGGCGTGCAGGCGATGGAGCTTGACGTCGGTCAGGCCGGGGATGTCGCGCAGCTCACGAAGGACGGCGGGTTCGGGGAAGGCATGGAGGGTCTGCCCCGCGACCTCGACCGGCCGGCCGTGATCGCGGGCGAGGCGGGCCTTGATGGCGGCGGCCTGGGTCATGCGGAGTCGGTTGCCGATCAGAGCCCAGGCGGCTGCCTCGTAGGGAGAGTTGAAGCAGACGGGGCGCAGCCCGGGGTAGTCGGCCTGCAGGCTCGCGACGACCTTGTCGCGCTCGCCGACGGCAGGGAAGCCGGTGCCGTCGATGTCCAGGGAGAGGATGCGTGCGATCTGGCCTCGACCGGCCTTCCGGTTGGCGTCATGGCTCGTAGGCGATGCACCCTGGCCTGTCCCTGGGTGAGGTGGGTGCGGAAGAAGCGGGACACGTTCGCGACTGCGTTGTCGATTTGCTTGGGCGAGTCGTAGTAGTCGTAGTGGTTCCCGTCGGACCACACGAGCTCCTTCTCGCCCTGGACGGCCTCGTGAAGCGCCTTGGCGTTCTCGGGCAGCGCGCTCTCGTCGGAGTGCACGACGATCGTCGCAGTCGTGACGGACGCCGCCTGGCTCAGTGCGTCGAAGGCGAGCCAGTTCGTCCACGAGGAGACGTCGTACTCGTTCTTGTACTACGCAACGTTGCCCCGCGATTCGTTGGTGTAGTAGTCGAAGGCGCCCTCGTAGGGGATGTAGTTGACCGCGTCCTTGTCGGTCTCGCTGTAAGCCGTGATAGTCGTGGCCTCGCCGGTCTCCTCGTACTTCTTCCTGGCCGTGGCCGCCTGCTCGCGCCGCGCGGCCATGCCGTCCTCGCCGTAGGTGGCGATAAAGACGGCGTCGTTGACGAGGAACCCGGCGACCGTCGCCAGACCCTTCAGACGCGGATCCTGGGCGGCGAGGTAGACCGCGTTGCTGGCCGAGGTGCACACGCCGACCATGCCGACCGCGTCCACGTAGGGGAGCCCGGTCAGGTAGGTGACTGCCGCCTGGAGGTCACTGAGCTTCTCGGCGGGCGACTCGTACTGACGCGGCTGCCCCTCGCTCTCGCCGTAGTGGGCGTAGTCGAAGCTGAGAGCGACGAAGCCCTGCTCGGCGAACTTCTTCGCGTAGGTTCCGGCCATCTGCTCCTTGACCGAGGTGAACGAGCCCTGCACGATCACCGCCGGGTAGCGGCCGTTCTCGTCGAGGTCGTCCGGGGTGAACAGGTTGCCCACCAGGGTCAGACCGTCACGGTCGAAGGTGATCTTGCGCTTCACGCTGTACTCCTCGGTCGTTGCGTTCCCCTCGCCGTCAAGGCCGTAGCCGGTAAGTCCGACGGGTTGCCGGTGTGGGCGTTTGTCTGCCCGCGGGGGCGGCTGGTCCGTCTGCTGCCCGGACCGCCACGTTTCGAGAGTGCCCCCGGTGCGACTGGTCCACAATGGGAAGGATCTTTCCTAGGCACCTGACCAGCGACGACACGCCGGGCGCCTCGTCCTTGCGGCCAGCGCTCCGCCCGGGCACCGCAACGCCCCACTCACTGACACTTATGACACCGCCGCCGACCGGCTCCACCGGCAGCGCCACTATGGCCATCCCGCTGCTGGAGGCCACGCTCGCCCAGCGCGAGTCAGCCCTCGGCGACACCCACCCCCACACCCTGACCACCCGCAAAACCTCGCCGACGCCTACCGAGCGACAGGCGACCTCGAACGGGCTATCCCCCCCTGTTCGAGGCCACCCTCACCCAATGCGAGGAGGTCCTGCGCCACACCCACCTTCAGACACTGACAGTCCGCCACAACCGCGCCGCAGTTTGTCAAGGCGCCAGGACCGTACAGCAACCGGGCACAGCAGGTTCAGCAACCACCCCTGCCGTTCAGCGCCCCTCAGAGGCTTCCCGGCGCCCTGGTGCCCCCGGGTGGGACAGGAACCGGAGGCACCAGGTTTGGGGATCAGGCCGTGACGACGACAGGCTGATCTGCCGGGGCGGAGGTGATACCGGGTGCGCCGTGGCCGGGGTCCTTGTGGAAGGCGCCGTTCTTCATGATGCCGACGATCCTGTCGCGGTTCTGCAGGACGGTTATGTCCTGGAGCGGGTCGCCGTCGACGAGGATGAGGTCGGCGTAGAAGCCGGGCTTGATCTGTCCGAGCTCGTCGGGCATCCGCATGATCTCCCCGCCGAGCTTGGTCGCGGCCAGCAGCGTCTGCATCGGGGTGTAGCCGATGAGCTCCACGAAGTGCTGCAGGTCACGGGCGTAGGTGCCGTGCGGGGTCCAGGCGAAGCCGTAGTCGCCGCCGGGCAGGACACGGATGCCGCGCCGCCGCATCTCCTGCAGGCCCGCGATGGCGCACTCGAGCTCGCGCTTGTAGCCGGCCGCCTCGGCGGCCTCGGGCGGGTAGCCGAAGCCGGCGGCGTCGTTGAGGGTGGCCACCAGCCAGTTCAGGCCGGGGGCGACGAAGACCTCGTCCTTCTTGGCTTCCAGCATGTCGAGGCCCTCTTCGTCGATGAAGCTGGCGTGGTAGATGATGTCGACGTTGTTCCGCAACGACATTTTCACGCTCTCCGCGGAGCGGGCGTGCGTACACACGCGCAGGCCGCGGCGGTGGGCCTCGGTGGTGACGGCGAGGACCTCCTCGTCGGAGAAGTAGTTGTCCTCGGCGTGCTGGTTTCCGGTGATCTCCTCGCCGGACATGCTCAGCTTGACCAGGTCGGCGCCGTAGGCGACGTTGCGGCGGACCTGCTTGCGCATCTCCTCGGCGCCGTCGGCGAACGCGGTGATGCCGTCCACGAGGGCGCCGCCGGTGACGGCGATCTCCTGGCAGTTGGCCAGGTAGCGCGGGCCGACGAGGAGTCCGTCGTTGATGGCGTTGCGGATCACGACGTCCAGGCGGGCCTTTGCGGAGGCCGCGCCGACGCACATGGTGTACCCGGAGTTGAGGTAGGTCAGCGCGGAGCGAGCGGACAGCAGGGTGTGCTCCTCCACGCCCAGGGTCCCCAGGCCGGGCAGGTCCGCGGAGTTGATCCAGCTGAAGTGGGTGTGCGCGTCGCACAGGCCGGACATGAGGAACTGTCCACGGCCGTCGACGACGCGGACGCCGTCGCGGGGCAGGTCACCGCTGCCGCGGCGGACCTCGGCGATGCGCTCTCCGGTGACCAGGACCTCGCCGTGGAACGGCTCGCTGCCGCTGGAGTCGAAGACGCGGACGTTGGTGAACAGAGTGGAGGTGCTCGGTGACATCGTCGTCACCATCCTTTCAGGGCGGAGCGGGTCAGGGCTGGGCGAGGAACTCCTGCAGGTGGCGGGTGACTTCTTCTGGTGCTTCCAGGGTGTGCCAGTGGCCGATGCCCTCGATGATGTGCAGGCGGGCCTTGGGCAGCAGGGCGAAGATGTCGTCGTTGACAGCCGGCGGGCTGGTCTTGTCGTCGCTGCCGGTGAGCAGCAGCACCGGGGCCTTGATGCCGGCGAAGTCCGGCTCCTCGGCCGAGGCGAGGGCCTCGCAGGCGGCGGCGTAGCCGTCGGGGTCCTGGCCGAGCAGCAGTTCCCGGACCAGGGCCGCGGCCAGGGGACGCTCGGTGCGGGTCTGCTCAGAGATGGCGACCGAGACGATGGTGTCGGCCACTGCGGACATACCGCCTTCGCGTACGGTGCGGGCGCGGGCCCGTGTGGCGTCCTTGGCCTGTGGGGCCTGGGCGCGGACCGGCCCGAGCAGCGCGAGCTTGGTGACCCGGCCGGGATGGGCGGCGGCGAAGGCGGAGGCGACCAGGGTGCCCATGGAGTGGGCGACGACAGCGGTCTCCCCGATGCCCTCGGCGTCCAGCAGGGCGGTGAGTTCCTCGACCCAGCCGGTGATGCTGGGTGTGCCGTTGCCGGGTGAGCGGCCGTGGCCGGACAGGTCGTAGCGCAGCACGGTGTGGTGCTCGGCCAGGGCGGCGACCTGCGGGTCGTAGACGGTGGTGGCACCGCCGAGGCCGTGGATGAGAACGACGGGCGAGCCCTGCCCGGTCTTCTCGACGAACAACTCGGCACCGGCGGCGGGCCGCAGGTGGTCGCGGCCGGCCGCGGGACCGATGGTGTTGGTCAGCTCGCCCAGTCCTGGGGCGGAGACGACGACCTGGTCCCCGGTGGTCAGGTACTTGGGCGGGTCGAAGCCGATGCCGACGCCGACGGGGGTGCCGGTGGCGATGACGTCTCCGGGTTCCAGCGTGATGCCGGCCGAGAGGGTCTCGATGATGGCCGCCACGTCGAAGATCAGCTGGGAGGTGTTGGTGTCCTGGCGCAGCTCGCCGTTGACACGGGTCTGCAACTGCAGATCACGGATGTCGATCTCGTCGGCGGTCACGGCCCACGGCCCCATCGGGCAGAAGGTGTCCAGGGACTTGCCGATGAACCACTGCTTGTGATCACGCTGCAGGTCGCGGGCCGTGACGTCGTTGATGAGGGTGTAGCCCCACACGTGGTCCATCGCCTCGTCCCGGCTCACCTTCGAGGCGCGCCGCCCGATGATGACGCCGATCTCGCCCTCGTAGTCGAGCGCGGAGGTGATGTCGGAGTGCGGGTCGACCACGTCACCGGAGGCGATCACGGAAGCGGCCGGCTTGGTGAAGACGACCGGGTACTCCGGCATGTGCCGGCCGTCCGGGGAGCCGGTCGCGTCGAAGCCGCTCTTGGCGAACTCCGCCGCGTGCTCGGAGTAGTTGCGTCCCACGCAGAAGATGTTGCGTGCCGGGACGTGGGGGGCCAGCAACCGGCCGTCGACGGCCGACCCGCCGATCTCCAGGCGCCCTGCTGCTTCCGGGCCCGCGTCGATGATCTGCTGCAGGTCGCTGACGGGTACGCCGGTGTCGGCGAAGCGCGCCTCGCGGCCCGTTCCGTGTTCGTCGACCGCGCACATCCGCACGCCGTCCTTGGTGTGAATCCTTGCGAAGCGCACCGCATCTCCTAGACCAATAGGAACCAATACGAGGAATCGGTTCGTATCGGTGAGACTAGGTTCGCGTTTCCGGGAGGTCAATACTCGATTTCCCCACGTTGATCGATTGCGGTGCTAACATTGGTTCGCATTGGTTCAGGGAGGGGTGAGCGATGGACGCTGTGGGCCCAGCCGTCGCCGTGCTCAAGCACGTGGAAGAGATCATCAACACCGGCGGCCTCAAACCTGGCGACCGCCTGCCCACCGAACGGGACCTGGCGGCAGCCACCGGGGTCGGTCGCGCCGCGGTCCGCGCCGCCCTGCAGGACCTCGAATCCCGCGGAGTGGTGCTGCGTCACGTCGGCCGCGGCACGTTCATCGCTCCGGACGAGACCGCCCTGCCCGACGGCTCCGCCCACCAGCCCAGCCCTGCGGAGATCATGGCCTCACGCCTGGTCCTGGAACCGGAGCTGATGCCGCTCGCCGTCGCCTCCGCCACGGGGGCGGACCTCGCGGAGATGGAACGCTGTCTGCGCGGCGGCGAGCAGGCATCCAGCTCGGAAGAGTTCGAACGCTGGGACACCGCCCTGCACCACAGCTTCGCGGTGGCCACCCACAACGCGGTCCTGATCAGCGTCAGCTCCCTGCTCGTCAACGCCCGCCGCCAGCCCATATGGGGCGGACTCAAGCGCCGCAGCTTCAACCCCGAACGCCACCGCTGCTACTGCAGCGAACACGAGCAGATCGTTGCCGCCGTCCGCGAACGAGACTCAGAGGCCGCCCGCGACGCCATGCGCGACCACCTCCACCACGTACGCCGCGTGCTGCTAGGCGATCACCTCTGACGCCCCGCCGCCGATACCGCGCTTCACGGCACCCGAGGGTCGGCTCGCGTTGAACAAGTGACCTCAGGGTCATCGCCGACGCAACTGGACTCTCCGGAGCGATCTGATCAACCAGGTGCGGAAAGTCCTCCCGCTCGGCCGGCACCGCTCGCCAGCGGCGTGAGTGCGAAAGCGCGCCGACCAGAAGGTGGGCGTGCTCCCAGGGTTGGGGCGAGCAGTGGAGAGTCATGTCGGTTGGCGCCGGCCAGGACACGGCCGAGGGGAATGCCGTATCCGGCCGTCATGCCCGAGCGCTTCAGCCCCCGCTTGCATCTGCTTGAGCCGGGCGAAGACGCCGAGTCGTATCCATGCGTCGCGACGGACGCGGATCGTGGTGACCGAGCAGGTCGTGTCGGCGATCGCCTCATAAGAACAGCCGAAGCGCAGTAACTGCAGCATCTTGTCGAAGATGATCCGGTCGCCGATGCCTCGGCGGTGGCAGCCGAGCGGATGGTCCGGGTGGAACTCGGGCCGCTCGGCCAGCAGCGCCTGGAATTGGTCCCAGAGTGGTTCGGTCAGCCATGAGGGCAGCGCGGGCACAGGTCTCCCAGTGATCACAGAGCGCCGCCACTCCATGATCACCAGATCTTCAAGCTGTGGCTTGTGGGTGGATCAGTGGTCGGCTGGAGGGGTGTGTCGGTGGCGCCGGGCCACCTAAGCGGTGCCAACCGGGGCCGTCCGCTCGATCAGAACGGGCACGACGTACGGAAGAGTCCCTCCGGCCAGGGCCACGGCCACCGCGTCGGGGGCCATGGGGTGGGTCGTGCACCTGATGGGGAGTCGTCCTCTACCGTGGTCGCTCAGACCCCTCCCGGGCTCGTGTCCAGTGCAGTCGGCCCGTGTGGGGGTGTCGTCGAGTAGCCACCCGAATGGTCCCGCCACGATGTGGCACAGGTACGGCGTGCTGCAGGCGGCGGGAGAACCGACGTGCTGGTGAGGACTGCCGTGGCGAGGCAGTATCCGGGCGCCGGGCCGGGGCGTCATTTCAGTTCCATGAGGATGTCGGCGCGGGCGTAATAGTCGGCCACCGGGAGATGGTCGCGGGTGATCCTGACAAACCCGGCTTCCTCGTAGAGGTGGATGGCGGGAGCCAGTTTGCTGTTCGTGCCGAGGAACAGCCGGGTCCCACCGAGTGCCCGGGCGCGGTCGATCGCTGCGGCTATGAGTTGGCGGCCGATGCCGCGTCCCTGCGCGGCGGGGGCCACGGCCATCTTCGCCAGCTCGAACACGGCGTCCGGGTAGGCCAGAAGTGCGACGCACCCGACGGCGGTGCCGCTGCCCGGCTCGCGCGCCAGGAGCACGTCGCCGCCTGGGCCCACGACGCGGCCGAACGGATCTCCGAGAACCGCCCGGTCCTCTTCCTGCAGGGTGAACAGGCGTGAGATCCACTCCTCGTTCAACGCGCGGAACGCGTCGGCATCACTCTGTGAGGCGATCGAGGAGACCACGGTCGGGGCAGAGGTGTGCGGCATGAGGCGGGTTTCCTTTCCGGTGCAGCTTCCCGTCAGTAGCCTCCGCTCCTCCTAACCCATATGTCCAATACAGGCGATAGCGTATATCGATAAGCTTGAACTATGGATCAGCGTATCGAACTCCGCCATCTGCGGTACTTTCTGGCTGTGGCTGAGGAACTCCACTTCGGCCGTGCCGCCCAGCGGCTGAACATTGCCCAGCCGGCTCTGTCCCAACAGATCAGGCAGCTTGAGAAGATTGTCGGTGTTGAGCTGTTCCGGCGGACCTCCCGAAGCGTCCGCCTCACAGACGCGGGAGCGACGTTCCAGCCGCGGGCGAGAGACCTTCTGGGCCGTCTGGCGGCCGACCTCGACGAGGCCGGCCGTGTCGGGCGCGGTGCGGCCGGCCGCCTGGATGTCGCCTTCATCACGTCCGCCACCGCGATCGTCAGCGAACGGCTCCGTGAATTCTCCCGCCGCCGCCCAGACGTGCAGATCAAGCTGCACGACGGCTTCACGGTCGACGTCCTGGCGGCCCTGGAGCGGGGCACAGCCGACGTCGGGATCGTGCGGGATGCCGAGGAGCGAGACGATATCGACCTTTCCCTGCTGACGACGGAACGGTTTGTCGCCGTCATCCCCACCGAGCACCCCGCCGCAAGGGGTGACCATGTGGAAGCAACGGCACTGGCCGCTGACCCGCTGATCCTGTTCCCACGTACAGCAGGAGCTCAAGCCTTCGACGTGAACACGCAGCCGCTGCGGGACGTCGGCGTCGACGTCCAGGTCGCGCAGGAGTGCTCGAACTGGCACACCATCATCATGTTCGTCGCCGCTGGCCTTGGCGTCACCATCGCCCCCTACAGCGTCACGACGCTGCTCCCCCCGGGCGCCAGGCGTCTCGAGCTCGAGGGGTCTCCCGCAGTGAGCCGGATCTTCATGGCCACCCGCCGAGGAGACAACCGTCCCCTCGTACAAGCCTTCATCGCCGCATCTGAGTCCGTGACAGGTTGTGGCTACGACCGGACGACGAGAGCACGTTGACCTGCCGAGCAAGCACCTCCAAGTGCGTCCGACGCGGCGGCAATACAGCCCGGAAACGCCGGTTACCCAAACCGGCGTTTCCGGAGACGATCAACGCACCGACGTCCGCACCCGAGCACAACCACAGATCGAAGCGCTGGGGAAGGCGCGTCGCCGCTGCCTGTCTCACCTGATAGCCAAGCGCCTCTCCTGACCAGCGCCTGGTATTCAACCAGTGACCTCGCCGCCTGCCTGAGAGTGGACGCCTCAACCCTGCGCCGCCGACGTACTGTCCCTACCAAGGGGCTCGATGGGCGATAAGACGACCAACGTTCCTGTCGGCGTCCGGCTCTCGACCGATAGCGAAGAAGAAACGCAGGAATGACTCCAGGCCATCATCGAGGCCGCAGAGGCCGGCCTGAGCCCGTCGCCGGCCACCATGAAGCTCGCCGAATACGGCGAAGCGAACATGGACCTCGCCCTGCGCGGCCTGGAGCTGAAAACGCTGGACCCCTACCTGTCGGGGTGGCGGATGCGTGTTGTCCCCGCCCTGGGCCACCTTCCGGTGCGGATGATCACCATGGCGTCGTCGACCGCACCGTGCAGAACTGGATCGGCGACGAACACAGCCGCTCGATCGTGGAGAACACCATCGCCGTCCTGGTCCGCGTCATGGAGCAGGCCGTCCGTGACGGCATCATCAAGGTCAACCCCGCCCGGGTGACCGGCTGGCAGAAACTCCACGACCACTACCGCGGCTGGGGGGACATGGTCATCTTCGCCGCGTGCACCGCCGCTCGGATCGGCGAGGTCTCAAGCTGCCGTGTCGGGGACATCGACACCACCCAGTGGATCTGGACCGTGCGGCGCCAGACCACACCCGAGCCCGGCGGGCACCTGCGCCGCCACGACCTCCGGCACACCGGGCTGACCTGGTTCGCCGACGCCGGAGTCCAGGTACACGTCCTCCGCAGGATCGCCGGCCACGGGTCCCTGACCACCACCCAGCGCTACCTGCACCCGGACGTACACAAGATCACGGCCGCCGGGGCGGCGCTCTCCGCGCACCTCAACGTGCTCCGCGCTCGCTGCCGAGCCCGATCGTCGTGACCCGCTGACCCCGGTCAAGGGCGCCGGTCCCCAACTGGTCCCCAAGAATGATCAAGGGCCGGTATCGGATGTCTCCGAAACCGGCCCTGACCTGCGACTGTCTCCAGTCGGGACGACAGGATTTGAACCTGCGACCCCTTGACCCCCAGTCAAGTGCGCTACCAAGCTGCGCCACGTCCCGGTGCGCTCGCGGGTGATGGCCCGTGCGAGCGCGCGAGGAGCACTCTACCCCAAGCACCGGGCCGTGCCGAAAGCGGCGCCGGGTGTGGCCGGGCCGGTGGGGGACAATCGTCGTATGGGAAGCACGGGCGCATCATCGCAGGGGCCGGCCGGCATCCGGGACCGGGACGGCGCGGGCCGGGCCCGCAGCGCACGGCCCCGGGACGGTCTTGGGCGGCCCCTGCCGTACGGCGCGGACGGCGTGGCACGCCAGCCCGAAGGGGTCCTGCGCACGCCGTCGCAGACACTCGCCGAGGCGCAGGAACTGCTGGACGCGGGCAGGCCCTTCCATGCGCACGAGGTCTTCGAGGACGCCTGGAAGTCCGGGCCCGAGGACGAGCGCACGCTGTGGCGGGGCCTGGCCCAGCTGGCGGTGGGGCTCACCCATGCGGCCCGGGGCAATGTCACCGGCGGGCCGCGGCTGCTGCGGCGGGGCGCGGGCGCGGTCGAGGAGTGGGCGGCGCACAGCGGGCGGCAGCGGCCGTACGGTCTTGACGTCGCCGGGCTGGTGCGCTGGGCGCGGGACCTGGCGGGCGCGGTGGAGCGGGACGGGGAGCCGGTCGACGCCGCCGCGCGGGCGCCCCTGCTGCGCGGGCGACAGGTGACGTAGCCCCCGGTGGGACGGGGTGCGGGCACGGTCGGGGGCATGGGGCAGACTCGGGGCGTGCGAAGGATTCTTGTCATCGGTATCGGCGCGGGCGACCCGGAGCAGCTGACCCTCCAGGCGGTCCGGGCGCTGCGCGGCACGGACGTGTTCTTCCTCCTCGACAAGGGTGAGGTGAAGAGCGATCTGACCCGGGTGCGCCGGGAGATGCTGGACGCGCACCTGCCGCCGGGGACGTACCGGCTGGTGGAGGCGCGCGACCCGGAGCGGGACCGGGGCGCGGGCGGCGCGGCGTACTCGCCGGCCGTCGACGCGTGGCGCAGCGCACGTGCCGACGTCTACGAGCGGCTGATCGCCGAGGAGTTGGGCGAGGACGAGACCGGGGCGTTCCTGGTGTGGGGGGATCCCGCGCTGTACGACAGCACGCTGGGCATCCTGGATGAGGTGCTGGCCCGGGGCGCCGTGGCCTTCGCCCACGAGGTCGTGCCGGGCATCAGCAGTGTCTCGGCGCTCGTCGCCCGGCACCGCACCGGCCTGAACCGGGTGGCCCGGCCCGTGCAGATCACCACCGGGCGGCGGCTGGCCGAGGGCTTCCCCGAGGGCGTGGACGACGTGGTGGTGATGCTCGACGCCCAGCAGGCGTTCCTGCGGTACGCCGGCGAGGACATCGACATCTACTGGGGCGCCTACCTTGGCACCCCGGACGAGATCCTGGACTCCGGTCCGATCGCGGAGGCCGGTCCGCGCATCGAGCGGCTGCGTGCCGAGGCCCGTGACCGCAAGGGCTGGATCATGGACACGTATCTGCTGCGCCGCCGTCCGCACGAGCGGTGACGATGGCCCCGTACCGCGGGGTCCGGTGCGGCGGCCGGCTCAGGGGGTCGGGCGTGGCGGGGTGTGGCCCAGTCGTTCCAGTACGGCCGCGATGTCGGGCACCGCGGTCACTCCGGCCGGCAGCGGCGGCCGGCGGACGACGACCACGGGCAGGCCGAGGGTGCGGGCGGCCGTCAGCTTGGCGGCCGTGGCCGCTCCCCCGCTGTCCTTGGTGACCAGGACGTCGATCCGGTGCCGGCGCAGCAGCGCCGTCTCGTCGGCCACCGTGAACGGGCCCCGGGCGAGGAGGACGTCGGCGTGCGGCGGCAGCGGCGGCTCGGGCGGCTCCACGGACCGTACGACGAGGTGTACGCCGGCGAGGTGGGCGAACGCGGTGAGACCGAGCCGGCCGGTGGTCACGAAGGCGCGGCGGCCGAGGCCGGGCAGCGCGTCCGCGGCGGCGGCCAGGGAGGCCACCGGGTGCCAGCGGTCGCCGTCGCCGGGCCGCCAGCCCGGGCGGCGCAGCACCACCAGCGGCACCCCGGTCGTCGCCGTGGCCCGCGCCGCATGGGCGGTGATCCGGGCGGCGAAGGGGTGCGTGGCGTCGACGACGGCGGTCACCCGCCGCTCGGCGAGCCACGCGGCCAGCCCTTCGGCTCCGCCGAACCCTCCGGTGCGGACGTCCCCGGCCGCCGGCGCCGGCCGGGTCACCCGCCCGGCCAGTGACACGGTGACCCGGACACCGGGGACGGACGCGAGTTCGGCGGCGAGCAGGCGCGCTTCGGCGGTGCCGCCGAGGATCAGGACGTGCGGGGACATGCGGTGAGCGTACGGGGTCCCGGACCACCGCCGTCCGGGATGGCGCACGGACGACGGGACGTACGGACGACGGGGCGTACGGCGCCGGCATCCGGACGTGCGGCGCCGCCGTCCGCGTGCGGTCCGGGCATCCAGGCCGTGGGGACGGGCATCCGGGCGTGCGGTCCGGCCATCCCGGCGTACGGTGCCGCCGTCCCGGCGTGCGGTCCGGGCATTCCGGCCGGGGGTGTGGTCGGGGCGCGGTGATCGGGGTACCTGGCCGGTATGGAGACCGGTTCGACGTCCGTGCGTGCCGTGCTGATCGACATCGACGGGGTGCTCACCGTCTCGTGGCGGGCCCTGCCCGGCGCGGTGGCGGCTCTGCGGGAGATCCGCGCGGCCGGGCTCGGCGTCGCGCTCGTCACCAACACGACGTCCCGGACGCGGGCATCGATCGCCGAGGCCCTGGCCGAGGCCGGTTTCGCGGTGGGCGCCGAGGACGTGCTCACCGCGCCCGCCGTCACCGCGAGGCATCTCGCCGAACACTTCCCGGGCGCCCGCTGCGCCCTGCTGAACAGCGGGGACGTCCGTGAGGACCTGGAGGGCGTGCGGCTCGTCGACGAGAACGACGAGAACGACGAGAACGACGAGAACGACGACAACACGACCCCGGACGTGGTGGTCGTGGGCGGCGCAGGCCCGGAGTTCGGCTACGCGGCGCTCAACCGGGTCTTCGGGCATCTCCAGCGGGGTGCGCGGCTGGTGGCGATGCACCGCAATCTGTTCTGGCGCACGGACCGCGGTCTGCAGTTGGACACCGGCGCCTTCCTGCTGGGCCTGGAGCGGGCGGCGCGCACCGAGGCGGTGGTGACCGGCAAGCCGTCGCCGGAGTTCTTCGCGGCGGCGCTGGCCCGGCTGGGGGTGGGCGCGGACCGGGCGCTGATGGTGGGCGACGACGTCGAGTCGGATGTGCTGGCGGCGCAGCGGGCGGGGATCAGCGGGGTGCTGGTCCGCACGGGCAAGTACCAGCCCGAAGCGCTCGCCGCGGCGAGCGGCACCCCGGACCATGTGCTGGACTCGTTCGCCGATCTGCCCGCGCTCCTCGGACCGCGCGGATAGCGGTCGGCGTCAGCGCAGCAGCAGTTGCACGCCGCCCACGGCCGTCGCCGCGATCACCAGGCGCTCGAACAGCCGCTGGTTGATCCGGCCCACGGCCCAGGTACCGAGGAACGCGCCGGGCACGACGAACACGACGAGCGCGGCGTCCAGGAGCAGCGAGTGGCCGTCGATCAGTCCGAGGCCGACGCTGAAGGGCACCTTGGACACGTTCACGATCAGGAAGAAGAACGCCGACGTGCCCAGGAAGCCCAGCTTTCGGAAGCCCGCCGACAGCAGGTACATCGACATCACCGGGCCGCCCGCGTTGGCGACCATGGTGGTGAAGCCGCCGAGGACGCCGTACGAGCGGGCCTTGACGCGGCCCGCCCGGCCGGTGTCCGGTTCGGGCGCCTGATCGGTGCCGGACCGGCGCCGCCGCCAGAGCGTGACCGCGGCCATCAGCAGCAGGATCGCGCCGATCGAGGTCCGTACGGTCCCGTCGTCGGCCCACATCAGGAACAGCGTGCCGACGACCACACCGGCCGCGACGGCGGGGAACAGCCGCCACAGCGTGGGCCAGTGGGCGTGCCGCCGGTAGGTGGCGACGGCGAGCAGATCGCCCGCGATCAGCACCGGGAGCAGTACGCCGGTGGAGGCGCGGGCGGGCAGCACCGCCGCGAAGACGGCGAGGCTGACCGTGTTGGCCCCGCTCACCGCGGTCTTGGAGAAGCCGACCAGGAGCGCCGCGAAGGCCAGCGCGGCGAACTCCCAGCCTGATATGTGCCAGAGCGTCATCGTGTTCATGCGGTCACCGATGCTATGCCCACGCATTCGGGCCGCGTAAGGACGGCACGGCGTGGCCAGCCGCACCGCGTGGCCCGCGGCACGGCGTGGCCAGGCGTGGCCCGGCGGAGCCCTCAGGGCCGCTCGACGAGCACCGCGCTGCCCTGCCCCACCCCCACACACATGGTCGCGAGCCCCCGCCGGGCGCCCGTGCGGCGCATGCGGTGCAGCAGGGTGGTGAGGATACGGGCGCCCGAGCAGCCGAGGGGATGGCCGAGGGCGATGGCCCCGCCGTACGGGTTGACCAGGTCGAGGTCGATGCCGAGCAGGTCGACGCAGGCGAGCGCCTGGGCGGCGAACGCCTCGTTGAACTCGGCCTCCTGGATGTCGCCGATCCGCCAGCCGGCACGGGCCAGCGCCTTGCGGGTGGCGGGCACGGGGCCGATGCCCATCACATCGGGGTGGACGCCTGCCGAGGTGCCGGCCGTGTACCGGCCGAGGGACACGAGGCCCAGCTCGTTCAGTGCCTCCTCGCTGACCAGCAGCAGTCCGGCGGCGCCGTCGTTCATCGGCGAGGCGTTGCCCGCGGTGACCGTGCCGTCCTCGCGGAAGACCGGCTTGAGCCGGGCCAGTTTCTCCGGTGACGTGTCCTCGCGGATGCCCTCGTCGTCCTCGACGACGACGCCGTCCGGGCGCTCGACGGGCAGCAGTTCGTCGTCGAAGTGGCCCATCTTGCGGGCGGTAGCGGCCCGTTGGTGGCTGCGCAGCGCGAACTCGTCCTGGCGCTCCCGCGGGATGCCGTACCGTTCGGCGACCTGCTCGGCGGTCTCGCCCATGGACAGCAGCCCGTGCAGCTCACGCATCGCCGGGTTGACCAGGCGCCAGCCGAGCCGGGTGTCGGCGGTCTCGATCCGGTGCGGCAGCGCCTCGTCGGGGCGGGGCAGCACGAAGGGGGCGCGGCTCATCGACTCGGAGCCGCCCGCCAGCACGATGTCGGCCTCGCCGGCCGCGACGGTGCGGGCGGCGGCGGTGACGGCCTCCAGGCCGGAGGCGCACAGCCGGTTGACGGTGGCGCCGGGCACGGTCTCGGGCAGGCCCGCGAGCAGGGCGGCCATCCGGGCGACGTTGCGGTTGTCCTCGCCCGCCTGGTTGGCGGCGCCCCAGTAGACGTCGTCGATACGGGCCGGGTCGAGCGCGGGCACGTCGGCGACCAGGCGGCGGATGACGGCCGCCGCGAGGTCGTCGGGCCGCACCGAGGACAGGGCTCCGCGCAGCCTGCCGATGGGGGTGCGGCGGGCGGCCGCGAAGTGGACGGGGCGCACGGCTGGGCTCCTGACCGTCGGCGCTGGTGACCAGCGGACTAGCACTGCTAGTTTCAGACTCTAGCCCGCCGCCCGGATGCTGGGAAGATCTCCCCGTACCCGCGCCGAGGCACCCGGAGGTCCCATGGCCCACGCCCGCGAGCATGTCCTGACCGGCGTCCGGGGCGCGCTCAGCGCACGCGAGTGGCCGCACCCGGCGCCGCGCAGCCTCGTCCTGCTGGTGCACGGTTACGGCGAGCACACCGGCCGCTACGAACGTCTCGCCGGCGTCCTGTCCGGGCACGGCGCGGCCGTCTACGGGCCCGACCATCTGGGCCACGGCAGATCGGCGGGCGAGCGCGTGCTGATCGAGGACTTCGAGGATGTGGTCACCGATCTGCACGCCGTGGCGGACCTCGCCCGCGCCGCGCACCCCGGGCTGCCGCTGGTCGTGCTCGGCCACTCCATGGGCTGTCTGATCGCCGCCCGCCACGCGCAGCGCCACCCCGGCGAGGCCGCCGCGCTCGTGCTGTCCGGACCGGTGATCGGCGACTGGGAGCTGCCCGGGCGGCTGCTGGCCCTCGACGAGATCCCGGACACCCCGGTCAGCCCGGCGGCGCTGTCCCGCGATCCGGCCGTGGGCGCCGCGTACGCCGCCGATCCGCTGGTGTGGCACGGCCCGATGAAGCGGCCGACGCTGCGCGCGTTCGCGCGCACCCTGGAAACCGTGGCCGCGGGCGGTGCCGTCGACCGGCTTCCCGTGCTGTGGCTGCACGGCGCCGAGGACCGGCTGGTGCCGCCGGCCGGCAGCCGGCCCGGCGTGGCGCGGCTGAGCGGCGGCACGGCGACCGAGCGGATCTACGCCGGGGCCCGGCACGAGGTCTTCAACGAGACGAACCGGGCCGAGGTCTTCACGGACCTGCTCCGCTTCCTGGACACCGTGCTGCCGGCCTGAGCCGTAGCCCGTGCTGCCGGCCCGAGCCGCACCGGGAACCGCCCGGGGCCCGAACGCCCGCGCCGCAAGGCGGACTCGGCGAGTGCCCGCGGCCACACGTACCGGCCCCGGTGTTCCCCCAGGGGGGCGCCGCCCGCTGTCCTGTTCCCGGGACAGTCCCGATCATGGGGCGGCAGAATGTCGGCGGACCGCCCCGGACGAGAGGGGCGGAACACCCCGGACGAGAAGGGCAGTGACGTGAGCGAGGGGCACCCCCCTGCGGACGGGCCCGTGAGGCTGAACACCTCCGTGGCCCACAACGCGCGGGTCTGGAACTACTGGATCGGCGGCAAGGACAACTACGAGGTCGACCAGCAGGTCGGCGAGCATGTCGCCGGGCTGTTCCCGGTGATCCGGGCGGTCGCGCGCGCGGACCGGGAGTTCCTGGGGCGGGCGGTCCGGTTCCTGGCCGAGGAGCGCGGGGTGCGGCAGTTCCTCGACATCGGCACCGGGCTGCCGACCGTGAACAACACCCATGAGATAGCGCAGCGGATCGCGCCCGCGTCACGGATCGTGTACGTCGACAACGACCCGATCGTGCTGGCGCACGCCCGCACCCTGCTCACCAGCAGCGCCGAAGGCGTCACCGACTACATCGACGCCGATGTGCACGACCCGGAGGCGATCCTGCGGCGGGCCGCCGAGACCCTGGACCTGTCGCGGCCGGTCGCGGTGATGATGCTGGGCATCCTGAACTTCGTGCTCGACGTCGACAAGGCGCGGGACATCGTGCGCCGGGTCATGGCGGCGGTGCCCTCCGGCAGCTTCCTGGTGCTGACCCACCCCACCTTCGACGCCGAGTTCGGCGGCGCGGGCAATGTGGCCGCCATGGAGTTCTGGAACGAGAACGCCACGCCGCCCATCATCGCCCGCGCGAAGGACGAGGTCGCCGCCTTCCTCGACGGACTCGACCTGCTCGAACCGGGCCTGGTGCCGTGCTCGCAGTGGCGCGCCGGACCCGACTCCCCCGCGGTGGTGCCCCAGTTCGGCGCGGTGGCCGTGAAACCCTGACCCACGGACCGGAGTGCCGAGCCCGTCATGGAGGACGTATGACCACGCTGGCCGACCCCGTGCCCGGAGGGCGCCCCGGTGACGTGGAGCGGGCCGTGGCCCGCGCCGCCGAGCTGACCGGCCGGGGCGTCCACGGGATCGTGCTGGCCTACGTCGACACGGCGGGCGTGGGCCGGGTCAAGACGGTCCCGACGGCCCGGCTCGCCGACGCGGCGGCCTGGGGCGTCGGCATGTCACCGGTCTTCGACACGTTCCTGGCCGACGACTCGAACGTCACCACGGACGTCCTCGGCTCCCCCGACGGCGATCTGCGGCTGTACCCGGACCTGGACCAGTTGGTGGAGCTGGCCGGTCAGCCCGGCTGGGCCTGGGCGCCGGTGGACCGGATCACCCAGGAGGGCGAGCCGCACCCCGGGTGCGGCCG
Organism: Streptomyces sp. NPDC102462; assembly: GCF_044765425.1. Classification (NCBI taxonomy): domain Bacteria; kingdom Bacillati; phylum Actinomycetota; class Actinomycetes; order Kitasatosporales; family Streptomycetaceae; genus Streptomyces; species Streptomyces sp. NPDC102462. The sequence continues at coordinate 12,757 of NZ_JBIWKB010000020.1, read as the reverse complement.
CACCTTCCTGCGCCGGGTCGTCGCGGACGCCGAGGCCCGGCTCGGCGTCACCGTCCGGGCGGCCGTGGAGATCGAGTGGACCGTCGGCCTGGACACGGCGCCCGAGGACGCGTTCGTCCCGGCGGTGTCCGGCCCGGCCTACAGCGCCACCCGGCAGGTCGAGCTGAGCGACTGCACCGCCGATCTGCTCGCCGCGCTCGCCGCGCAGGGCGTGGCCGTCGACCAGGTCCATCCGGAGTACGCGGCCGGGCAGTTCGAGGTGTCGGTGGGCGCGCTCGACCCGGTCGGGGCGGCCGACCGCAGCGTGCTCGTGCGGCAGACCGTCCGGGCGGTGGCGCGGCGGCACGGACTGCGGGTGTCGTTCGCCCCGGCCGTGCTCGCCACCGGCGTCGGCAACGGCGGGCATCTGCATCTGTCCTGCTGGCGCGGCGGGGTGAACCTGCACGCGGGTGGCACGGGCCGGTACGGCATGACGGCCGCCGCCGAGTCGTTCACGGCCGGGGTGCTCGCCCGGCTGCCCGCGCTGGCCGCGGTGACCGCGCCGAGCCCGGCCAGCTATCTGCGGCTGCGGCCCTCCCAGTGGGCGGGCGTGTTCACCTGCTGGGGCCGGGAGACCCGGGAGGCTGCGCTGCGGGTCGTCACCGGCATGGCGGGCCGCCGGGAGCGGGAGGCCAATCTGGAGGTGAAACCGGTCGACCTGGCCGCCAACCCGTATCTCGCGCTCGGCTGTGTCATCGCCGCCGGGCTCGACGGTCTCGCCGGCGCGGCCCCGCTGCCCGGGGAGATCACCGGGGACCCGGCCCGGTTCGACGCCGACGAGGCGGCGGCCCGGGGCGTGCGCCGGCTGCCGACCACGCTCACGGCGGCGGTCGAGGCGTTCCGTGCCGATCCGGTGCTGCGCGCCGCGCTGGGGCCGGTCCTGGCCGACGCGGTGACCGCGGTCCGCCTCGGCGAGGCCCGGGCCGTCGACGGCCTCGACGACGCGCAGGTGGCGGCGGCCTACCGCTGGCGGTACTGACCATGAGCGCGGTCCAGGAAGCCCTCGCCGCACTGCCGTTGGTGGACCACCACTGCCACGGCGCGGTCACCGCCCAGCTCGCCCCGGCCGAGTTCGCGTCGCTGCTCACCGAGGGCGAGCCCCGGCCCGGCAGCGGGATCTCCCCGTTCGACACGCCGGTCGGTGTGGCCGTGCGCCGGCACTGCGCGCCCCTGCTCGACCTGCCCCGGCACGCGCCCGCCGCCGACTATCTGGCCCGGCGCACCGCCCTGGGCTGGGCTGAGGTCAACCGGCGCTTCCTGTCCGCGGCGGCGGCCGGGGCGTTCTGCGTCGACACCGGGTACGCCCCGCGTCCCCTCACCTCGCCCGCCGAGCTGGCCCGGGCCGCGGGCGCGACGGCGTACGAGGTGGTACGGCTGGAGACCGTCGCCGAGACGGTGGCCCGTGAGGGTGTCGAACCGGGCGAGTACGCGGGCGTGTTCCGCGCCGCGGCCGAGCGGGCGGTGCGCCGGCCCGGCGTGGTCGCGGTGAAGTCGGTGGCCGCCTACCGCACCGGCTTCGCCCTGGATCCGGCCCGGCCCGCGGACGCGGAGGTGACCGCGGCGGCCCGGCGCTGGCTCGCGGCGGGCGGCCCGCTGACCGACCCGGTGCTGGTACGGCAGTTGCTGTGGACCGCCGTCGACCTGGGGCTGCCGCTTCAGCTGCACACCGGGTTCGGCGACGCCGACCTGCGGCTGCACCGGGCCGACCCCGCCCTGCTGACGGACTGGCTGCGGCTGACCCGGGGCACGGTGCCCGTGCTGCTGCTGCACTGCTGGCCCTACCAGCGCAACGCCGCCTATCTGGCGGCGGTGTTCGAGCACGTGTACCTGGACGTCGGGCTGGCCCTGCACCACGCGGGACCGGCCAGGGCCCGGGCGATCCTGGAGGAGGCGCTGGAGATCACCCCGTTCCGCAAACTGCTGTACAGCTCCGACGCGTACGCTCTGGCCGAGTTCCACCACCTCGGCGCGCTGTGCTTCCGCCAGGGGCTCGCCGCGCTGCTGAAGGACCGGGTGGACGCGGACGAGCTGAGCCTGCCCGACGCCCTGCTGATCGCCGCCTGGACGGGCCAGGACAACGCCCGCCGCCTGTACGGACTGTCCGCATCCGACCCCACGAACGACTGAGCGCCCACCGCACCGGAAAGTATGATCAAGCAATGTCTGACATGACCGAAACCACGCCGGGCTGGCTGACCAGCGACGAGCTGGAGATGGCGCGCGCCCGCATGCCGATCCTGTACGTCGAGGCCGTGCCCGTGCGCGTGGACGACAGCGGCGAAGTCACCAGTGTCGGTCTGCTGCTGCGCATCGGGCCGGACGGCACGGTCAGCAGGACCCTGGTCTCCGGCCGGGTGCTGCACCACGAGCGGGTGCGCGACGCCCTGCTGCGCCATCTCGAGAAGGACCTCGGGCCGGTGGCGCTGCCGCGGGTGCCGGCCTCGCTGCAGCCGTTCACGGTCGCCGAGTACTTCCCGACGGCGGGGATCACCGCGTACCACGACCCGCGGCAGCACGCGGTGTCCCTCGCCTACGTCGTCCCGGTGACCGGGGACTGCCGCCCCCGGCAGGACGCTCTGGACCTGGTGTGGTTCACGCCGCGGGAGGCCGCGTCCGAGGCGGTGCTGAGCGAGATGCCCGGCGGGCACGGGGCGCTGCTGAAGCAGGCACTCGCCCACGTCGGCCAGGTGTTCTGACCTGCCGCGGTCCCCGGTTCGTCCAGTCGTCCAGGCGGGCCTCAGCGCGGGCCGCTCTGGGGCGGGACGGCGTCGAGGAAGCCGCCCGACTGGTGCTGCCACAGCTTGGCGTACGCGCCGTCCGCGGTGAGCAGTTCCTGGTGGGTGCCCTGCTCGACGATCCGCCCGCGGTCGAGCACGACCAGCCGGTCCATGGAGGCGACCGTGCTCAGCCGGTGCGCCACCACCAGCGCCGTCCGCCCTTCCATGAGCCGCCACAGCGCCTCCTGGACCAGGATCTCGCTCTCCGAGTCGAGGGCGCTGGTCGCCTCGTCCAGCAGCAGGACCGGCGCGTCGCGCAGGATCGCCCGGGCGAGGGCGACCCGCTGGCGCTGACCGCCGGACAGCTTGACGCCGCGCTCGCCCACCATGGTCCCGAAGCCGTCGGGCAGCGCGTCGGCGAACTCCGTGACGTGCGCCGCCTCGGCGGCGCGGCGGATCTCCGCCTCGGTGGCGTCGGGCCGGGCGAACGCGATGTTGTCGCGCAGCGAGCGGTGGAACATCGCCGGGTCCTGCGGCACATAGGCGATCAGGCTGCGCAGGTCCGCCTGGCGCAGTCGGTTGATCTCCCGGCCGCCGATCAGGATGCGGCCGGAGTCGATGTCCGTCATCCGCAGCAGCAGCCGGGTGAGCGTGGTCTTGCCGCCGCCGGACCGGCCGACGAGCCCGACCTTCGTTCCGCTGGGCACGGTCAGGTCGAGGCCCTGGAACAGCGGCTCGGCACCCGCGTGGGCGAAGCTCACCCGCTCGAACCGGACGTCGGCGGGCCGGGTCGGCAGCGGCTGCGGCGACGGGGGGTCGAGCACGGTCGGCGACGTCCGCAGCAGCTCGGTGAACTGCGCCGCCTCCGTCATGGAACTCTCCAGGCGCCGGTAGATCTGGTTGAACTCGAACATGATCCGGGTGGCGTTGGTGTAGTACGTGAAGGCGACGACGACGGCCTCCACGCCGTGCTCGGCGCCGCCGAGCGCGACCGCGAGCAGCAGGCCGAGCGCGTTGGTGAGCACGGACATCGGTGCGACGAGGGTGTCGATGCGCAGATTGCCGTAGTCCCACGACCGCAGGGTGAGCTGGCGGGAGGCGGCGACGCGGGAGCGGTGCTCGGCGGCCTCGCGTTCCTCGGCGGCGAACGCCCGGACCGTGTCCATGTTCATCAGGCTGTCGGCGACATGCCCGGACACCCGGGCGATGGCCTCCTCGCGTTCGTCGACGAGGGCCTGGCGGCGGCGGATCAGGGGCACCACGCACACCGCGGTGAGCGCGATCATCGTCAACAGGCCGACGACGAGCAGCGGTTCGTAGCGCCACAGGACGACCGAGCCGAACGCCAGCGGTACGAAGCTGCCGACGACGTTGAAGGTGAGCGTGTCGACGAACTCCTCGAAGCGGGAGGCGAAGCTCAGCACCCGTTTGGTCAGCGATCCGGCGAAGTTGTCGTGGAAGAACGCGGCGTCCTTGGCGAACAGTTCGTCCATGCCGATGACGTACAGGTGCTCGATGCCGAGGGCGTCGACGCGGTTGAGGCAGTGCAGTCCGATCCGCCACAGCGCCTCCGCGAGCAGCAGTACGCCGGCGAAGCCGAGGACGTACGGCAGCACCGAGCCGACGGCGGTTTCGGGGTCGTCCGCGAGGTCGGCGACGAGCTTGGCGACGATCAGCGGCGCGATGTAGGCGATGCCGATGTTGCCCAGCGCCGGCAGCAGCATCGCGGGCGCGGTGAGCCGTCGCAGTCGGGCCAACTCCCGTCCGTAGTAACGAAGTGCGAGGAGCACCGAGCCCCTGCGCTGAGGATTCCCACGCGATTCAGGCGTTTCCATCCCAACCCTGTGGTGTCGTAGGACGGCCCGCATCCGCACGCGGCCGGCGACGGCCACCTGCGGTACGGGCGGACAGGACGGGCAGTGTCCCGCGGCCACCCTCCCCCGGTCCAAGCGTTTTCCCCCCCACCGCCCCGAACCGGCCGACGCCTGCGCCCAATAGAGGACCCAGCCCGGGCGGGGTCCAGCCCGGGCGGGGTCCAGCCCGGGCGGGGTCCAGCCCGGGCGGGGCCCGTCCCGAGCGGGGTCCGTCCCGGGTGGAGTCCGCCCCCGGCGGGATCCGTCCCGGGCAGGGTCCGTCCCGGGTGGAGTCCGTCCCCGGCGGGATCCGCCTCGGGCGAGGTCCGTCCCGGGCAGGGTCCGTCCCGGGCGGAGTCCGTCCCCGGCGGAGTCCGTCCCCGGCGGAGTCCGTCCCCGGCGTGGTCCGCCTCGGGCGAGGTCCGTCCCCGGCGGAGTCCGTCCCCGGCGGAGTCCGTCCCCGGCGGGGTCTGTCCCCGGCGGGGCCCGGCCCAGGCAGGGTCCGCTCTCAGGCAGGGCCCGGCCCAGACGAGGCCCGGCCCAGGCGGCACCCGGTCTCAGACGGAACCCGGACCAGGCGGAACCCGGCCTCAGACGGAACCCGGTCTCAAACGGGACGCGGCCCAGGCGGAACCCGGCCTCAGACGGGGCCCGGCCCAGACGGAACCCGGACCAGGCGGAACCCGGCCTCAGACGGAACCCGGTCTCAAACGGGACGCGGCCCAGGCGGAACCCGGACCAGGCGGAACCCGGCCTCAGACGGGGCCCGGCCCAGACGGAACCCGGACCAGGCGGAACCCGGCCTCAGACGGAACCCGGTCTCAAACGGGACGCGG
>NZ_JBIWKB010000020.1:0-7216 GCF_044765425.1 Streptomyces sp. NPDC102462 | reverse complement strand
GCGGCCCAGGCGGAACCCGGTCTCAAACGGGACGCGGCCCAGGCGGAACCCGGTCTCATGCGGGGCCCAGCCCAGGCGGGGCCCGGACCAGGTGGGGTTGGTTTCAGGTGGGGTTCGTGTTTGTCGGGGGCGGGGTTGTGGGGGCGGTTCCGGGTGCCGGCTCCCTCCACAGGGCGCGCCCCCGCTCCTCCCGGTCGGCCAGCCACGCCGTCTCCAGTTCCCTCGCCAGTTCCTCGTAGGACAGGCCGAAGGCGTACAGCGCCTCCAGGTCCTGCCGCGCGGTGATGTGGCGGCCGGACAGGGCGTCGCCGATCAGGGTGGAGCCGGTGCCGGCGGGGAGCGCGGGGCGGCTGAGGGCGTGCACCACTCCCCAGGCGACGAGATGGTCGGCGTAGCGGACCGGTCCCGCCGGCTCCAGGTCCGTCCACACGAGGTGCGGCAGCCGCGCGCCGTGCCTGGCCAGCCGCTGCCAGCGCGGCGCGCTCATCGCCTGCTCGTGCAGGTGGTACACGACACGGGCGTGGGCGCGGGCCGCCTCGCCCGTCGGGTAGCGGGCGGCGGCAAGCCCCTGCTCGCGCAGCCGGCGGTCCACCAGGGCGTCGACCGGGGCGATGGGCAGCGACACCGCCGAGCAGATGCGGTGCAGCGCGCGGCCCGCCCGCCGCGCCTGCTCAAGGCCCGCGCACAGCGCGTCGAAGACCTGCTCGTACCGCATGGCGCTGAACACCGGTGTGACGTCCACGCCGATGCCGTCGGCGACCAGGGCACTGACCGTCTCCAGAGCGCCGGGGGTACCCGGGATCTTCAGCAGCAGATTGGAACGGTCGACGGCCCACCACAGGGCCCGCGCCTCCTGCGCCGCGGAACGGCCGGGCACGGCCGGCGGCAGATCGGCCGAGACCAGGCCGGTCCGGCTGCGGCTTGCCTCGTACAGCGGGAGCAGCGCGTCGCAGGCGGCGCGGGTGGCGTCCGCCGACAGCCGGCGCCAGGCGCGGGCCGGGTCGGCCCCGCCCTCGCGGAGTTCGGCGAGGCGGGCCCGGCCGTCCCCCGCGAGGACGTCGTCGACCGTCCAGGTCACTCCCCCCAGGTCCCAGGCCGCCACGAGGCCGGGCAACTCGCCCTCCGGATCGGGATGATGGAACCCCCGCAGCCAGACGGAGACCCCCTCGGCGCGCAACCGCTTGAGGTGACGGCCGGTCGTGTCACCGGCGTTCATCGAGTGGCCCTTCTTCCCTTGCCTTCCGCGCGAACACCGGGGAGCCGCCTCGCGTTGGCGCTCCGTACATCTCGCGGATCGTGAGGAGCCAGGTTAGGCGGGCCGGGGCCGGCCGGTGCAGGGGCGGCCCGCCACTTCGTCAGGTCCGCGGCCCCAAGTCCCGGTCGCGCCACGGGACCTGACGAGGTAACCGCGCTCCTGTGGTTCGGGGTCGGCGCCCCGCACATGCTGCCCACGGACCCTAGTGAAAGGAACCGATTGACGATGTGCGGTCTCGCGGGATGGGTGAGTCTGCGACGTGATCTGACCCGGCACACCGGCATCGCGTCCGCCATGACGCGCACCCTGGAGTGCCGTGGCCCCGACGAACACGGGTTGTGGGCCTCCGCGCACGCGCTGCTCGGGCACCAGCGCCTCAGCATCATCGACCTGGAGGGCGGCAAGCAGCCGATGGCCGCCGCGCCCGGCGCACCGGACGCGCCGGTCGTCACGTACACCGGTGAGATCTACAACTTCCGTGAACTGCGCGGTGAGCTGGAACGCCGCGGGCACCGGTTCCGCACCGCGAGCGACACCGAGGTGCTGCTCCGCTGCTACCTGGAGTGGGGCGAGGACTTCACGGAGCGGTTGAACGGCATGTACGCCTTCGCCCTGTGGGACCCGCGCACCGAACGGCTCCTCCTGGTCCGCGACCGGATGGGTGTCAAGCCTCTCTACTACTTCCTCACCGACGACGGCATCCTCTTCGGCTCCGAGCCCAAGGCGATCCTCAGCCACCCGGAGGCCGAGGCGGTCGTGGACGCCGATGGGCTGCGCGAGATGTTCAGCATCGTCAAGACGCCCGGGCACGCCGTGTTCCGCGGCATGCGCGAGGTACGTCCGGCGACCGTCGTGCGGTTCGACGAGAACGGGCTGAGCGAGCACGAGTACTGGCGGCTCACGGCACGCGAGCACACGGACGACCTGCCCACGACGATCGGCCGGGTGCGCGAACTGCTGGAGGACATCGTCGAACGGCAGCTCGTCGCCGACGTCACCGTCGGCACACTGCTCTCCGGTGGTCTGGACTCCAGCGCCGTCACCGCGCTCGCCGCCCGCGCCCTGGCCGCCCAGGGCGAACGGCAGCCGCTGCGCGCCTTCTCCGTCGACTTCACCGGGCACAGCGAGCGCTTCGAGGCCAACGTCCAGTGGGAGGACCCGGACACCCCGTTCGCGATCGAGGTCGCCCGGCACGTCGGCGCCGAGCATGTCGTCGTCGAACTCGACAGCGACGACGTGCTCGACCCCGAGGTGCGGGCCAGGGTGCTGCGCGCGCAGGACCTGCCGGTGTCCACCGGCGACATGGAGTACTCGCTGTATCTGCTGTGCCGCGCCCTCAGGAAGCGGATGACCGTCGCGCTGTCCGGGGAGGCGGCGGACGAACTGTTCGGCGGGTACACCTGGTTCCACGACAAGGCGGCCGTCGAGGCCGACACCTTCCCCTGGCACCACCCCTTCGAGCAGGCCGGCGGCATCGGCGCCCTGCGCGACGCCGGCATCTGGGACCGGCTCGGTCTTGGCGAGTACATCAAGCAGCGGTACGCCGAGGCCCTGGCCGAAGTGCCACGACTGGACGGCGAACAGGGCCTGGAGGCCCGGATGCGGGAGGTCGGCTACCTCAACATCACCCGCTGGGAGAACTTCCTGCTCGACCGCAAGGACCGCATGAGCATGGCCGTCAGCCTGGAGGTGCGGGTCCCCTTCACCGACCACCGGCTCGTCGACTACGTCTTCAACGTCCCGTGGGCCATGAAGACCCACGACGGCCGTGAGAAGAGCCTGCTGCGCGCCGCGATGCGCGGGATCCTCCCGGACTCCGTCCTGGACCGCAAGAAGAACCCCTACCCCTCGACGCAGGACGTGACCTACGAACTCGCCCTGCGCCGCATGGTGGAGGGCCTGCTCACCAAGGACTCCCCGGTGCTTCGGCTGGTCTCGGCCGACGCCGTCCGCAAGCTACTCGGCAGGCCCGTCGGCGCCTATGCGATGGGTGGGCCGTGGAGCGCCCGCGCGGTCCTGGAGCGGCTTTTGGAGTTCGACGCCTGGGTCACCCGGTACGGCGTGCAGGTGGAGCTCTGAGCCCGTGACCGTGCTCACCGTCTGGTCGGACATCGGCTGTCCCTGGGCCGGGCTCGCGCTGCACACCGTACGGGCCGCCGCCCGGTCCCGGGGCCATGAGCTGCTGATCGACCACCGGGCCTTCCCGCTGGAGCTGTTCAACGCCGAGCCGACGCCGCGGCACATCGTGGAACCGGAGGTCGTCGTCATCGGGGCCGCGCGGCCCGAACTCGGCTGGCGGGTCTGGGCCGGCCGGGACGCCGCCTATCCGTCCACCACGCTGCCCGCGCTGGAGGCCGTCCAGGCGGCGAAGGATCCGGCGATCGGCGGACTGCGCGGCTCGGACGCGCTGGACGCCGCGCTGCGGCACGCCTTCTACGCCGAGAGCCGCTGCGTCAGCGTCGTCCCGGTGATCCTCGATGCCGCGGCCGGGTGCCCGGAGGTCGACGCGGACGCGCTGGCCGGGGCGCTGGCCCGTGGGTCCGGCCGCGCCGAGGTCTTCGCGCAGTGGCGTGCCGCGCGGGACACCGGAGTGCGGGGCAGCCCGCACCTGTTCGGACCGTACGGCTGGGCCGCGCACAACCCGGGCGTCCGGCTCACCTGGACCGGTGACCCGCGGACCGGCGGTCTGCCCCGTCTGGAGGCGTTCGACCCCGGCTGGGCCGACGCGTTCCTCGACGCCGCCGAGACACACGCCGATACCCCGCCGACCCCCTGACCCGGAACCACCATCCCGTTCCGTGCACCCGTCCGGAGCCCGGTGCCTCGGGCGCGTGGGCTCCTCGCCCCCGGAGCCTCGTATGCCCCCGTCGTCCTCGTCGTCCTCGTCGTCCTCGTCGCCGTCGCCGTCGTCGCCGTCGCCCCCGCGCCCGTCCCGTGCCGTCCGGCCGGCACGGGTCTCCGCCGCACTCACCGCGGTCCTCGCCCTGCTGTCGTTCGTCATGCCGCTCGCCACCGACATGTACCTCCCCGCGTTTCCGCGGATGGCGAGGGACCTGGGCACCGACGCCTCCGGGGTGCAGCTCACGCTGACCGCCTTCATGGTGGGACTGGCCCTCGGACAACTGGTGTTCGGGCCGTTGTCCGACCGGTTCGGCAGACGGCGGCCCATTCTGGTCGGCACCGGTGTCTGCGCCTGCGCCACCGCCCTGTGCGCCGTCGCGCCCACCCTGGAGTGGATGATCCTGCTGCGCTGGCTGACCGGCGTCGGCGGCGCGGCCGGACTCGTCGTCGGGCGCGCGGTGGTCGCCGACCTCGCCCGGGGCGAGCGGGCGGCACGGCTGTTCGGCATCCTCATGGCGCTGGGCGGCGTGGCCCCGGTCGTGGCGCCGCTCGCGGGCGGGGCGGTGGTCACCGCGACCGGCTGGCGTGCCGTGTTCTGGGTCCTCGCGGCGGCCTCCCTGATGACCTTCGCCGCCGCCTATGCGATCGTCCCCGAGAGCCTGCCGCCCGCGCGGCGCACCCCCGTCGGGGCGGCGGCGGTGGCCCGGTCGGTGCGTTCCGTCCTGGCCGACCGCGCCTACCTGGGCTTCACCGGAGCCTTCGCGTTCGGCAGCGCCGCGCTGTTCTGCTACATCGCCGGTTCGCCGTTCCTGCTGCAGAACGTGCTCGGACTGAGCGTCGGACAGGCATCGGCGGCCTTCGCGGCGGGCGCCTTGACGGCCACCCTGTCCAGCGCCCTGAGCGCCCGCCTCGTCGGCAGGTTCAGCCCGTGGTCCCTGCTGCTGGCCGGGCTGGTCCTGCTGGCCGCTGCCGCGACGGCAGCGCTCGCCGTCACGGCCCTTGGCCGGCTCGGCCGGATCGAGGCCTTCACCCTGCTGGGGCTCGCCTTCCTCGGGCTCGGCCTGGTCTTCGCCAACGGCACCACCCTCGCCGTCGGCGCGGTGCCCCACGCGGCCGGCGCGGGCTCCGCCGTGCTCGGCACCGCGCAGAGCGCGCTCGGCGCCCTGGCCGCCCCGCTCATGGGGCTCGGCGGTGACCGCACCGCACTGCCGATGTTCCTCGGGATGACCGGGTCCGCCGCGCTCGCCCTGCTGTGCCTGGCGAGCGCCGGGTCCCGTCCGGCAGCCGCGCCGCACAGGGATTTCCTGGGGAATTCTTGATGGAGTTCTGGAGGCGTTCTATAGGGAGACCAAAGGATCGAGCGCGCCCCGAAAGGGAATTTCAGCAGGCCGCTCCACCGCCCGTGAAGTGCGCCGATGGCCGGCCTCTCCTTCCCGGCAGATGACTTGACGGAGTCCGAAGCGATTCCTTTCCGGTGCTATTTCGAGCCCCGGAGAATTCACGGCACCCGTCCAGAAGGAGGTTTCAGTGGACCACTATCTCGCGCTCCTGCGCCGACTGCCCGCCTCCCAGCAGCCGGAGTGGGAGGACGACGACACACTGCACCAGGTACGGGACGATCTCGCGGCCCGGCCCCCGCTGGTGCGGGCGCGGGATGTCCACCGGCTCCGCTCCCTGCTGGCGCGGGCCGCCTCCGGAGCCGTCCAGGTCATCCAGGCGGGTGACTGCGCCGAGGACCCCGAGGAGTGCACGCGCGGCTACGTCGCGCGCAAGGCGGCGCTGCTCGACCTGCTCGCCGGCACCCTCAAGTCGCTGTCCCACAAGCCGGTGCTGCGCGTCGGGAGGATCGCCGGCCAGTTCGCCAAGCCCCGCTCGCAGCCGACGGAGACCGTGGCCGGGCGGGTCCTCGCGGTCTACCGCGGGCACCTCGTCAACAGCCCCGAGCCGGACCCGCTGCTGCGCACACCGGACCCGCGCCGGCTGCTGACCGGTTACGACGCGGCGAGCAGTGTGCTGCGCCACCTCGGCTGGCAGCAGCCCACGCCGGGTCATGACGTGGACGCCGCGGTGTGGACCAGCCACGAGGCGCTCGTCCTCGACTACGAACTGCCCCTGCTGCGCGAGGACGCCGACGGTTCCCCGTACCTGGCGTCCACGCACTGGCCCTGGATCGGCGAGCGCACCCGGCAGGTGGACGGCGCGCACGTCGCCCTGCACTCCGCCGTGGTGAACCCGGTCGCCTGCAAGGTGGGCCCCGGCATCACCCCCGAGGAACTGCTCGCCCTGTGCGACCGGCTCGACCCGCACCGCGACCCGGGCCGGCTGACGCTGATCGCCCGCATGGGGGCCGCCGCCGTGAGCACCCGGCTGCCCCGGCTGGTCCGCGCCGTCCGGCAGGCCGGCCATCCCGTCCTGTGGCTGTGCGACCCGATGCACGGCAACACCGTCACCGGCCCGGACGGTCTGAAGACCCGCTTCCTCGAAACGGTCGTCCACGAGGTGGAGACCTTCTACGAAGCGGTCTACGAGGCCGGCGGCACCGCGACCGGGCTGCACCTGGAGACCACGCCCGACGACGTCGCCGAGTGCCTGTCCCGGGAGGCGCCCGAGGAACGGGACACCGGCAAGTACACCAGCTTCTGCGACCCGCGGCTCAACCCCGCCCAGGCCATCGCCGTGGCCGCGGCCTGGCGCGGCTGACGGCACAGCAGACCAACGACCTGTCACTGGAGGCAAGTTGAACCCGAAAACGGACCTGCCCCGGGCCACGGCCCTGGTCACCGGCGCGGCCGGCGGCATCGGAGTTGCGATCGTACGGGCCCTGGGTGAGCACGGCGTCACCGTCGCCGCCGTGGACCGGGCCGGGGCCCGGCCCGACGTCCTCGCGCAGAAGGCCCGCGCCGACGGGCTCGACGTCCACGCGTTCCCCGCCGACGTCAGCGACGAAGGGGCGGTCGAGGGGGGGGGGGGGGGGGGGGGGGGGGGGCGCCGGGGGGGGGGGGGGGGGGGGGGGGGGGGGGGGGGGGGGCTCGTGGTGGGCGACCAGGGCCTGGCCCTTTTCCAGGACGTCCGCCGGCAGGCGCACCGTGCCCGAGGCGGCTGCGACGAGGTCCACGCGGG
>NZ_JBIWKB010000019.1:0-146354 GCF_044765425.1 Streptomyces sp. NPDC102462 | reverse complement strand
CAGTTCGGTGAGGCCGAGTCCGCGGGCGGGGCCGGTGGCGAGTGAGGGGTGCAGGCGTACGACGAGGGTGTGGTCGTCGCCGAGGTCGGTGGCGAGGCGGGCGAGGTCGATGCGGTCGATGTGGCCGCCGCGGCGGTAGTCGCGGCGGGTGGGGGCGTAGAGGACGACCCGGTGGTGGGCGGGGATGCCGTGCCGTGTGCGGAAGGCTTCCCCGGCGGTGGTGCCGCTGCCGTCGAGGGCGGTGCGGACGAGGATGTCGTTGCGTGGGCTGCCGGTGCGTGCCGAGGTGAAGTGGCAGGGGTAGGCGCGCTCCCAGACGAGTTCGGAGTGGCGGTTGGCGACCAGGCTGTGGTCCCAGCGGTCGGCCCGGCGCAGCATCTGTGGCACGTCGACGCCGAGCCGGGCACCGGGTTTGGAGAGCAGGTCGGCGCCCATGTGCTTGAGCGGGGTGCCCTGGTGGGTGTGGATGTGCACGCTGCCGGGCCGTTTGACCAGCGTGCCGGGCCAGTTGACGTTGTTCACGAAGAAGCCGGCCCGGGCGGCCAGCCGGTGGTGGGCGGGGGAGTCGAGCAGCACATGCTCCACGTCGTCCGGGACCAACGCGCGGTCCGCGGCGTCCCGCACCACCCACACGCCCCGCAGCCGCGGGGCGATCTCCCGCGCCTTGTAGTAGACGGCGGCCGGGTCGCCGAGCACCCCGCGGTGCGAGAACGCCGAGTACAGCACCAGGTGCGGGTCCAGCGGCCGGCCGGCGTGCACCGTGAAGACGCCCCGCTTGACCCGCCCGGCCGCGGCCCGCCGGACCTGGAGCCCGCGCCGCGCCAGCTCCCGGCCGGCCCGCCCCGCCTGCCGCCGCGCCACATAGACCGGGTACGGGCCGGTCAGCACGGAGACCTCGCCGTCGACGCGGGCGCCCTCGGGGGTGTGGCGGCGGAACAGTTCGGCGGTACGCCGGAAGAACTCGGCTTTGTCGGTGGGGGGCAGCCGGTCGGGTTTGGCGAGGATGTCGAGGCAGTGTTCGCCCATCTTGCGGTGCAGGAACGGCCGCCAGGCGGTGAGTTCGGGGTGCTGGTCGACGTATGCGAAGACCCGTTCGTACTGGTCGTGGATGTCGAAGTGTTTGCGGCTGGTGGTGGACAGGATGTTGCCCTGGCGGCGCTGGCGGTAGTTCAGGCAGATCCGGTCGAGTGCCGCGATGCGTCCGGCGCTGAGCATCACGGGGAAGGTCCAGGGGGTGTCCTCGTAGTAGCCGGGCGGGAAGCGGAAGTCGTGCTGGGCCACGTACGCGCGGCGGTACGCCTTGTTCCACACCACCATCAGCAGGTCGAGGATGCGGGGGTGTCCGGCCGCGGTGAAGGTGCCGTCGCCGGCCTCGGTCAGCACCTCCGCGAGGACGTTGCGTCGGGTGCCGCCCCACCAGTAGGTGCGTGCGTAGTCGAAGACCAGGACGTCGGGGTCGTCGGTCTCGGCGAGCCGGTCGGCCATGGCGCCGAGGGCGCCGGGTGTGAGGGTGTCGTCGCTGTCGAGGAACAGCAGGTAGTCGCCGGTGGCGTGGGGCAGTCCGGCGTTGCGGGCGCGGCCGAGGCCGACGTTCTCGGGCAGGTGCAGCACGGTCACGCGCGGGTCGCGGGCCGCGTACTCGTCCAGGATCGCGCCGCTGCCGTCCGGCGAGCGGTCGTCCACGGCGATCACCTCGAAGTCGGCGAAGGACTGCTCCAGGACCGAGTCGAGGCATTCGCGCAGGAAGCCCTGCACCTTGAAGACGGGCACGATGATGCTGAAGCGGGGCACTGCGGGTCAGCTCCTTGCGGGGGTCACGGCGGCGGGGGCGGGGACGCGCTCCGCGAGCGGCGTCACGGGCGGGATCGCCTCCGGTGACTCGCCGAGCAGCACCCGCCGCACCACCCGCTCGGCGGCCCGGCCGTCGTCGAACTCGCAGAACCGCTCGCGGAACGCGGCCCGCAGCGCCCGCGACTCGGCCCCCGCGTATGTGCCGTCGCCAAAGACCCGTGCCAGCTCTTCCGGTGTGCGCGCCACCGGTCCCGGCGGCGTCGCCATCAGGTCGAAGTAGACGCCCCGCGTCTCCCGGTAGACGTCCCAGTCGTCCGCGTACACGACGATCGGCCGGTCCAGGTTGGCGTAGTCGAACATGATCGACGAGTAGTCGGTGATCAGCGCGTCCGCGGCCAGGCAGACGTCCTCGGATGAGCGGTGCGCGGACACGTCGATGATCCGGCCGGCCGGGCCGGATGCCCCGGCCCGGCCGCGGTCGTAGAAGTAGTGGGCGCGCAGCAGCACGACCACGTCCTCGCCGGCCGCCTCGCAGAACGCCTCCAGGTCGAGGCCCGACTCGAAACCGGTGTGGTGGTCACGGTGGGTGGGCGCGTACAGGACGGCCGTGCGGCCCTCGGGCACACCGAGTTCCCGGCGGATGCGGGCCACGTCCTGCGCGGTGGCCGTGTAGTAGACGTCGTTGCGCGGATAGCCGTACTCCAGTGCCTCGTACGAGCCGGGGAAGGCACGCTCCCACATCTGGGTGGAGTGGCGGTTGGAGGACAGGTTGAAGTCCCAGCGGTCGACCCGGCCGAGCAGCTTGGCGAAGCTGCCGGACTGCGCGGCCACCACCGGGTACGTCGACTGGTCCACGCCCATCGTCTTCAGCGGGGTGCCGTGCTGGGTCTGCACATGCACGCTGCCGGGCCGCTTGACCACGCCCTCGGCGAAGTTGGCGTTGTTGACCAGGTACTTGGCGCGGGCCAGCACCTCCCAGTACCGGCGGGAGCCGATCACGACACGGTCCACGTCCTGCGGTACGGCGTGCTCCTTGCCCGCCTCCACGAGGAACACCGAGCGGATGTGCGGGGCGAGTTCGCGGGCCTTGGCGTGGATCGCGGCCGGGTTGCACGCGTAGCCGCGGCCCCAGTAGGCGCAGTACACGGCGAGCCGCGGGTCGATCGGGCGGCGCAGCTGCGCCCGGTAGCGCAGCCGGGCGCGCAGCCCGCGGGGACGCGGGACGCGCTCGGCCGCCCGTGACGCCGAGCGGTTGGCGGCGCGCAGCGCGCTGAACGCCGTGTAGGCGCCCGCCGCGAGCAGCCGGTGCTGGACGCCCAGACTGCCGGCCGGCACCCGGAAACCGGCCGGGCGGTGCCGGCGGTACAGCCGGTGGGCGCGGCGGAAGAAGGCCCGGTGCCCGGAGGGCAGCCGCTCGGGCCGGGAAGCCGTCTTCAGGACGGTCGCGAAGAGCTGGGCGAACAGCGGCCTGGCCCGTTCCCCGGCCAGCCCCCGCTCGGCGGCCCGGGTCAGCACCAGGTCCACCTGGTCGAGCAGTTCGCGCTGGTGTGCGCCGGGCTGGTTGAGCCGGTTGCCCTGCCGGCGCAGCCGGTGCCGGACCACGGCCCGGCGCAGCACCGCGACCCGCTCGGCGGCCAGGGTCGTCAGGCCGCCCCAGCCCACATCCGTGAAGTGGCCGTCGGGAAAGGCGAGTCGGTGCTCGGCGACGAAGGAGCGGCGGTAGGCGGCGCTCCACGCCGGGAGCGGTACGCCGGTGAGCCGCGGGGCGCGGGCGGGCGCGAAGGCGCCGCCGGGGGCCGAGGCCAGCAGCGGGGCGGCCGGGTTGCTCGGCTCGCCCTCCCACCAGGGGGCCCGCTCGTGCTCGAAGTACAGCACGTCCACGTCGCCCGTCGCGCCGAGCCGGGCGTCCAGCGCCGCCAGCGCGCCGGGGAGGAGGACGTCGTCGCCGTCCAGGAACAGCAGATAGCCGCCGGACGCGGCCCGCATCCCGGCGTTGCGGGCCCCGCTCAGCCCGGCGGACGGCGGTGAGTGCACCGGGGCCACCCGGGAGTCCCGCTCGGCGTGCTCCCCGACGACGTCCGCCGCCGGGGAGTCGGGGGAGTCGCAGACCGGGATCAGCTCCAGGTCGGTGAAGGACTGTGCGAGGACCGAGTCCAGCGCCTGGGACAGCCGGCCCGCGACCCCGTGGGACGGAACGATGATGCTGAAGCGGGGCATTGCGCTCTTTCTGTTGTGTTACCTGCCTCCCGGGTCGCCAAGGTCCCGGGACTCAGGCCGTACGGACGCGGCCGGGCCGCCCGGTCGGCCGCCAGGTGGACGGCCGGGTCGGGGTGGGCCGCGAGGTGCTGCAGGGCATGGGAACTCCCGAGAGGGCCAACGGTGTTCAGCGGCAGTCGGTGACGGTGACCGGACCGGAAGGTTGCGGAAGGGTGACCAACGGGGGACCGGCGAGCGCCGAGGACGCCGACGGCACCGGATGACGTTCGGCGAGCGGCGTGACCGGCGGCAGCAGCACGGCCTCGCCCAGCACCACATGCCGGACGACCCGCTCGGCGGCCCGGCCGTCGTCGAACGGGCAGAAACGCTCCCGGAACGCGGCCCGCAGCTGGGTCGAGCGCGAGCCGCGCCAGTGGCCGGTCGCGAAGATGTCGATCAGCTCGTCCTCGCTGCGCGCGTACGCGCCCGGCGGGCAGGAACGCAGATCGAAGTAGGTGCCGCGGGCCGCTTCGTACGCCTCACGGTCCGGGGCGTACACGACGATCGGCCGGTCCAGGTTGGCGTAGTCGAACATGATCGACGAGTAGTCGGTGACCAGCGCGTCCGACGCCAGGCACAGGGACTCCACGCTCGGATGGCCGCTGACGTCGATGACGTGCTCGCCCTCCACCGGCGGCCCGTCGTGCCCGGGGTGGGCGCGGAACAGCAGCACATAGCGCGGGCCCAGCCGGCGCAGCAGGCGCTCCGGGTCGAGCAGCAGATGCTGGTCGCGCCGGTGGTCGCGGTGGGTCGGCGCGTACAGGATCGCCACGGTGCCCCGGGGGATGCCGAGCTGTTCGCGCAGCCGGGACACGTCCGCCGAGGTCGCCTTCTGGAAGACGTCGTTGCGCGGGTAGCCGTACTCCAGCGTCGTGTAGCGGCCCGGGCACACCCGCTCCCAGGTCACGGTGGAGTGGCGGTTGGCGGACAGGACGTAGTCCCACTTGTCGACGTCGTTCAGATACGCCCTGAAGTCCGTGGCGCCGGCGGCGGCCGGGCGGTCCTGCAGATCGAGGCCCATCCGCTTGAGCGGGGTGCCGTACCGGGTCTGCACACAGACCTGGCCACGCCGCTTGATCAGCCGCGGGTCCAGGTCGGCGTTGACCACCAGGTACTTGGCGCGGGCCAGCGCGGTCCAGTAGGCCGCCGTGTCCGGCCGCAGCCGGCGGGTGGCCGGCGGCACGGTCTGCTGGTGCTCGGGCCGGGCGATCCACGCCGTGCGGATGTGCGGGGCGTACCTGCGGAACGCGGCCTCCAGGGCGCCCGGGTTGCAGCCGTGGCCGCGGCCCCCGTGAGCGGCGAACACCGCACGGTCGGGGCGCACGGGCAGGCAGAGCTGGATCCGGTAGTGCAGCCACAGCACGGCGGCGCGCACCACCCGGCGCAGGCCCGCGGTGCGGCTTCGCGCGCGCCGGCGCAGGGCCGCCGCCAGATGCAGCGCGCGGTAGGTGCGGTGCGCGCCCAGCCGGATCAGGGTGTGCCGCAGACGCGAGCGCCGCGGGACACGGGTGCCCGGCGTGCGGTGGCGCAGGTACTGGGCGCGGGCGCGGCGCAGGAACTCGGCACGGCTGCCGGGTGGCAGCCGGTCGGGCTTGCCGTACACGGTCGCCAGATGGTCGACCATGCGCTGGAACAACGCCGGCTGCCAGCGGGCGAGTTCGGGCCGCTCGGCGAGGTACGCGAAGACCCGGTCGTACTGCTCGAAGATGTCGAAGTGCTTGCGGCTGGTGGTGCCGAGGATGTTGCCGCTGCGGCGCTGCCGGTAGTGCACGCACACCCGGTCCAGGGTCGCCAGGGACCGCGCCGCCATCAGGGCCGGGAAGGTCCACGGGGTGTCCTCGTAGTAGCCCGGCGGGAACGACAGCTCCTCGGCCTCGACGAACTCCCTGCGGTACGCCTTGTTCCAGGCGACCATCAGGACGTTCAGCAGCCCCGGCCGGTCCGTCAGCCGGAAGGGGGCCGGGCCCTCCTCGGTGAGCTGGGCGGCGACCTGGTTGCGGACCGCCTCGCCCGTCCAGTAGGTGCGGGCGTAGTCGTAGACCAGGACGTCCGGTTCGTCGGTCTCCTTGATCCGGTCGGCGATCCACTCCAGGGCGCGCGGGGTGAGCGTGTCGTCGCCGTCGAGGAAGACCAGGTAGTCGCCGGTCGCGCACTTCATGCCCGCGTTGCGGGCCCGGCCCAGGCCCCGGTTCTCGGGCAGGTGCACCGGCCGCACCCGTGGGTCGCGGGCCGCGTACTCGTCGATGATCGCTCCAGTCGCGTCCGGCGAGCGGTCGTCGACGACGATCAGTTCGAGATCCGGGTACGACTGCTCCAGCACCGAGTCCAGGCAGGCGTGCAGATATGCCTGGACCTGGTACGCGGGGACAATGACACTGAACCTGGGCACGGCACATCCATGGGTCGGTCGTCGCGGGCGTTCTGCCCGGGAACGGCCGGTGGAGTGAAGTGGTTACGGTTCTGTGCGGCAAGTGGGGGACACCCGGTGAACGCCGTCGGAGGGCGGGCCGATGCCGGCCCGCCCCCCAACCGCCGTGCGTCTGCGGTCGTTTGGCGGTGTCACTTGACCGCGCCCGCCATGACCCCGGACACGAACTGCCGCTGGAACGCGAAGAACACGGCCAGCGGGATCACCATCGAGATGAACGCGCCCGGCGCCAGCACATCGACGTTGTTGCCGAACTGGCGGACCTGCGTCTGCAGGGCGACCGTGATCGGCTGCGAACCCGACTTGGTGAACACCAGCGCGATCAGCATGTCGTTCCACACCCACAGGAACTGGAAGATGCCCAGGCTGGCGATGGCGGGCCCGCCGAGCGGCATCACCACCCGGGCGAACAGCCGCAGTTCGCCCGCGCCGTCCAGCCGGGCCGCCTCCAGCAGCTCCCTCGGGATCTCCGCGAAGAAGTTCCGCAGCAGGAACACCGCGAACGGCAGGCCGAAACCGACGTGGAACAGGACCACCCCGAGGATCGACCCGAACAGCCCGATGGTGCCGAACAGTTCGGCGATCGGGATCAGCGCCACCTGCACCGGTACCACCAGCAGCCCGACCACGGCGAGGAACAGCCAGTCGCGGCCCGGGAACTCCATCCACGCGAAGGCGTAGCCCGCCAGCGAGCCGATGACGACGACCAGTACCGTCGCCGGGACGGTGATCAGCACCGTGTTCACCAGGGAGTTGGTGATGTCGCTGTTCTCCAGCAGCTTCTGGTAGCTATCGAAGGTGAGTTGGGACGGCGCGGTGAACACCTTCCACCAGCCATCCGCGCTCATGTCCTCGGGCGCGCGCAGCGAGGAGACGAGCAGCCCGATCGTCGGCACCAGCCAGAACAGGCCGACGACGAGCAGGACCGCGCGGACCAGTCCGCCGCTCAGCCGCTCCGCGATCCGCGCGCCGAGCGGCCGCCGCTCCTTCACCACCGGGCCCGGGGCCGTCTCGCCGATGCCTTCGGCATGCGTCGTCATCGCCGCCCCTCCCGCCTCAGCCGGCGAATGTTGAACCACATCACGGGGATCACCAGCAGCAGCAGAAGCACCGCGATGGCGCTCGCGACACCGGGCCGGCCCTCCGAGAAGCCCTTCCGGTACAGCTCGAGGGCCAGCACGTTCGCGTCGTCCTGCGAGGAGCCGGGCGCGATGATGAAGACCAGGTCGAACACCTTCAGCACATTGATCATCAAGGTGACGGTGACGACCGCGAGGACCGGCGCGAGCAGGGGCACGGTGACCCTCCGGAACACCTGCCACTCGTTCGCCCCGTCGACCCGCGCCGCCTCCAGGAGTTCCCGGGGCACCCCCGCGAGCCCGGCCGCGATCAGCACCATCGCGAAACCCGCCCACATCCATACGTACGAACCGATGATGGCGGGCGTCACCAGCGACGGGCCCAGCCAGTCGACGCCGTTGTAGGGCGCCTTGAAGTTGTCCGCGGGCAGCCGCAGCCGGGCGCCGTCGGCCGCCGCGGGCAGCGTGAACGTGCCGTCGGCGGCGGCCTTCGTGGCGGCCACCACCTTGCCGTCCTTCACCGCCTCGATCTTCATTCCCGGATAGCCGAGTTCGGACGGGTCGGGGGCGCCCAGCGTGCCGACGCCCTTGCCGCGGGTGAAGTCCTGCCAGGTGGTGCCGGTGACCTTCCCCGGCTCGGGCTGTGCGGCCCGGGCCGTGCGGGCGTCGCCGGGCATCTGGTCGGGGGCGACACCGACCAGCGGCAGGGCGACCGGGGTGCCGGCGCGGACGGCCGCCGACGTGAGGAAGCCGCCGCCGTCCGCCCGCAGCGGCGACTGGCGGCCCGGGTGCGCCTTCGGGAACGCGGACGACTGGACGAACGTGTCGTGGATCCCCACCCACACGGCGTTGGCGACGCCCTTGTCCGGGTCCTGGTCGTACACCAGCCGGAAGATGATCCCGGCCGCCAGCATCGAGATCGCCATCGGCATGAAGACGACCAGCTTGAACGCCGTTCCCCAGCGCACCCGTTCGGTCAGCACCGCGAAGACCAGGCCGAGGGCGGTGGACACGGCCGGCGCGAACACCACCCAGATGATGTTGTTCTTCAGCGCGGTGCGGATGCCGTCGTCGGTGAACAGGGCACGGTAGTTGTCGAATCCGGCGAATCCGTCGCCCGATGAGTCGTAGAAGCTGCGGACGAGCGAGTACCCGATCGGGTAGACCACGAGCGCGCCGAGCAGCACCAGGGCGGGCAGCAGGAAGAGCACTGCCACCGCCCTGCGGGTGCCGGTCACGCTCTTGCGGTTGCGGGGTGCGGCGGGGGACGGTGGGCCCCCCGCCGCCGTGGCCGACGCCATCGCCGGCTCAGCCGCCGTTCCCGTACGCCGCCGCCGCGTCCTTCTCCAGCCGCGCCTGGGCGCCCGCGACGTCCGACGGGTTCTTCAGGAAGTCCTGAAGGGCCTTCCACTCGCCCTTGCCCGGCGTGCCGCCGAAGGACTGCGGGGCCTGGTCGGACATGTCGAAACGGAAGTCGTCGCCGGCGGCGATCAGCGCCTTGGCGATCGTGCGCTGCACATCGTTCGGGTAGGCCGAGTTCGGCACGTTCTTGTTCGGCGAGAGATAGCCGCCGAGCTTCGCCTGGATCGTCGCCGCGTCCGCCGAGGCCAGGAAGGTGACCAGCGCCTGGGCCGCCTCGGAGTCCTTCAGGACGACCGCCGCGTCACCGCCGGAGACCACCGGCGCGGAGGAGCCCACTGCCGGGAACGGGAACACCTTCGCGTCCGTGCCCACCTTCGCCTTGGTCTCACCGATGTTGACCTGCGCGAAGTCGCCCTCGTAGACCATCGCCGCCTTGGGCTGGTCGCCGCCGGTGAAGGTCTGGGTGACGGAGGCCGGGAACTCGGTCTGGAGCGCGCCCTTCGCGCCGCCCGCGACATAGTCCTTCTTGCCCCAGATCTGGGCCAGCGTGGTCAGCGCCTCCTTGACGGAGGGATCCGTCCACTTGATCTTGTGCTGGGCGAGCTGGTCGTACTTCTCGGGACCCGCCTGGGAGAGGTAGATGTTCTCGAACCAGTCGGTGAGGGTCCAGCCGTCGGCGCCGCCGACCGAGAACGGCGTGACCCCCGAGTCGTACACGGCCTGCGCCGTCGTCAGCAGTTCCTGCCAGGTCGTGGGCTCCTTGGCGCCGGCGTTCTCGAACGCCTTGGCGTTGTACCAGATCAGCGACTTGTTGGCGGCCTTGTAGTAGGCGCCGTACTGCTTGCCGTCGACCTTGCCGATGTCCTGCCAGCCCTGCGCGTAGTTCTTGGCCAGCTGGGCCTGCGCCTCAGCGCCCAGCGGCTTGGCCCACTTCTTGTCGACCGCCTGCTTGATCGCACCGGGCTGCGGCAGCAGCGCGACGTCCGGCGGCTGGCCGCCCGCGATCTTCGAGCCGAGGAAGTTGATGATCGGGTCCTGCGCCGGGACGAAGGTGACCTTGGCGCCCGTGCGCTTCTCGAACTCCGCGAGGACCTGCTTGAAGTTCTTCTGCTCGCCGCCGGTCCATACGGCGGCGACCTCCAGGCTCGCGCCGTCCAGCTTCGGCAGGGTGACGCCGCCGCCTGTCCCGGCGGTGCCGCTGCTCTCGCCGCCGCCGGTCTTCTTGTCGTCGTCGCCGCCTCCGCAGGCGCTGAGCGCGAGCGCCCCCGCGAGGAGAGCGGCGAGCGTGGTGACGGCCCTGTGTGTCCGGATGGTGCTGCTCCTGCTGCGCATCACTGCCCCGTTCTTCGTTCGCCGTTGAACGTCCGAGCGCTGTACCGTGCCGTACGGTCTACGCCCGGCCCCTCGAACGCGGCAAGAGCGCCTGCGGTGTCAACCCGCCGATCGTGACCGGCTCGTGATCGGCCGCGTATGCATGGCGGTGACGACTACAGCAGGGACGGGACCTGTGTGGCCGACACCTGTTGGGCCGCGCGTTCCACCGCGCTTGCCAGGAGCGCCAAGTCCGTGGGCCCGTTGCCCAGTTCGCGCACCGGGCGGCGGGCCGGCGGGTCGCCCATGCGGTGCCAGTCCAGCGGGACGACCGTGGGCCGCTGGGTCGCCGTACGCGGAATCCGTCCGGTGACCCGTCCGGCCTGGAACGCGGTGACACGACCGTCCGCCGTGGCCAACCGGCCGCGGCCCGGCGCCGGTTCGTCCGGTCCCGAGGACGGCGCGTCCAGCGTGACGCGGAGCGCGGCCTGCCGCACCGGCTCCGTCTCGGCCGTACGGCCGCCCGGTCCCGCCGCCACCACCAGATGGACGCCGAGCCGTTCGCCGTCCCGCGCCACCGCCTCCAGCGCCCGCACCACCGAACCCGCCGCGGGCCGGCCCGGCGAACCGAGCGCCGGGGAGACCAGCGCGTCCAGGTCGTCCACGACCACCACCAGCCGGGGCAGCGGCGGCGGCGCCTCCGTCCGCCCCTGCCGGGCCGCGGCGGGGCGCAGCCGCAGCGTCGTGCTGGGCGGGGATTCGAGGTCGTCGCCGCCGGCCGCGGCGGGCCGCCCCGGCGCGGTGCGCTGCGCGACCATCCGGCCCGACACCTCTCGGTGCGCGTGCCACTCGGCGAAGTCCGCCCGGCCCAGCAACTCGGCCCGCCGCTTCAGCTCGGCGCTCAGGGACTGCGCGAACTCCCGCATGCGCACCGGGTCGTTGGCGGCCAGATGGGTGGTGACATGCGGTATGTCCGTGCACACACGCAGCCCTTCGCCGCCCGCGCCCACGCCGTCCCGCCCGTCGACCAGCACCACGCCCAGCCGGTCGGGGCGCTCGGCGGCGGCCAGCGAGGCGACGACGGCCCGCAGCAGCTCCGTACGACCGCTGCCGGGCGGGCCCTCGACCAGCAGATGCGGCCCCTCGGCGACCAGGTCGGCACCGAGCGGGCCGTGCGGGCCAGCGCCGAGCACCGCCCAGGCCCGCCCGCCCGGCGACTCAGTGTCGTCCGCCGCGTCCGCCCAACGCGCCATCAGCGACGCCGGCGTGGCACGGGCGAGCCCCAACTCGTCCAGCAGCCGCGCCGACTGGGGCAGCGGCGCGGCCACGCGTGCGTGCCGCCCGTCGACCGCGCCGTCCGTGCGCAGCGGCGCCAGCGCCCGCGCGAACCGCTCCGCCCAGGCGGGCGAGACCGCGTCGACCGCGGCCGGCGTGCCCGGGTCGAGCGGACCGGCCGGTGCGGTGTGCGCGCCGGGCCGCGGGATGTGCAGCAGGTGCAGCGCCGTGGCGACGTCACCGCCGAGGAGCGCGACGGCGCCGCACGCCCGGAACGTCGGCGCGACCGCGCACGCGGCCTCGAAAGCCGCCTCGTAGCTCCCCGGCGCGGCGGCCGGGGCGGGCGGTGTCTCCGCCAGGCACACCACGTGCGTCCCGGCCCGCGGACCCTCCAGGGCCAGCCGCGCCACCGCCTCGCGCAGGCCCGCCCCGCCCGGATCGCCGTCCACGACGACGACGGTGTAGGGGCCGGGGAAGCCGTCCGACGTCCCGCCGCCCGTCGTCTCACCGCCGGTCGTCCGGCCGCCGGTCGTGGCCGAGGAGAGCCGCGGCGGTGCCGAGCCGTCGGCCGGCCGGCTCTCCAGGCGGCGCAGCAGCTCCTCGGTGCGGGCCGCGGCCTGTTCGCGGTCGTAGGCCAGCAGCAGACGGCAGTCCTGGCCGTGGCCCGGGCGCACATGCGGCAGCCAGCCGAGCCAGGACCACTCGGCGGTGCGCTCCTCCAGGGGGCGCGCCCGGTCCGCGCTGATCAGGACGATTTCCAGACAGTCGGGGGAGTGCAGCGCGGCGAGCTGGGCCAGGACCGCGCGGGCCAGCCCGGACAGCCGCGGGCGCGGCCCGGCCAGGCCCAGCGCCCCGGCCGCGCGCAGGCCGACGGTGACCGGCGTGCCGCTGAGCGGGGCCGGGCCGCCCGGCGCCGGCCCGTCGGCCGTGCCCAGCCGGACCGTGAGCGTCTGCGGGTGGCCCGGACCGCGCTCCCACAGCCGGGGGCCCGGGCCCAGCGCGGTCAGCAGCAGGGCCGCCGGGTCAGGCCAGGTCTCCGGCCGCCGCGGGCCGTCCGGCGCGGCACCGCCGGACGCGCCGGTGCCGTGCGGGTCGTACGGCCCCGGGCCGCCGTCCGCCGGGTCCGCGCGCCCCCCGGCCAGCCGCCGCGCCCACGCGCCGAGGCCGCCGCGTCTGCGCAGGCCGGGCGGCAGGTCGGTGCCGCGCACCGGAGTGCCCTTGCGTCCCCCGGCCGGCGGGGCGTCCGCCTCCGGGTCGCCGCCGTGCCCGTACGTCCCGTACGCCCCGGCCGTGCCGTCCGCGCCGTGGTGTCCGCGCGGGCGCGTGCCCGGGGCGTCCTCGGTGTGACCGCCCCGCGCGTGCGGCACCGGGGCGGTGCCGTCCGCCCCGGTGCCGTGGGCCGCAGCCCAGGCGTCCGAGGGTCCGGGCGCGCGCGTGCCCGGCGGAGTGCCGGGTGCCCCGCCCGCGTGCCCGGGACCGGGGCCGCCGAAGGCCATGCCGGGGCCGCCGGCCCCGAAGCGGCCGGCGTGGGTGTCCGCGCCCTGCGCCCCGGGGCCCTGGCCCGCGTCCCGCCTCTCTATCCCCGGCGCGCCGCCCTGTCCGGGCACGACCGGTGGCTGCGCCGGCGGGTGCTCCTGGGCCCGCTGTGCCGTGCCCGGGGCGCCCCAGCCCGCCGTGCCGTGTGTGTGCCGGGCGGACCCGGACGGCGCGCCCCGTCCGCTCCGCGGGGCCGCGGCGCGTTCGACGCGCCCGGCGCCCTCGGCGTACCCGGTCTCTCCTGGGACGCCGGCCTCCCCGGTCTCTTCGGCGTACCCGGCGAGGCCGGTGTCCCAGGAGCCGTCGGTGTATCCGGTCTGCCCGGCCTCCGCCGTGTGCCCGGTGCGCGGGGTCACCCGCACACAGCCCTCGCCGTCGGGAGCCGTCCGCGTCAGGGCCCCCGGCCCTGCGGACGGAGCAAGCCGCAGGGTGGACTCGCCGATCCGCAGCAGCGCGCCCGGCGGAAAGCGGACCGGGCGGTCGGCCACCCGCACACCGTCCAGCGCCGTGCCGTTCGTGGAGCCGAGGTCGGCGACCGAGACACGGCCGTCGGCGGCGACCGTGACGGCGCAGTGCAGACGGGAGACATCGGGGTCGTCTATCGGGATGTCGGCGTCCGCGGAACGGCCGACGGTGATCCGGCCGCCGTGCAGCAGATGGACCCCGCCCGCGTCCGGCCCCGCGACCACGTGCAGCTGCGTCGGGGCGTCGTCCAGCTCCGGATGGGGCTCCGGCTCGGCGGGCGCGCCCAGGGCCAGCACGGCGCCGTCCACCAGCGGGGGCTCACCGAGGGTGCAGCGCCGTGCGTCCAGCCGTTCGGCTCCGGCGTACAGCACGACCGGCGCGTTCGCGGTGTCACGGACCGTGCCCCCGTCGCCGGCGACCGTCGAGGCGAGCGCCGACGCCACCGCTGCCAGGGCGGTGCCGGCGGGCGCCGTGACCAGCACGTCGCGGCGCGCGGCGCGGCCCCCCTGCGGGGACGGGCCCAGCGGGTCTACGACGGTCAGCCGGATCTGCATCGCCGTCAGCGGTCCCTTCTGCACGGGCGCGGGCTCCCCCACCCCACCACGAGCACGTCGGCCAGTACTGCACGCATCCTCGCACCTGTCACCGACAACGCGCCCGCGGCCCGGTGGTAAGTGATCTTGATTGGTCGGCTCTGCCCCCAAAAGTGCCCGACCGGTACCCCAAAAGTGCCTGACCGGTACCGCAAAAGTGGCTGAACGGTGCCGCAGAAGTGGCTGACCGACACCCCACCGCTGATCATTTGAGACCGGCCCTGTCCGGGTTCGGCAGCCTTTCGGCAACCAGGACAACGAGGGGAGCGTCTTTCCTTCGAACAGGGACGGGAACGCTCATGTGGCGCCCCCACAGGCGGCACTACAGTGGATCGGAACACCAGCAAGCAGCAGGGAGCGCATGACGTGCGGCCGGTAGGCAGCAAGTACTTGCTTGAGGAGCCGCTCGGACGCGGCGCCACGGGCACCGTGTGGCGAGCCCGCCAGCGTGAGACGGCGGGCGCCGAGGCGGCCGTGCCCGGCCAGCCGGGTGAGACCGTCGCGATCAAGGTCCTCAAGGAGGAACTGGCGAGCGACGCCGACGTCGTCATGCGGTTCCTCCGGGAGCGGTCCGTCCTGCTCCGGCTCACCCACCCGAACATCGTCCGGGTGCGCGACCTCGTCGTCGAGGGCGATCTGCTCGCCCTCGTCATGGACCTCGTCGAGGGCCCCGACCTGCACCGCTACCTGCGCGAGAACGGCCCGTTCACGCCCGTGGCCGCCGCGCTGCTGACCGCCCAGATCGCCGACGCGCTCGCGGCCAGCCACGCCGACGGCGTCGTCCACCGCGACCTGAAGCCCGCCAACGTGCTGCTCCAGCAGCACGACGGCCGGATGAACCCGCTGCTGACGGACTTCGGCATCGCCCGCCTGGCCGACTCCCCGGGCCTGACCCGCACGCACGAGTTCGTCGGCACGCCCGCGTACGTCGCGCCGGAGTCCGCCGAGGGCCGCCCGCAGACCTCCGCCGTCGACATCTACGGCGCCGGCATCCTGCTGTACGAGCTGGTCACCGGCCGCCCGCCGTTCTCCGGCGGCTCCGCCCTGGAAGTCCTGCACCAGCACCTGAGCGCCGAGCCGCGCCGCCCGTCGACCGTGCCCGACCCGCTGTGGACGGTCATAGAGCGCTGCCTGCGCAAGAACCCCGACGAGCGCCCCAGCGCCGAGAACCTGGCGCGCGGCCTGCGGGTCGTCGCCGAGGGCATCGGCGTGCACGCCAACTCCGCCCAGATCGCCGCCGCCGAGGGCGTCGGCGCCCTGCTGACCCCCGACCCGGCGCCCACCGCCGTACCGGGCGTGCCCGGGGCCGCCGACCCGACCCAGGTGCTGCCCACGGGCGGCTCCGCGGGGGCGTACGACCCCAACGCCGCGACCAGCGTGCTGCCGCACTCCGGCGGCCCGCCGGGCGCCGCCGATCCGACCGCGGTGCTGCCGAACACCGGGGCGGCCGACCCGACCGCCGTCATGCCGCCGCTGCCCCCGGGACGGCCCGACCAGCCCGGACCGCAGGGGCAGCAGCCCGAGCAGCCGCACCCCTGGCAGACCCAGCTGCGCGCCGCCCGCGACCGCAACGAGCAGACCCAGGTCCAGTACCTCGACCCGGACCAGGACCCGCTGCGCCGCCGCCCCCAGCGCCAGGTGGCCCGGCCGCAGCAGCAGCAGCCCGCGCCCCAGCACCAGCAGCGGCCCCCGGACGGCTACGGGCGCCGGCAGCAGCCTCAGCAGTACCAGCCGCAGCCGTACGCGGCGCCGCGGCCCGAGCGGTACGCGCCGCCCGCACCGGCGGAGCCGCGGCGGCCGGCGCCCGAGCCGCGGCAGCCGCGGCAGCGCAGCGCCAACCCGATGAAGATCCCCGGGCTCGGCTGTCTGAAGGGCTGCCTGTTCACGATCGTCATCCTGTTCGTGGCGGGCTGGCTGGTGTGGGAGCTGAGCCCCCTCCAGGAGTGGATCGGGACCGGCAAGAGCTACTGGGGACAGCTCAGCGACTGGTTCGGCACGGTGACCGGCTGGATCAAGGACCTGGGCGGTTCCGGCGGCAACTAGGGCTCGGTCTGGGGATTTGTCGACACCTGGCGGGTGATTTCGGCCGCCGCGGTGAAGGTTGGCTCCTCGGACGCGTAGTTTTAGCGGCAACACGCGTCTGTAGGAGCAGTCTTGGCACGGAAGATCGGCAGCCGGTACACCGCGAACCAGATCCTGGGACGGGGCAGCGCCGGCACGGTGTGGCTGGGCGAGGGACCGGACGGGCCCGTCGCCATCAAGCTGCTGCGCGAAGACCTCGCGTCCGACCAGGAACTCGTCGGACGCTTCGTACAGGAGCGCACGGCACTGCTCGGTCTGGACCACCCGCACATCGTCTCGGTGCGCGACCTCGTCGTCGACGGCAACGACCTGGCCCTCGTCATGGACCTGGTCCGCGGCACCGACCTGCGCACCCGTCTGGAGCGGGAGCGGCGGCTCAGCCCGGAGGCCGCGGTGGCCATCGTCGCGGACGTCGCCGAGGCGCTGGCGGCGGCGCACGCGGCCGGGGTGGTGCACCGGGACGTCAAGCCCGAGAACGTGCTGCTGGACATGCAGGGGCCGCTCGGCCCCGGGGGTGCGCACCCCGCGCTGCTGACCGACTTCGGCGTCGCGAAGCTGATCGACACCCCCAAGCGGACCCGCGCCACGAAGATCATCGGGACCCCGGACTATCTGGCGCCGGAGATCGTGGAGGGTCTGCCGCCACGGGCCGCCGTCGACATCTACGCCCTCGCGACCGTGCTGTACGAGCTGCTGGCCGGGTTCACCCCGTTCGGCGGCGGCCATCCGGGCGCGGTGCTGCGCCGGCACGTGACCGAGACGGTCGCGCCGCTGCCGGGCATCCCGGACGAGCTGTGGCAGCTGGTCGTGCAGTGCCTGGCGAAGGCGCCTGCCTCGCGGCTGCGGGCCTCCGAGCTGGCGGCGCGGCTGCGGGAGCAGCTGCCCCAGCTGGCCGGGATGCCGCCGCTGGACGTGGACGAGCCGGACGCGGAGCCGGCGCCGCAGGCCGCGGAGCCCTCGGCGGCGGCACCGGTGCCCGGCGAGCGGGCGCGCCGGCGGGGCTCGGTGCCGCTGGTTCCCGGCGCGCAGCCGGACTCCAACCGGGACACGCACACCTCGATGCGGGTGCCGGGGCCGGACGAGCTGGCCGGCGGCGCCCGCGGCACCGCGCGCGTACCCCGGGCCTCGGGCGCCCCGCGCCCCGGTTCGGCGCGGCACCGCGCGGCGGCCCGGCGCCGGCGGGTGACGCTGGCAGTGGCGGGCGCGCTGCTCGCGGCGGCGATCGGCGTCGGCACCTGGCTGGCAACCTCGGGCGACGACGCGGGCGCCACCCCACAGCCCACGCACACCTCCACAACCCCGTGACGAGCGCTCCGCGAGTTGCGCCGAGTCGTGGCCGACCGTTCGGCGCCGGGGCTGGGGCCGGACGCACCCCGGGCCCGCTGCCGCGCCGTGTCGCCGTCCGGGCCAGGGGGCGCGGCGGATCACGCGGCTCCGCCACACCCCGGGCCCGCTCCTGCGCCGCGACGGCGTCACCTGTAGGTGCATGGCGTCGTGACGTTCCCCACGGAGCGCTCCGCGGGGCGAGCCGGGTCGTGCCGTCGGTCGTTCGGGGCGGGGTCGTGGTCCGGCGGGTGCTTCGGCGTACGTCGGTCGGGGCGGACGCCGTGCGGTCCGGGCAGGGCACATGCGCGTGGCCGACATCGTGACGGCCCTCACGGGGGTGCGCCGTCGGCCGTTCGGGCCCGGGGTTGTGGTGGGGCGTGCGGTGCGGCGTATCTCGGGCTCGTTGCCGCACCGCGACGGCTGCGGGCAGTACAGGTCCACGACCGGGTGATGTTCCCCACGGGGTGTTCCGCGGGCTGGGTCGCGTCGCCGTTCGGGCCGGCGGCCGTGGTGGATCGCGAGGGCCCGCTACATCCCGGGCCCGCTCCTGTGCCGTGACGGTCCGGGGGTGTACAGGTCCGTGACACGGTGACGTTCCCCACGGAGTGGTCTGACCGGCGGTCCGGTGACCGGGGCGTCCATGGGGCGGTCGGTGGTGCGATGGCGCTCGCTCTGCGGGTGCGCCGTGGCGGCGTTGCCAGCCGCAGCGCCGCGGTTCGCTGCCGCCCCGTGCCGGCCCCCGTCACGCCGATCCTGGTGGGGCTTCCCGCTTCGCGGCCTCGGGCGGGCGAGGTCGGTTGCCATTGCCGTTAGTCTGGAGGCGTGGCAGTCGTCGATGTATCCGAAGAGCTCAAGTCCCTCTCCTCGACCATGGAGTCGATCGAGGCCGTCCTGGACCTCGACAGGATGAGGGCCGACATCGCCGTGCTCGAGGAGCAGGCGGCGGCGCCGTCCCTGTGGGACAACCCGGACGAGGCGCAGAAGATCACCAGCAAGCTCTCCCACCTCCAGGCCGAGGTCAGGAAGGCGGAGGCGCTGCGCGGCCGGATCGACGATCTCGGCGTGCTCTTCGAGCTGGCCGAGGCCGAGGACGACCCCGACACCCGCGCCGAGGCCGAGGCCGAGCTGGCCGAGGTCAGGAAGGCGCTGGACGAGATGGAGGTCCGCACGCTGCTCAGCGGGGAGTACGACGCGCGCGAGGCGCTCGTCAACATCCGCGCCGAGGCCGGCGGCGTCGACGCGGCCGACTTCGCCGAGAAGCTGCAGCGCATGTATCTGCGCTGGGCCGAGCAGCACGGGTACAAGACCGAGGTCTACGAGACGTCGTACGCGGAGGAGGCCGGCATCAAGTCGACCACCTTCGCCGTGCAGGTGCCCTACGCCTACGGCACCCTCTCCGTGGAGCAGGGCACGCACAGGCTGGTGCGCATCTCGCCCTTCGACAACCAGGGCCGCCGCCAGACCTCCTTCGCCGGGGTCGAGATCCTGCCCGTCGTGGAGCAGTCCGACCATGTCGAGATCGACGAGTCCGAGCTGCGCATCGACGTGTACCGGTCCTCCGGCCCGGGCGGTCAGGGCGTCAACACCACCGACTCCGCGGTCCGCATCACCCACCTCCCGACCGGCATCGTGGTCTCCTGCCAGAACGAGCGGTCGCAGATCCAGAACAAGGCCACCGCGATGAACGTCCTGCAGGCCAAGCTGCTGGAGCGGCGCCGGCAGGAGGAGCAGGCCAAGATGGACGCCCTCAAGGGCGACGGCGGCAACTCCTGGGGCAACCAGATGCGTTCCTACGTGCTGCACCCGTACCAGATGGTCAAGGACCTGCGCACGGAGTTCGAGGTCGGCAACCCGGAGGCCGTGTTCAACGGTGAGATCGACGGCTTCCTGGAGGCCGGGATTCGCTGGCGCAAGCAGCAGGAGAAGTAACCGGAGCAGTCAAGTCGACCATGACAACTGCCGCCCTGAGGGCGGCAGTTGTTATTTGTCTGGGTTTTACATCACACTCACAGGCGCCAACTCCCCGTAAATGCCCTGACGTTGGACATTGCGCACGCAACGGCCTTGACGATCCCTTGGAAAATGGGAAGGGTGAAGCGTGCCATGCGTATCTCTGGGGCGCATGTGAACCGGGGGGCGTGAAGGACTTGATGGAACACGGACTTCACCGGCTACCCCGTCGATCACGGCCGGCCCCATGCGCCGCACACTGACCATCAGCTACTGGGGGTAGCAACCACATGACCAAGAAGACGCGGATCCGGATCGCGCGGATCGCGGCCGGTGCCGTGATCGCGGCCGGCGCCTCGCTGACGGCGGCCGGCGCCGCCTCCGCCAGCGAGTCGGAGGACTGCCTGCTCGGCATCCTCTGCGCCGCCGAGGAGTCGCCGAGCCCGGGTCCCACCGAAACCGGCATCCCGACCACCCCGGAGTCGCCGCCGGAGACCTCGGTGCCCTCGGACGAGCCGACGGAGCCGACGGAGGAGCCCACCGAGCCCACGGAGGAGCCCACCGAGCCGACCGAGGAGCCCACCTCCGACCCGACCCACGGCGGTGGCAACGGGAACGGCAACGGCAATGGGAACGGCAACGGCGGTGGCAACAGCAACACCGACCCCAAGGGCGGCTCCGGCAGCTCGGCCCAGGAGGGCGGCTCCTCCGCTCTGACCGGCACCGGCCCTGACACCCCGGCCGCCGGCGCCCAGGCCCAGGGCAGCGGCGACGAGCTCGCCGAGACGGGTGCCGGGCAGACCGCGTTCCTGATCGCGGGCGCTGCCACCATGATCGCCGGTGGTGTCGCCTTCCGCGTCCTGCCGCGCCTCGCGGGCGGTCGGGGCGGCGCAGCCGCCTGAGCGTGACCGAACGTAGTCACCTTCGTACGGTCCGTACGTGTGACGCAGTGACGAAGGGCCCGGAGCCTGCCTCCGGGCCCTTCGGCCGTCCTCAGCCGCTCTGTGGTCCGCTCACGCGGTCTGGTGCGCCAGCAGCGCCACCGCGGCGATCAGCACCGCCAGCAGCGCGATCAGCGCCATCGGGTTCAGACCGGCGAAGAAGCCGTCCTGGAAGAAGCCCTGCTGCTGCAGCCGCTCGCGGTTGGCCCGGCACACGGGACACCGGCCCTCGCTCACAGGCGCCGCGCAGTTCGCGCACACCAACCGGTCGTACGTCATGCGCTCGCCCTCCTTGCACCGGCCGTCATCCGAACAACGCCTACGGGAACGCGAACGTTCCCCTCACCACTGTGCCAGGTTCCCGCGGAGCGCGCGCGGGTCACCGGCACCCGGCCGTCCCCGCATACAAGCCCGATACCCGGCGGGTGCGCCCCCGATACCCCGCACAAAAATGTACAAGCTCCGCACAACCTCGTCCGGCGACTGCGCCGGCCCGCCCGGTTCGCGTATGGTCACGCACATCTACCCCCGGCGACCCGTGGTGCATCCGTGATCCGATTCGACAATGTCTCCAAGGTCTACCCCAAGCAGACCCGTCCCGCGCTCAGGGATGTCTCCCTGGAAGTGGAGAAGGGCGAGTTCGTGTTCCTCGTGGGGTCCTCCGGCTCCGGAAAGTCCACCTTCCTGCGGCTGATCCTCCGCGAGGAGCGGTGCAGCCACGGTCAGGTGCACGTCCTGGGCAAGGACCTCGCGCGCGTGTCCAACTGGAAGGTGCCCCAGATCCGGCGCCAGCTCGGTACGGTCTTCCAGGACTTCCGGCTCCTGCCGAACAAGACGGTCGCGGAGAACGTGGCCTTCGCCCAGGAGGTCATCGGCAAGTCGCGCGGAGAGATCCGCAAGTCCGTGCCGCAGGTGCTCGACCTCGTCGGGCTCGGCGGCAAGGAGGAGCGCATGCCCGGCGAGCTGTCCGGTGGTGAGCAGCAGCGCGTGGCCATCGCGCGCGCCTTCGTCAACCGGCCCAAGCTGCTCATCTGCGACGAGCCCACCGGCAACCTCGACCCGCAGACCTCCGTCGGCATCATGAAGCTGCTCGACCGGATCAACCGGACCGGCACGACCGTGGTGATGGCGACGCACGACCAGAACATCGTGGACCAGATGCGCAAGCGCGTCATCGAGCTGGAGAAGGGACGCCTCGTCCGCGACCAGGCCCGCGGCGTCTACGGCTACCAGCACTGACACCGCACGAGATCCACGGAAAGGCTTGATCCGACGCCATGCGCGCCCAGTTCGTACTGTCGGAGATCGGTGTAGGTCTCCGCCGCAATCTGACGATGACCTTCGCCGTCATCGTCTCCGTCGCCCTGTCCCTGGCCCTGTTCGGCGGCTCGCTGCTGATGAGCGACCAGGTGACCACCATGAAGGGCTACTGGTACGACAAGGTCAACGTCTCGATCTTCCTCTGCAACAAGAGCGACGCCGAGTCGGACCCCAACTGCGCCAAGGGCGCGGCCACCGAGGACCAGAAGAAGCAGATCCTCGCCGACCTGGAGAAGATGCCGGTCGTCCAGAAGGTCACCTACGAGTCGCAGGACGAGGCGTACAAGCACTACAAGCAGCAGTTCGGCGACTCCCCGCTGGCCAGTTCGCTCACCCCGGACCAGATGCAGCAGTCGTACCGGATCAAGCTGAAGGACCCGGAGAAGTACCAGGTCATCGCGACCGCGTTCAACGGGCGTGACGGCGTGCAGTCGGTACAGGACCAAAAGGGCATCCTGGACAATCTGTTCGGTCTGCTCAATCTGATGAACAGTGCGGCGCTTGGTGTCATGGCGCTGATGCTGATCGTCGCCCTGCTGCTGATCGTCAACACGGTGCGCGTCTCGGCGTTCAGCCGTCGGCGTGAGACCGGGATCATGCGTCTGGTCGGCGCGTCCGGCTTCTACATCCAGGCGCCGTTCATCATGGAGGCAGCGGTCGCCGGGCTCATCGGCGGCGGTCTCGCCTGCGTCTTCCTCGTGCTCGGGCGGTACTTCACCATCGACCACGGCATGGCCTTGTCATCCAAGCTGAACCTCATCAACTTCATCGGCTGGGACGCCGTGTTCACCAAGCTCCCGCTGATCCTCGCGGCGAGCCTGCTGATGCCCGCGCTTGCCGCGTTCTTCGCGCTGCGCAAGTACCTGAAGGTGTGACGCACGCCAAGAGGGCCGTGCGGTCAACCGGCCGTACGGCCCTTCGCGTTGTCCTAGACTCACCGCCATGTCAGGCCGCGACCCCTTCTGTCAGTCCCGCCGCTCCCGCCGCGGGGCGGCCCTGACGTTGG
The DNA here is from genome assembly GCF_044765425.1 of Streptomyces sp. NPDC102462. Lineage (NCBI taxonomy): Bacteria > Bacillati > Actinomycetota > Actinomycetes > Kitasatosporales > Streptomycetaceae > Streptomyces > Streptomyces sp. NPDC102462. Next base: position 123,633 of record NZ_JBIWKB010000019.1, on the reverse strand, counting down.
TCTTCGCCGGTGTGCTCGTCACCGGCGCCGCGACCGGCTCCTTCCCCGACCCCGACCCCGGCGCCGGCTCCGGCCGCGGGGCCGTCCCCCAGGACGCGGCCCGCGCGACCGTCAGGCCCGATGCCGTCCAGAAGGCCGCCGCCGAGGCCATGGCCGACGGCAAGTCCCCGATGGAGGCGGCCGAACGAGCGGTGAGCCGCAGCGGGGACCGCTGGGGCGCCGTCTACTCCCGGGGCGAGTACGAGGAGTTCGAGGAAGCCCTCGACGGCCAGTACACCGGCGTCGGCCTGTGGGCGCGACGCGCGGTCGACGGCCGTATCGAGGTGACCCGGGTGCAGCCCGGCTCGCCCGCTGCCGCCGCCCGGATCCGCAAGGGCGACCGGCTGCGCAGCGTCGACGGCACCGCGGTCGACGGGCGGCCGGTCACCGAGGTGGTCGCCCTGCTGCGCGGCGACGCGCTGGACGCCCCCGCGGGCACCGCCGTCCGGCTCGGCCTGGAGCGCGGCGCGCGCACCTGGAGCGAGACCCTGCGCCGGGCTCGGCTGTCCACCGACTCCGTGACCGTCCGCAGGCCCTCCGCGGGCGTCACCGTGATCAAGGTCGACGCCTTCACCAAGGGCACGGGCGACGTCGTGCGCAGCGCCGTGCGGCGGACCCCGGCCGGCGCCGGGATCGTGCTCGACCTGCGCGGCAACTCCGGCGGCCTGGTCACCGAGGCCGTCACCGCGGCCTCCGCCTTCCTCGACGGCGGACTCGTGGCCACCTACGACGTCGACGGCGAGCAGCGCGCCCTGCACGCGGAGGACGGCGGCGACACCACCAGACCCCTGGTCGCGCTCGTCGACGGCGGCACGATGAGCGCGGCCGAACTGCTCACCGGCGCCCTCCAGGACCGGGGCCGCGCGGTCGTCGTCGGCTCCCGCACCTTCGGCAAGGGCGCGATCCAGATGCCGACCCGGCTGCCCGACGGCTCCGTCGCCGAGCTGACCGTCGGCCACTACCGCACCCCCTCCGGGCACACCGTCGACGGCCGGGGCATCACCCCCGACCTGGTGGCCGGCCGGCGGGCGCTGGAGCGGGCCGAGACCGTGCTCAGCGGGCTCGGCGACCCCTCGTAGCGCCGCGGTTAATCGGCTTCCCCCGCACCCCCTCCATGGTGCGAAAATGGTCGGCACTATGGCTAAGGAAAAAGGGCGCAAGCTGATCGCGCAGAACAAGAAGGCGCGGCACGACTACCACATCCTCGACTCCTTTGAGGCCGGTCTGGTCCTCACCGGGACCGAGGTGAAGTCGCTGCGCCAGGGACGGGCCTCGCTGGTCGACGGCTTCGTGCAGCTCGACGCGCGCGAGGCGTGGCTGTACAACGTGCATGTGCCGGAGTACACCCAGGGCACCTGGACCAACCACAGCGCCCGCCGCAAGCGGAAGCTGCTGCTGCACCGCGCGGAGATCGAGAGGCTGGAGTCCAAGGTCCAGGAGACGGGTCACACGATCGTGCCGCTCGCGCTGTACTTCAAGGACGGCCGGGCCAAGATCGAGATCGCGCTCGCCAAGGGCAAGAAGGAGTACGACAAGCGCCAGACGCTGCGCGAGAAGCAGGACCGGCGCGAGGCGGACCGCGCGATGGCGGCGGCCCGGCGCAAGCAGCGCGGCCAGTCCTGACCGGCCGGCGGGAATACGCTGGCACGCGGGTGCGTTGGTCACGTACGATGGCAGCGCACCCCAGGCGGGTGCGTGGATTGAAAAATGAACATGGGGATGATCGGTTTCGACAGCGGTTGTCGAAGCAGGGGAAGCGTGTCGAGGAAGCGGCCATGATCTCGTAAACCACAGGCCGAAAAAAATAATCGCCAATACCAAGCGCGATTCCTCCCAGCAGGCCTTCGCCCTCGCTGCCTGATAGGCAGCCAGAGCGAGCCTCCTACTAAAGGGAGTGTCAGCCCGGGGCTGTTCCCGACCCGGATCCTGGCATCAGCTAGGGGACTAAACCTTGATCCCGGTCACGGGGTGAAGAGGGAAACCACACAGTGACTGAGCCCGTCGGAGACTTGTCCGCGTGATCTCCGGGGCTGAGAAAAGCGCAGCGGACTGCACACGGAGAAGCCCTGGTTCCGCACCGTTGGACGCGGGTTCGATTCCCGCCATCTCCACGAACACGACAGGCGACGTGCGCCCACCGGCGCACGTCGCCTTCGTCGTTGTCACGCGACTGCGCCGCGCGAGCAGGGCTTCGCCACGACGGCCCGTCGCCACGGCGCGCCGCGCTCAGGGCGCCGCGCGGGGCCGGGTGGTGGCGCGTTCGGTCAGGCGGGGCGCGAGCAGCGTCGCCTCCGGGACCTCGGCGCCGGCCAGCTTCCCCATCAGTAACTCCACCGCCCGCTCGCCGAGTTCGGCGGACGGCAGGGCCACCGACGTGACCGGGACGCGCAGCGACGCGGCGAGTTCGTCGGGGCAGATCGCGGTGACGGACAGATCGCCGGGAACCCGCAGCCCGAGCCGTTCGAAGGCATCGATCAGCGGCTCCAGCACCGCCTCGTTGTGCACCACCACCCCGGTCAGCGCGGGCTGCTCGCGCAGCAGCCGCTCCGCGACCCGGCGGGCCGCGGCGGGCGTCGCCTCGCACGGGTGCACGGCCGAGACGAGCCCGCGCCGGTCGGCCGCCGCGGTGAAGCCCCGTACCACCCGCTCGGCGAACCCCGTCCGGCGCACATACACCTCGGGCGGCGAGCCGACCAGCGCCACGACCCGGTGCCCGAGCCCCGCCAGCCGTTCCACGCACAGCTCACCGGCCGCCTTGAAATCGAGGTCCACGCAGGTCAGGCCCGCGGGCTCGGCGGGAAACCCGATCAGCACGGACGGTCGGCCCAGCGAGCGCAGCAGCGGCAGCCGGGGGTCGTGGAGCTGGACGTCCATCACGATCAGCGCGTCCACCAGCGCGGTGTCCGCGACCCGCCGCAGCCCCTCCTCGCCCTCCTCCTGGGTGAGCAGCAGCACATCGTGGCCGTGGCGCCGGGCCGTGGTCACCACCGACACCGCGCATCCCATGACCACCGGCACATGGATGCCCGGGCGCAGCGGGACCACCAGGGCGAGGACGTTGGAGCGGCTGCCGGCCAGGGCGCGGGCGCCGGCGTGCGGGCGGTAGCCCAGCTCGCGGATGGACGCGGCGATGCGCCGCCGGGTCTCCTCGGAGATGGGGCGCTTGCCGCTCAGGGCGTAGGAGACGGTGCTGGGGGAGACCCCGGCGTGCCGCGCCACATCGGTGATCTTGACCATCAGCCCAGCTCCACCGTGAGGAACCCGGTACCGGCCCGGGCCCGAGCGGTCCGCTCCCCGGCCGCGAGCGCCCAGGGCCGCGAGGGATCGCCGGCCGAGGCCCGCAGCGTGTCGCCCTCCCGTACGACGGTGAAGGTCACGTCCCCGACCCGCACCGTCACCTGTGCGCCGCGGGCCGGCCGGAACGCGTGCAGCGTGACCCCGTCGGCGTGGTCGTAGTCCGGCCGGTCGTCCACCGCGCCCACCGGGATCACCGCGCCCGGCCGCACGAGCAGCGGCACGCTCAGAAAGCCGTGCCGCTCGCGCACCCAGCGCGGCCCGGTCACCGTCCGCCCGTCGGCGAAGCGGGTCCAGGTGCCCTCGGGCACGTAGTACGTCACGTCCCCCTCGTCGCTGAACACCGGCGCGACCAGCAGATCCGGGCCGAGCATGTACTGCCGCTCCAGATGCGCGCACCCGGGGTCGTCCGGGAACTGCAGGATCATCGCCCGCATCACCGGCACACCCTCCTCGTGGGCGGTGCGCGCCGCTTCGTAGAGGTAGGGCATCAGACGCAGCTTGAGCCGGGTGAAGTGGCGCAGCACGTCGACGGACTCCTCGTCGAACAGCCACGGCACCCGGTACGACGACGACCCGTGCAGCCGGCTGTGCGAGGACAGCAGACCGAAGGCGATCCACCGCTTGAACAGCGCGGGCGTCGGGGTGCCCTCGAAGCCGCCGATGTCATGGCTCCAGAAGCCGAACCCGGACAGCCCCAGCGACAGGCCGCCGCGCAGCGACTCGGCCATCGACTCGTACGTCGCCTCGCAGTCGCCGCCCCAGTGCACCGGGAACCGCTGGCTCCCGGTGGTCGCCGACCGCGCGAACACCACCGCCTCGCCCTCGCCCCGGTGTTTGCGCAGCACGTCGAAGACGGTGCGGTTGTAGAGGTAGGTGTAGTAGTTGTGCATCCGCTCCGGGTCGGAGCCGTCGGCCCAGGCCACGTCGAGCGGGACGCGCTCGCCGAAGTCGGTCTTGAAGCAGTCGACGCCCTGCGCGAGCAGCGCCTCCAGCTTCGCCGCGTACCAGTCGCGGGCGGCCGGGCTGGTGAAGTCCACCAGCGCCATGCCGGGTTGCCACAGGTCCCACTGCCACACGGCGCCGTCCGGCCGCTTCAGCAGATGCCCGAGGGCCTTGCCCTCCGCGAACAGGGCCGAGCGCTGGGCGATGTACGGGTTGATCCAGACGCAGATCCGCAGGCCGCGCTCCTTCAGACGGGCCAGCATGCCCTCCGGGTCCGGGAACACCCGCGGGTCCCAGCTGAAGTCGCACCAGTGCAGCTCGCGCATCCAGAAACAGTCGAAGTGGAAGACGGACAGCGGCAGTTCGCGCTCCCGCATGCCCTCGATGAAGGACGTCACCGTCTCCTCGTCGTACGACGTGGTGAACGACGTCGACAGCCACAGCCCGAACGACCAGGCGGGCGGCAGGGCCGGGCGGCCGGTGAGGGCGGTGTACGTGCGCAGGATGTCCTTCGGGGCCGGGCCGTGGATGACGTAGTACGTCAACTGCTGTGACTCGGCGCTGAACTGGACCCGGGACACGGATTCCGAACCGACCTCGAAGGACACCTTGCCGGGGTGGTCGACGAAGACGCCGTAGCCGGCGTCGGTGAGATAGAACGGGGCGTTCTTGTAGGCCTGTTCGGTGGCCGTGCCACCGTCGGCGTTCCAGATGTCGACGACCTGGCCGTTCTTGACCAGCGGCCCGAAACGCTCGCCCAGACCGTAGACGCCGGTGCCGACCCCGAGGTCCAGTTGCTCGCGCAGATAGTGCGCGCCGGTCGCGTCCCGCATGATGCCCATGCCCTTGGGACCGCTGCCGGTCAGGGTGCGCCCGCCGGCCAGGAAGTCGACCCGCCAGGGGCCGGTGCGGGCCACCCGGACCGACAGCGCGCCGGAGGTGAGCATCGCGTGCTCGTCGTCGTAGGAGATCTGCGCCGCGCCCTCCTGCCGTCGCACCTCGAAGCGGGGGGTGCGCGGCTGCTCGCCCTCGAAGTGGGTGAACGTGATGCCGATGACGTCGGGCATCGGGGCATGGACACTGATCGTCACTACCGGTCCCTTCAGCAGGTCGCCGCGGTGGCGGACGGGCCGGGTCGGCGCGTGGATCTCCAGCGAGCCTCCTTCGGAGGGGGCGTCCCCGGCGACGGTGACGTCCAGGACCTCGACCGGGTGGGCCGCGGTGACGCCCTCGCGCAACAGCCAGTAGCCGTCGGTGAACTTCACAGGGGCTCCCTACTTGACGGCACCCGCGGCGAGCCCGCGGATGAGCGTGCGCTGGAAGACGAGGAAGAAGACGACCGCCGGCAGCACACCGAGCAGGGCCGCCGCGCTGGTCATGGTGGCGTCCATCAGACGCTGGCCCTGAAGGACGCCGAGCGCCACCGACACGGTCTGGTTGTCGTTGGAGACCAGCATGACCAGCGGCAGCAGGAACTCGTTCCAGGTCCAGACGAAGAAGAACACCAGGAGCACACCGAGGGTGGGGCGGCTGACCGGGACCACGATCCGCCACAGCACCTGCCACTTGTTCGCCCCGTCGATGCGGGCCGCCTCGATGATCTCCCGCGGGAACCGGCCCAGCACCGAGGAGAGGAGATAGGTGCCGAAGGCCGCCTGGATCACCGTGAACACGATGATCACGCCGATCCGGGTGTCGTACAGGCCCGCCTGCTTGCTCAGGTAGTAGAGCGGATAGACCAGCGCCTCCTGCGGCAGCGTGTTCGCGAGCACGAAGAACGCCAGCACCCAGGTACGGCCCTTGATCCGGCCGATGCCGATCGCATACGCGTTGAGCACCGACACGACGACCGCGAGGATGGCCACCGAGCCGCTGATCAGCACGGAGTTGAGGAGCTTTCGGCCGTAGTCGACGCGCTGCCAGAAGTCCTGCAGACCATCCAGGTGGATGCCGTCGGGCAGGCTGAGCGGGCCGTGCCGGGAGTACTCCGCCGGTGACTTGACCGCGTTGACGGCGACGATCACGAACGGCACCACCATGAACAGGGCCGCCACGCACAGGGCGATCAGCACCGGGTAGCGGCGCAGCGCTCCGGTCATGCCCGGCCCCCTTCCTCGGCGTCCTCGGCACGGCTCTGGAGCCTCAGCCCGAGCAGACTGAGGGCCAGGATGAGGACCGTGAGCACGGTGGAGATCGCCGCGCCGTAGCCGACCTGGGTCTTCTCGAAGAACGTGGTGAAGGAGAAGTAGGAGGGCACATCGGTCGCCCCGCCGGGACCGCCCTTCGTCAGCACGTACACCGCGCCGAACACCTTGAGCGCGGCCACGGTGCACCAGGTCAGCACCACATGGATCTCCGGGCGGAGCTGTGGCAGCGTGATGTGCCGGAAGCGGCGCCACCAGCCGGCGCCGTCCAGCTCGGCCGCCTCGTACAGCTGCGGGTCGACGCGTTGCAGGCCCGCCATGAAGACGACCAGCGGGAAGCCGAGCTGCACCCACACCATCACGCCCATCACGCTGTACAGCGCGAGATCCGGGTCGCCGAGCCAGTCCTGCCGCCAGGAGCCGAGCCCGACGGCCTTCAGCAGGGCGTTGAGCGTGCCGTCGTCCGGGGCGAGGATCCAGCTCCAGACGATGCCGGCGACCGCGATCGGCAGCACCTGCGGCAGATAGAAACAGGCCCGCAGCACGACCACGACCCGGGAGCCGAAGTGCTTGCCGACGTAGTCGAACAGCGCGGCGGCCAGGACGAGTCCGAGCGCCGTCGGCACCAGCGCCATGGCGACGACCATGAACAGGCTGTGCCGGAACGAGGCCCAGAACTCGGAGTCGCCCAGCAGCTCGCGGTAGTTGGCGAGCCCGGACCCCTCGGGGGTGCCCACCCCCTGCCAGTCGGTGAAGCTCACACCGGTGTTCATCAGGAACGGGACGACGATCACCACGAGGAACGCCAGCGCTCCCGGCAGCAGGAACAGCGCGTAGGAGTCGCGGTGCCGGGGCGGGGGCCCGGCGCGGTGCCGGGCCCTCGCCGGCCGCCCGCCGCGTGCGACGGTGACGGTCATCGGCCCGGTACGCCCTTGTCGTACGCCTTCTGCAGATGACTCAGACAGGCGTCCGGCTGCTCGCTGTCCGTGATCAGCTTCTGGGTCTCGGAGACGAGGGTGTCGTAGAAGCCGGGGACCGGCCAGTCCGGGTAGAAGGCCAGGCCGTCCCGGGCGGTCAGGGTGTTGAAGTCGGAGATGAGGGCCTTGGCCCTCGGCTCGGTGATGGCCGAGGCGTCGGCCGCGACCGGGACGGCGCCCTTGTTGCCGAGCAGGTTCTGGATCTTCTTCGACAGGGTGATGTCGATGAAATCGTAGGCGAGTTCCTTGTTCTTCGCGCCCTTGGGGACGACCCACAGATTGCCGCCGGAGCCGAGGGTCAGATCCGAGCCCGGCCACAGCGAGGTGTCCCAGTCGAACGTCGCCTCGTCCTCGAAGCGGCCGAACCACCAGCTGCCGGAGAACAGGATCGGCGCCTTGCCCCGGATCCAGGACACGCCCGCGTCCTCGGCCTTGGCACCGCTGGACGTCCTGCTGATGTAGCCCTTCTTCACCCAGTCCGCGAACGTGGTCGCCGCGTAGGTCCAGGCGGCGTCGTGGAAGTCGTTCTCCCCCTTGTACAGCTCGTACGCGTCGACCCAGGAGCGGTCGGCCCGGGAGAGGGCCAGCTGGTACAGATACTGCTGGGCCGGGTACTCGGCGCCCGCGTTGGCCAGCGGGGTGACGCCCTTGCCCACGAACGCGTCCATCGCGGCGGTCAGTTCGTCGAACGTCTTCGGCTCGGCGATGCCGTACTTCGCGAACAGGTCCTTGTTGTAGAAGACCATCGTGTACTCGGCGTAGTTGGGCACGCCGTACCACGCGCCGGAGCCCATCACGCCGTTCGTGTCGTACCGGCTGGTCGTGCGGACGCCCGCGCTCAGCTTCTTGTCCCAGCCGCGTGCGGTGGCCTGGGCGGTCAGATCGCTGAGCAGGCCCTGCTTGGAGAGCAGGCCCGCCGTCGCGTTGCCCTTGTTGTACTCCATCAGATCGGGCGCGTCGGAGGAGTTGAGCACCATCGGCGCCGTCTTCTGGATCTGTTCGAACCCCTTCTCCTCGAACTTCACCGTGACCCCGGGGTGCCGGGCCTCGAACTCCTTGATGGCCTCCTTCCAGGCCAGGCCCATCGCGCTGTTGGGCGCCTCGTAGTGCCACAGCCGCAGCGTCCTGCCGTCGGAGGAGCCGCCGTCCGAGCCGCCGCAGGAGGTCAACAGCAGGGACCCGGAGAGGATCACCGCAGCGGCCGCCACACGCCTTCGTGCCGTCAACATCCTGTGCCTCCAGGGGAGTCGGATGGTTCTGGGGTCGCCATGCAGCGGTCCACCGGTCCCGTCGAACCAGTTCGATGCAGGGCGTCGAAGCGCTTCGACGGGGGAAGGTAGGTGGGGCCGTGAGGTGCGTCAATGGGTGCTGCGGGAATTGATTCAAGCGATTCGACGGAGGCGCCGTGACGATCGCGGCCGTGCGGTGGCCGAGGCGATCAGCAACGCGGTGCCGGCCGCCGCGGCCGGCACCGTGAAGCCCGTCGTCGGCGACGCGTGCTGTGCGGCCCAGCCGCCGCCCGCGGAGCCGCAGGCGATGCCGAGGAGCAGCCCGGTGACCACGAGGCTCATCCCCTCGTTCAGCCGGCCCTCGGGGGTCTGCCGCTGCACCAGCGTCATCGCGGTGACCATCGTCGGCGCGGTCGCCATGCCCGCCACGAGCAGGGCCGCCGCCAGCGCCCACAGCGATCCCGAGACGCCGGCCGCGAGCAGCGGCAGCAGCATCAGCGCGGTCATCGCGAGCAGACACCTCGGCAGCCCCGCGCGGGCCGGGCCGCGCGCCCCATACCACAGCCCGGCCGCGCACGAGCCCGCCGCCTGCAGGGCGAGGACCGCCCCGGCCGCGGACCGGTGGCCCTGCCCGTCCGCGTAGGCGATCGTGACGACCTCCATCGAGCCGAAGACGGCACCGGTGGCGACGAAACAGACCAGCAGCGGCGGGAAACCCGGGGCGCGCAGCGGCGAGCGGCCCCGGCGCACCGCCCGCGGCGGCGGCTCGGTCGTCCGCTGCGCCGCGAACACCAGCATGCCCGTCAGCAGCAGGACCGCCCCGGTGAGCGTGCCCGCCTCGGGGAAGAACGTCCCGGTCAGGAAGGACGCCAGCACCGGGCCGAGCATGAAGCACAGCTCGTCCGCGGCCTGTTCGAAGGAGTTCGCGGTGTGCAGGGCGCCGGGATCGTCCCGCAGCAGGTGCGCCCAGCGGGCCCGGGACAGTCCGCCGATGTTGGGGGTGGCTGCGGTGGCCGCGTACGCGGCGAACAGGGTCCAGTCCGGGGCGCCGTGGCGCACGCACAGCAGCAGGGCGAGGCTGCCCAGCACCGCGCACACCGTGGCCGGTACGGCGATACGGGCCTGCCCGTGCCGGTCCACGAGCCGCGCGAGCCACGGCCCGGCCACCGCCGTCGCCCCGAGACCGGCCGCGGTGACGGCGCCGGCGAGCGCGTACGAGCCCCGGGCACCGGCGATCATCACGACCGCGCTCACGCTGAACATGCCCATCGGCAGCCGGGCGACCAGATTCCCGACGGTGAAGGCCCGGACGCCGGGGCGGGCGAAGAGGCGACGGTAGGGGGCGAGGGGGGTTTCCCTGGCGGGGGGTCTGGGCGGGGCTTCGGGAGGTGCTGCGGTGTGTGGCCTGGCCGGCGGTGGGGTTGTTCCGCTGGGGGAGTGGGTCAGGGGCTCGGGGGCTGTTTCGGCCGGTGGTGCGGCGGGGGCCGTGCGGGGTGCCGCGCGGTGCGATGTCGGGGGTGTCTCGGGGCGGGGTTTCGCGGGTGCGTCGGGGCGGGAGTCCGCGGGCGTGCCGGGACCAGGCTCCGTGGGTGTGCCGGGACCAGGCTCCGCGGGTGTGCCGGGACCGGGTTCCGCGGGTGCGTCGTGGGTCGCTTCCGGCCGCTGCCGAGGCGGCGCCGCGGCACCCTGCTGTGCGGGCGCCTTCGACGGCGCTGGGCAGGACGGCTCGGTCTGGGATTCGGCGGGGGTCGCAGGCATGCGGCCACCGTCGTCCGGGGGCGGCCCCGGGGTCCAACACCTGTTCGGTGCGGATTCACGCACATCCGTTGTAGATTCCGGATGTGTCCGCTCCCGCCCACCCCGAACCCCGCCTCCTGCGCGCCTTCGTCACCGTCGCCGAGGAACTGCACTTCACCCGGGCCGCCGCCCGTCTGTACGTCGCCCAGCAGGCGCTGAGCCGGGACGTACGGCGGCTGGAGCGGGAGCTGGGCGCCGAACTGTTCCTGCGGACGACCCGGCAGGTGACGCTGACCGCGGACGGCGCGCGCCTGCTGCCGTACGCCCGCCGGGTGCTCGCCGCCCACGACGACCTGCTCGCAGCCGCCGGCCGGGCCCGGCCCCTGCTGGTCGACCTGAACTCACCGGGCCTGGCCACCGGCCGCCGGGTACTGCACCGGGCCCGCGACCTCGCACCGGAACACGAGCTGATGGCCCGCTACGAGAGCGGGCTGACCGGTGCGGCGGCCGAACTCCTCGCGGGCCGGCTCGACGCGTCCTTCGGCCGGTTCGCCGGCCTCGACCCGGTGCTGCGGGCCGGACTCGAACAGCAGCCGGTCCGCTACGAACCCATGGCCCTGGTGCTGCCCGACGACCATCCGCTGGCCTCGCTGGAGGCGGTGCCGCCGGCCGCGCTCGCGGGCGAGACCGTGTACGCCGGGGCCGGCAATCCGCGCACCCCCGAGTGGACCGACCTCGCGCGCCGCCTCTTCGATGAGTGGGACATCCGGCTCGCGCCGCCCCTTCCGCTGGCCGTCGGGGACGAGGAGTTCGAGCGGATGATGGCGAAGACGAGGAACCCGATTCTCGCCGTGGTGGACTTTCCGGCCATGCCACGCACGGTTTTGCGCCGACTCGTCGATCCGGTGCCGCTCTCGCCCGTGTCACTGGTGTGGCGAAAGGGGCTGGTCCATCCCGGGTTGGACGCGCTGCGGCGGGCCGCGGCCGAGGTCGCCGCCGCGCACGGATGGCTGCGACGGCCCGCCGGGGGATGGATTCCGGCCATGGACGAGGAGGTGATGTGTGCCGGGAACTGATGCGCGGTGACCACATATCCTCCGCGTGCGCTACATTCGTTGCCCGAGCACGCTGTGGTAAAGGGGGCGCTCGGGCCGGGTGGGGGCTCGGTTCGATCGACGGGTGCTCGGTGTCGTGAGCGCACCCGGAACTGTCCCGTGGGGGGATGTGCGCGCGTGAAGAAGTGGCGAGAAGACGCCCAACCGGAACGGTCCGATGTCGCAGCGACGACCCGGAACCTTCCCCTGGCGGGGGGCGACACCCGAGCGTTCCCGGAGATCGGAAGCACGACCGCCCTCCATGCGGACCGGGGTCCGCACAGCGGGCCTGACGACGCGTTCGACGGCTGGTTCGGCAACCGGTCCCTCCGGGGGTCCGGCGGTCGGTCCGTCAGCGAGTCCGGCGGTCGGTCCGTCAGCGAACCGGGCGGTCGGTCCGTCGGTGAGTCCGGCTCGGGTCCGGGCGGTGGATCCGATGGTGGGCCGGCGCGGGAGCGCGAGGCTGCGGAGTCCGGGGCCGGGACCGGGCCTGGGTCCGAGTCCGGGGCCGTTCCGGGCGCGGGGCGCGGGCGTCTCATATCCGATGCCGAACAGACCGCGGTGCTGCCCGCGACCGGAGGGAGCGGCCCGGCCATCGGCTCCGCCGGTTCCGCCATCGGCTCCGCCGGTTCCGCGGGGCTTGCGCGGGACCCCGGTCCGGGCGGTTCCGCCGGGCCCGGGCGAGGTGCCGGTTCCGCCGGGGGCGTCCGTGCGGGCGGGGTCACCGCGGCCTCGGGGGCGTTGCGTGACCCCTGGGACACGTCCCTCTCGGTCCTTTCGACCGGGGGCGAGGGCGCCGGGCCGTCCACGGACCCGGCCCACGACCCGCACGAGGTGACGGTCCAGCTCGACGCCGTACAACTGGGCGACGCCCGGCTCCACCGGGTCGAGAGCGCCCGTGCCACCGGCGGCAAGGGCGGCTCCGACCGCCCCGTCTTCGTCGACGAGTCGGGACGCCGCAGCCGCCGCTTCCGCCGCCTCGGCATACTCGTCGGCGTCGCCTGCGCGGTCTACGCCGTCGTCATCGTCGTCACCCTCCTGTCCGGCAGCTCCGACGCCCCCTGGCTGCCCGTACCGGGCGAGAACGTCGACCGCCCGGCGGGCAAGGTGGACACCTCCCCGCTGCCCGCCGAGTCCGTCCGCCCCTCCGGCACCGGCAGCGCCACCCCCGAATCCACCCCCACGGCGAGCGACGGCACCACCCCGGGACCGGGCACGGGCGCCGCTCAGCCCGGCGCCACCACCAGCTCCGGCAGCCTCGGCACGGCCACCGACCCGCAGCCGACGGCGAGCAGGTCCACGTCCGGTTCGGGCACCGGCGGCAGCGGCGGCGGCTCGACCGCAGGACCCAAGCCCTCCACGGAGCCGCCCCCCTCGGCCTCGCCCGACCCGAGCGACCCCGTCGACCCCGGCGGCCCCTCACCCGACCCCTCCGAGTCCGCGGCCGGAGGCACCGCCGGCACCGGCGCGTTGGCCGGCGACTCGTCCGCCCCGGCGCCGATCGCCAAGGAGTACGGCTCCACCGCATCGTCCGCCACCGACCCGTCCCCGGAGCACAACCTCTGATGGCACCCCGCACCCGCCGTCACCGGGCCGCGCTCGGAGCCCGTGACGGCTCCCGGCCCCGGCTGCCCATGCGTCTGCTGCTGCCCGTGTGCCTCCTCGTCGCCCTGATCGCGATGCTGATGCTGCGCGGCTACGTCCACAGCGAGATCCTCGCCGACCACCGCATCCAGCCCGAGGCCGCCAGTGACCGGGTGCCGGAGAAGATCATCGACGGCGGCCCGGTCATCGACACCCGCGGCGGCCGCACGGGCAGCCTGAGCGTCCCCGACCACCACCTGGTCCTCACCTTCGACGACGGCCCCGACCCGACCTGGACCCCGAAGGTCCTCGACGTACTGAAGAAGCACCACGCGCACGCCGTCTTCTTCGTCACCGGCACCATGACCTCCCGCTACCCGGAGCTGGTCAAGCGCATGGTCGACGAGGGCCACGAGGTCGGCCTGCACACCTTCAACCACCCCGACCTGTCGTATCAGTCGAAGAAGCGCATCGACTGGGAGCTGTCCCAGAACCAGCTGGCGATCACCGGGGCCGCCGGGGTCCGCACCTCGCTGTTCCGGCCGCCGTACTCCTCCTTCGCCGACGCCATGGACAACAAGTCCTGGCCGGTCACCGAGTACATCGGCAGCCGCGGCTACATCACCGTCGTCAACAACACGGACAGCGAGGACTGGAAGAAGCCCGGCGTCGACGAGATCATCCGCCGGGCCACCCCGCACCACGGCAAGGGCGCCATCGTCCTGATGCACGACTCCGGCGGCGACCGCCACCAGACCGTGCAGGCCCTGGACCGTTTCCTGCCCGAACTCCAGGAACGCGGCTACCGGTTCGACAACCTGACCGAAGCACTCGGCGCGCCCAGCGCGCTCACCCCGGTCAGCGGCGTCGACCTGTGGAAGGGCAGGGCGTGGGTCCTGCTGGTGCGCGCCGCGGACGACATCACCGGCGTGCTCGTCGTCGGCCTCGCGGTGATCGGCACCCTGGTCATCGGGCGCTTCGTGCTGATGCTGCTGCTCTCCGGCGCGCACGCCCGACGGGTGCGCCGCAAGGGCTTCAGCTGGGGTCCGCCGGTGACCGAGCCCGTCTCGGTGATCGTCCCGGCGTACAACGAGGCGAAGTGCATAGAGAACACCGTCACCTCGCTGATGGCGAGCCGGCATCCCATCGAGGTCATCGTCGTAGACGACGGTTCGACGGACGGCACGGCCCGGATCGTCGAGGCGATGGGCCTGCCGAACGTGCGCGTCGTACGGCAGTTGAACGCGGGCAAGCCCGCCGCACTCAACCGCGGCCTGGCGAACGCCCGTTACGACCTGGTCGTGATGATGGACGGCGACACCGTCTTCGAACCCGCCACGGTGGGCGAGCTGGTGCAGCCCTTCGCCGACCCGCGCGTCGGCGCGGTCGCGGGCAACGCCAAGGTCGGCAACCGCGACTCGCTGATCGGCGCCTGGCAGCACATCGAGTACGTGATGGGCTTCAACCTCGACCGGCGCACGTACGACATCCTGCGCTGCATGCCGACGATCCCCGGCGCGGTGGGCGCGTTCCGCCGGTCGGCCCTGGAACGTATCGGCGGCATGAGCGACGACACGCTCGCCGAGGACACCGACGTCACCATGGCCCTGCACCGGGACGGCTGGCGCGTCGTCTACGCCGAGAACGCGCGCGCCTGGACGGAGGCCCCGGAGTCGGTCCAGCAGCTCTGGTCGCAGCGCTACCGCTGGTCGTACGGCACCATGCAGGCGATCTGGAAACACCGCCGCGCCCTGGTGGAGCGGGGCCCCTCGGGCCGCTTCGGCCGGGTGGGCCTGCCGTTCGTGTCGCTGTTCATGGTCGTGGCCCCGCTGCTGGCACCCCTGATCGACGTCTTCCTCCTGTACGGCGTGGTCTTCGGCCCGACACAGAAGACGGTCGTGGCCTGGCTGGGCGTCCTGGCGATCCAGGCCGTGTGCGCGGCGTACGCGTTCCGCCTCGACCGCGAACGCATGACCCACCTGATCTCGCTGCCCCTGCAGCAGATCCTCTATCGCCAACTCATGTACGTCGTGCTGCTCCAGTCCTGGATCACGGCGCTCACCGGCGGCCGCCTGCGCTGGCAGAAACTGCGCCGCACGGGCGTCGTCGAGGCACCGGGCGGACCGATGCCGCGCCAGCGGGCGCACAGCAGCAGTGATCGGAGGCCCGTGGCATGACCCACGGATACACGACCGGGACCGGCGCGGGCCAGGAGCCGACGCCGTCGTACGGCATTCCGCAGCAGCGGACGACGGCCCCCGCGGCCGGGGTCGCCGGTGTTGCTGCCGGGGCCGACGGTGGCGCTGCGGTGGCCGGGACTGCCGGTGGTTCCGGGCCGGCCAAGGCGGCCTCGGGCCGTGACCGCTATCTGGACCTGCTGCGCTCGATCGCCCTGGTCCGCGTGGTCGTCTACCACCTGTTCGGCTGGGCCTGGCTGACCGTGCTGTTCCCGTCGATGGGCGTGATGTTCGCGCTGGCCGGCTCCCTGATGGCACGCTCGCTCAAACGCCCGGCGCTCGGGGTGATCCGGGGCCGGATCCGTCGACTCCTGCCGCCGCTCTGGGCGTTCAGCGTGGTGGCGCTGGCGATGATGTTCGCGGGCGGCTGGAACCCGGTGAAGGACCCGGACAACGGCGGCACCTGGGGCCTCGTCAAGCTGATCGACTACATCATCCCGATCGGCGCCCCGCCCTTCCCCTGGCACATCGGCTCGAAGTCGGGCCTGCTGGAGGACACCTGGGCGGTGCAGGCGGCGGGACCGCTCTGGTACCTGCGCGCCTACCTGTGGTTCGTCGTCGCCTCCCCGCTGCTCCTGTGGGCGTTCCGGCGCGCGCCCTGGCCGACCCTGCTGGCCCCGCTCGGCCTGACCGCGATCGTCGGCACGGGCCTCGTGCCCATCCCCGGCGAGACCGGCAACGCGGTGACGGACTTCGCGGTCTACGGCGGCTGCTGGGTCCTGGGCTTCGCCCACCACGAGGGACTGCTCAAGCGCATACCCCGCTATCTCGCCGTCTCCTGCTCGGCGCTGGTCATGGCCTTCGGCCTGTGGTGGGCCTCCGGCCATCTGGGCCCCGACGGCTGGGACCTCAACGACATCCCGCTGGCGCAGGCG
Organism: Streptomyces sp. NPDC102462; assembly: GCF_044765425.1. Taxonomy (NCBI): domain Bacteria; kingdom Bacillati; phylum Actinomycetota; class Actinomycetes; order Kitasatosporales; family Streptomycetaceae; genus Streptomyces; species Streptomyces sp. NPDC102462. The sequence continues at coordinate 107,478 of NZ_JBIWKB010000019.1, read as the reverse complement.
ACATGGTCCTTCGGGTTTGTGGTCATTCTGTTGCAGTACTCGCCGTCCTGGCCGGAGCTGCCGGGCCGGCTGGCGCGCTGGGACAAGCTGGTGACCCTGTCCAACAACCGCGCGGTCACCATCTACCTGTGGCACAACCTGCTGATCATGGCCACGGTCCCGATCATCGACCAGGCGTACAACCTGCCGTTCATGCAGAGCGAGCGGGCGACCGGGGCGCTCGACTCCACCTACATGCTGTGGATGTTCTTCCTGGTCTGGCCGCTGATCGGGCTGGCGATCCTCGCCTTCGGCTGGATCGAGGACTTCGCGGCGAAGCGGAGGCCGAGGCTGTGGCCCAACGGCGCGAAGCGCTCCGCGAACCGCCGCAGAACCTGACCGCCCGCACGGCCACCCTCGGCGTCGGCCATGTCACGGAACGGTCATCAACGCCCCTGCCGACGAGGCCGATTGGCTCCCCTTGCCCCGCTTCGCGCACTCCGCGCGGGCGGGGCTCGCCATGTCGGCCTGGTGTGCCCGCGCCCGATCCGGCTACCGTGTCCGCTGCTCGGCCCACCCCGCTCGCCCCACCAGGAGCCCACCGTGACCCGCCGCCCCCGCCTGCTCACGACAGCCGCCGCCGGAGTAACGGCCGCACTGCTCCTCACCGGGTGCGGCGGCAACGACGACGACACCAAGGCGAACGACAAGATCGCCGGCGCGGACACGACCCCCACGACCCCCACTCCCTCAACCCCCACCCAGTCAACGCCCGCAGACCGCCCGAAGATCGACCTCCCGTCGGACCTGATGTACACCTTCGACTGGCCGAAGACGGGTGACCCGGACAAGGACGCGGTCCTGTCGGACAGCGAGCAGTCCATCAAGGCGGTAGACCTGGCGATCGTCAACCAGAACGCGCTCGACGACGCGTACAGGTTCTATTACGAGGGCGAAGCAGCGGCTCAGACGCAACAGTTCATTGAGGCGTACGTCAAGGCACACGCCCGTACGACGGGCAGCTACCGCTACTACAACCCCGTGGTGAACGTGAGCGGTGGCAGCACGGCGTCGCTCGTCTACTGCGAGGATCAGGGTAAGGCGTACGACCTGTATTTGAAGACGAAGAAGGCCGACAAGACCCCAGTCACCAAGAACAGCTACGTCCTCTACAGCAGCCAGTTGAAGAAGAACGACAAGGGTGTCTGGGCCGTCGAGAAGCTCATGTCGCAGAGGGGGAGCGCCAAGTGCCAGCCTTGAGCGTCGCGGCACGGTCGCTGGCCGCGCTGTCGTTGGTCGGCTCGGTTGTGGTGGGGGCCGGCCCTGCCATGGCCGACAACAAGATCGGCGGTGGCGCCCAGACGCCCGCTCCCAGTGGGGAGACGTCGGGTGGTGTTGACGGCGACACCATCAGCTCCCAGGCCGGAGTCATCGTCTACGACCGTTCCAAGAATGGGGTCGGGGGTTCTGTGGGGGCTCTGACGTCCACCGCCAGTTGGGCCCCGCCTGCCTGTTGGTATGCGCCCAAGTACACGCCCGACCAGCTCAAGGCGCACCTGGAGCCGATCTGGGCCGCCGACTCGACGGGGTATGAGTGGGACGCCCAGCAACGCGATCGCTACGTCGAGGGCCACCCCTACACGGACTTCAACAAGGACAAGGCCGGCAAGGGCTATTGGTGGGACTCGTACGTCAACCAGGACTTCCCGCCGGGCTGGGACAAGTGCAAGGAGCCGTACTTCTGGGTGGACAAGGGCGACCCCCCACCGGCCGACATCCAGAACGCGGTGACCCCCGAGATCCTTGCCGAGCTGGCGTACAACGAGATCCGGGTGCCGAGCACAACGGTGGATCTGGCCCCCGCGGACACGACGAAGGTCAACCTCCCCACCTGGGCCTGGCTGGACGGCGCCACGTTCAGGCCGGTATCGGTGACCGCCTCCGTCCCGATCCTCGGCATCACGGCGACGACCACGGCGGAACCGGTTTCCCTGAGGATCGACCCCGGTACCGGGGACGCCTTGACCTACCCCGCGTCCGGCGTCTGTGGGATCGACAACCAACGCATCGGCGAGCCGTACGCCAGGGGCAAGGCCGACCGGACACCCCCGTGCGGAGTGAAGTACCTGCGTGCTTCGGGCAACGGCGCCTACCCGCTGAAGGCGACCATCACCTGGCACATCCACTGGACCGGCACCGGCGGCGCGGGCGGTGACCTGGGGGAGGGCACGTTCGGCGCCACCCAGGACGTGGTCGTCCAGGAAATCCAGGCCGTCAACCGGTGAGGGGTATCGCCGTCAAGGCGTAGCCCGCCCGTGCCGCCACCCGGGGGAACGGGCGGGCCGGTGTGCCGCGACGGCGGATAGCGTGATTCCGCTTCGTCCGAGGGCACACCAGGGGAGCGGACCGCATGGCAGACCGACTGGCCGTCGACGACGACGAGTTGAAGCACTTCATGAGGCTGCTGAACAAGTCGAGCGATGCGCTGAAGGGCCTGCGCAGGGCGCTGGCCGACGCGACGGTCAGCGGCCTCGGCACCGATGACCTCGACGCCGCGTGCGAGGACTTCCAGGCGGAGTGGAAGTACGGCACCGAGCGGATCGGCGAGCAGACCGAGTCCCTGGCGAGAATCATCGGCGCGAGCAAGGACGGTTACCGGGAGGTCGACAGGGCCCTGGAAGCGGCGCTGAGGAAGGGCGCGCGCGGTACGGACAGGGCCGTACGGTGACCACGGCTCACGGCACGGAGGCGAACCCGTACCCGTACCTCGGTTTCGACCCGGCTCCGGGCGACCCCCACTGTGTGCGCGGCCTCCACACGAAGCTGGGCTCGTGCGCCGAGGTCCTGGAGGAGACGCACGGCCTGGTGACGCAACTGTTGGACGGCAGCCACTGGAAGGGTGACGCGGCGGTCGCCTTCCGGGAGGAACTGCGGGCCGGACCGCTGGCCGTCAACCTGAGGAACGCCGCGCACTCCATCCGCAAGGCCGCCGGGCAACTGGTCCGCTGGGAGGGTGAACTCGACGACTTCCAACGCCGGGCGGGCCGACTGGACGCGGACGCTCGGGACGCCCGGGACGTCCTGGACAAGGCGAGGGGCCGGGCGTCCAGGGCGCAGAGGGAAACCGTCCCCGGCCATGACGACGCCCAAAAGTGTCTGAGTGACGCGAACGCGGCCGTCGCGCGCGCCCAGGCCGACCTGGACGCCGTCATCCTCCGGGCGCGGAGGCTCGCCGAGGAACACGAGGAGAAGGCCCACCGCCGGGCCACCAAGATCCAAACAGCAACCAAAAAACTGGCCCCCGCAAAACCAGGCCCCGCAGAAACCACCCTCAACTGGCTAACCGACAACCTCCCAGACCTCCTCAGCTTCACGGCGGGCGTCATTGGGGTTGTCGCACTGTTTGTGATGTCGGGAGGCACGCTGGCCGCGGTACTGCTGCTGGCCGCGGCGGTGCTGAGCGCGGGTGCACTCACCATGCGGCTCTCCGACCCCAAGGTTCGAGCTTCTTTGGCAGACGGATTCCACGGAGAACTGGATTCTGACTTCTGGAGCAACTTGGTAAGTGTCGGCGGCGACATTTTCGGGGCGCTTCCCGGTATCGGTGCCATGGGTGCGGGGATCCGGGAGACAGTGACTTCCGTCAGGGCCAGTGGTGAAGTGTTGCCGCTGGGACAGAGACTGGCCTTGGTCGGAACCAAGACGATGAGTGAAGCCCGGGCGATTTCAGGTCTGGAGAATCCCGTGCTAGATCTTGTTGTGCGCGGGGCAAGGGACCCAGTAAAGGCTGGACGCGTGGTGGAGATTTCTTCGGCATCGCTGGGTGTCGCTACGGCAGGGTATGGGCTGCTCTCCGGAGGTGTGGAGGCTCTTGACAGTGATGTTCTCCAGGCCGGGGGCACTGGAATCGACGGTGTCCGATCCGTCCTCGACTTCGGTGGGATTATCGACCTCGCGGGCCACGTTTTCTAAGTCTGCGAGTGGGAGGGAGACCAGGTGAACTCAGTCGGTTGTACTGTCGCATGGAACCACCCTCCTACGCGCCGTGCGTGGAGACGACACGTGGCAGCGAGTTTTCTGGCCCTAGTCGGGTGGTCGACCGCATGGTTCCTCCTGCTGGCACTCCTGGTGCAATTCGTTGATCCGGTATTTACCGTGCTCTTCGTCCCGCTCCTGATCTACTCCTTCTATCGCGTGCTAGCTCAGCTGCTTCAGTTGCCGTCGGCTCTACGTATGGCGCGCATCCTGAGAGAGTATCCTTGGCGTGCTTACATCGAGGTTCCGTACGGCCTGTCCAAGCATCCGCAAATTGCCGGCCGACAGCATGGGTGGTTTGAATTCCCCAATCCTGCCCGGCCTGAGCAGCGTTTGGTGGTCAACTTTCCCAGTCACAGGCAGGTCGGTTGGTGGCATCGGCGTATGGCATCACGTGCGAAGCCCGAGTTGAAGGCGCAGATCCAGCCGGTATGGTTCGCCGGTGACCCGCGGTTTGTGGGACTGGTCGCCGTGGGCTTGGGCGAGAATTCTCGACCATGCAGGATGCGCATCCTTCGTCAGCAAATGAGGTCAGAAGGCGGACATCGAACCCTCACTGACTGGGGAGCCACCCGGGAAGACATCGAGCGGGGTCGCCGCGTCGGCGTCCATGTAGATGTGCGCTGATCCGTAACGAGGAAATTTATGTCGACAACTCCCTTCATTGTGGACGACTCCGTCAGGGACCCTCGTGCCGGCATGTGGTTCGCTGCCCCGGCGAGTTTTGTCGAGTTGCCCATGCAGGCTCTTCTTGCCGCTCCGGGCTCGGATGAAGCCGATGCGCTGTTCGATGCGCTCATCCCGCTCGTGGAAACCATCCCGGCCGGCGTCGCGCGACAGCAATTCATCGGGCAAATCGTCGGAGCTCAGCAACTGTTCTTGGCGTTGAACGAGGCGGGGGCCGTCCACTGTTTCCTCGGGGTGCACCGTGACGACGCCGAAGGGGGTGACGGGCGGATTCTGGTCTGCACGCTCACGGTCTCCTGGCGTGACATCGCATGGTCTCCGCGCGCCGTGAGCGCCGCCCGTGCCGTAGCGACAGCGGAAGGCCACACGCACGTCGCGTACCTGGAGTTGCCCTGTGGGCCGGTATCCATGAGCGAGAGCATCCGTCCACCTGCTGACAACCCCGAGTTGCCGCAGGAACCGCTGCTCCAGGTGTACGCCCACCTTCCCTGTCCCGACGGCAAGCGCATGGCAATCCTCGTGCTGAGTACGACTGCTGTGCATCGGCGCGAGCGGTACCGCGCCCTCCTGCAAGGGATCGCACAACTGGTCAGCTTCGAGAACCCGCTCCTCGGCTAGGCAGGCGTTCGTGCATGTCGCCCTTCGCCGGGCGCTCCCGGGACATGCGGAAGGGCCCGCCTCGCGGCGGGCCCGGGGGTGGGTTAGCAGCCGCCGCAGTTGTAGTAGAGGACGTCCCAGTGGTTGCCCTCGTCTGCGTAGATGTTGCCGGCGCCGGACTGGTACTGGGGCGCGCCGTCGCCGCGGAGGCCGATGTAGGTGAAGTTGCCCTTGATGTAGTTGGTGACGCAGGTGTTCTTGCCGTAGTCGAGCTTGTAACCGTTCCAGTGCGAGTACGTGCCGCTCGCGTGCCCGGTCTCCGTGCCGCCGGTGATGTTCAGCGCGCAGCCGGAGGACCCCTTGAGGGTCTGGGCGCCCTGCGCGGTGGCGAGGTTGAGCTGTTCGAAGGACGTACACGTCGGGTTGTTGCGGTCGGAGCAGTTCCCGGACGACGACCAGGTGATGCCGGACGAACGGAACATCGAGGTGGCGGTCGCGTGCGAGATCTTGGTGACGGCGGCCGCCTGGGCACCGTCCTGGGCGGCCAGGGCGTCCCCGGCGCCGGCGAGGACGGCGAGCCCGGGGGCGACGGTGAGGGCGAGGGCCGTGAGGGCGGAACGGATCTTCATGGGGGACCTTCCTGCGGTCGGGCCGTGCTTCCTATGGGGCGGCTGTGCAGGGTGGTGCAGTGAGATGGTGCCCGAGGTCTACGCGTGTCCGCCAGGGGTGAGGGCCAGATGGCCGCCGTGTCATGTCAGCGACATCCTGACGTCGACGCCTCGACGCCTCGACGCCTCGACGCCTCGACGCCTCGACGCCTCGACGCCTCGACGCCTCGATGGATTCGGGGCCTTGATGGATTCGGGGCCGCGACGCCTCAGCGGACGAGAGTCCTCGACGCCTCGACGCACGAGAGTCCTCGACGCCTCGACGCACGAGAGACCTCGACGCCTCGGCGGACGAGAGGCATCGGCGTCTCGGCGGACGTGGAGCCCGCGCTCCGTGCGCCCGCGCTGCCGCAGGCGTACGGCACGCCGGCGCCCCGGGCGCAGCCTCAGGTGGCCATCGGCAGCGGCGTCCGCCGGGGCACGGGAGCCAGGGCCTCGGCCGGAAGGATCTCTTCCGTCTCCTCGTCGACCAGGGAGACCCGGATCGCCGGCTGGGGCGCGGAGGTGATGTCCGCCGTGATGTCCAGGGCGAACAGCACGCTCACCGGACGGGCACCGCGGGCATCCGCGTACGTGCCCGCGTAGCGCAGCACCCGCCAGCCGTCGTCGTCCCAGTGGTCGAGCAGCGCCGAGCGGACCACCGGGCGTGCGGTCTCCCAGGCCACGGAGCGCTCCAGCAACTGCACGGTCGCGTCGACCGGTACGCGCTCACCGCCCGCCGACGGCAGCGGATTGCCGAACACCCGCAGCCGGGCCCGGCGCAGCGGCACCAGCCACAGGTGGTCCAGGTCCGAGGAGACGGCAAGCAGCAGTGCCGCCGCGGCCAGGAGCAGGATCGCACTTCCGCCGGGGCGCCCGGCGAGCGTCGACCACCAGGCGGTGTCCGCGGTGGCCGCCACCAGGCCGCCGGCCACGACGAGCCCGGCCCGGATGAACGACCGTACGCCGATGGGGCCTTCGGAGCGGGCGCTGCATCCGCAGGACGACTCGGGCGCGGTTGCCCTGGCGTACGCCAGGTAGCCGGTGAAGCCGAGGCCGAGCGCCGCCGTGGCCAGGCCCGGAACGGCCGCGGCGAGACCGGAAACGGCGCCGGTGGGTACGGCCAACAACGCGGCGGCCAGGACGAGTTCGACCCCGCCCACGGTCCGCAGCGCCAGCGTGGCCTGCCGGCCGTCGTTGAGTACCCGTACCAGCACGGTGTTTGCGGCCAGTTGGGCGGTGCGCCGGCCGAACAGCTTGGCCGCGCCGGTCAGTGCCAGCAGCACTCCGCACACCAGCGGCGTCAGGTCGGAAAGGAGCGGGATCATGACACCGCCCCTCAGTGCCCGAGTGCGACGCGGGCGATGTCGATGTGGTTGTCCGCGGGCCGCCAGGCGCCGAGTACCTGCGCGGTCTGGCCGATCCGCATCCGCGACAGGTCGGAGGTGAGCGCGCCGCCCTGGTAGGAGGCGGTGGTGGTCTCGGGTACGACCCGGCCGACCAGCTCGTGGTCGTTGTGGGCGAGGTGCACCCGGTCCTTGGCGATGCCGCGGATCGTGCAGTAGACGTTCACGATGTTGACCCACACCGCGTCCGCCGCGATGGTGCCGTCGGGCATGGTCACCCCGCGGGCGTAGAGGCCGTCGCCGGTCTCGATGGCCTCCGCGGTGGTGGTGCGCAGCTTCCATACGCTGGTGGCGTTGGTCAGCTGGACGAGGTGCCGCTCTCCATGCGAGCCGGCGACGTCCAGCACGCTCCGGTTGACGGCGACGACGCGGCCCTCCGCGAACGCGGCGGAGACCGCCGGGTCCAGCGAGGGCATCGGCGCCGCGAAGGCCGCCTCGGCGTCGAGACCGCCGAGCGCGGAGGCGCCGACGATGGTGGCGCCGCCGACGGCGGCCGTGGTGAGGAAGCGTCTGCGGTCCAGCCGGCGCCCGCCGGGTGTCTGGCTGTGGCTCATGTCGTCCTCTCCTGCTCTTCTGATGCGACTTCTGCGCTGGGTTCTGGCGTGACTTCCGCGCCGACGTGACTTCCGCGCCGACTTCGGTGCGACTCGTGCGCTGACTTCGGCCGGGGCGCGTGCCTCGACTTCGGCCGGGGCGCGTGCGGTGACGCCGGTCGGGGCTCGTGGGGTGACCGGGTCACTCGTAGATGTAGACCGGCACCATGCCCGAGCTGAGGCTGCCGATCGCGGAGAAGGCGGCCGGGGTCAGGTCGAGGACTCTGTTGGTGCGGCAGGCGCCGTTGCAGCAGGTCGCCTCGCCGCAGAAGCTCTTGGTGCGCGGGCCGCAGTCGGCGAGCGTGACGCACACCGTGGCGCCCGAGCACTGGTGGCGTACGTTCACGACGGCGCCGCAGCCGCGCCGCGGCATGTTCTCGCCGCACAGGTCGGGCCGGGTGATGTCCCAGCAGGCCGAGGAGAGGTTGGGCCAGGCCGCCATGTTCTTGGCGGACTGGCAGGTGCCGCAGGCGCCGGTGCCGGCGCTGCCGCACGAGCCCCAGGCGTTGCCGCAGCAGAACCAGGTCGCTTCGCCCGCCCAGAGCGAGGTCGATCCGCAGGCCATGTCTGTTCCCTTTCGTGTGGGCACGGGCCGCAGGGCAGGCCCATGCATGTCCTGTCCATGACAAATGAACAACCGGTAGAGGCCGCTCGGAACGCTGTGCTTCGTGGTCGCCGGACCAAGCCGCCGGAACAGTCCGCGGCCCGCGTCCTCGCGGGCGGCCGGAGTCCGTCGCGTGCGGTGCCGTGCGATCGGGTGCGGTACGCGCTGTGCCGTAGGGCGTCGGATGGGACGGCGGTGCGGGGAGCACAGCCATGATGCCGAGTTCTACGCGCGTCCGGAAGTGGGCGTGCGCGGCCAATCCGCTCGGGCCCGGCGCCGGCCGGGGCGCCGCCGGGCCCGAGCGGATCTCTCAGCCGGCCGGGTCGCAGGGTGAGAGCAACGTTCCCGGGCGGTCACCCGGCGCCACAGACCGGAAACGCGCCCTTCCTACCTTCGGGAGTCAGCAGCCGCCCGGCACCGCGCACCACCCGCTCGCCCGCCGCGGTGGCCCGGTCCCGGCAACCGAGTCCCCCGCCCCCCGGCAACCGACCCCCTGCAACCGCCCCCCGGCCGCCCGACCCCCTGCAACCGAGCCCCGGCCGCCCGACCCCCTGGCCCCCGATCCCCGTAACGACCGAGCAGTCCCATAACGACCGATCCCCGCAGCACCCGAGCCCGCGGCTCCCGAGCCTCGCAACAACCGATCCCGTAGCACCCAGACCCCGCAGCACCCGAACCCCGCAGCACCCGAACCCCGCAGCACCCGAACCCCGCAGCACCCGAACCCCGTAACAACCGATCCCCGCAGCACCCTGGAGGCGTCATGACAGCCACTGGTACGGCCCCCGCACCGAGCGGCGGGGGAGGCCGCTGGATCCAGGACTGGGACCCCGAGGACGAGACCTTCTGGCGGACGACCGGCGAGCGGATCGCCCGGCGCAACCTGTACTTCTCCGTGCTCTGCGAGCACATCGGCTTCTCGATCTGGACCCTGTGGTCCGTGCTGGTGCTCTTCATGGGCCCGGAGTACGGCCTGACCCCGGCCGACAAGTTCCTGCTGACGTCCGTGGTCACGCTGGTCGGCGCGGTCGTCCGGGTGCCGTACACCTTCGCCGTCGCGCTCTTCGGCGGGCGGAACTGGACGATCGTCTCCGCCGGCCTGCTGCTGATCCCGACCATCGCCGCGTTCGTCGTGATGGAGCCGGGCACGTCCTTCGCCACCTTCCTGGGGATCGGCCTGCTGGCCGGCATCGGCGGCGGGAACTTCGCCTCCTCCATGACCAACATCAACGCCTTCTTCCCGCTGCGGCACAAGGGCTGGGCGCTCGGGCTCAACGCGGGCGGCGGAAACGTCGGCGTGCCCGTCATCCAGCTCGTCGCCCTCGCGATCATCGGGGCCGGCGGCGGGCCGCGGGTGCTGCTCGGGGTCTACATCCCGCTGATCGTCGTCGCGGCCGTCCTCGCCGCCGTCTTCATGGACAACCTCGCCACCGTGAAGAACGACACCGGGGCCGCCCGGGACGCCGCGAAGGACGGGCACACCTGGATCATGTCCTTCCTCTACGTCGGCACGTTCGGATCGTTCATCGGCTACAGCTTCGCCTTCGGGCAGGTGCTGACCACCCAGTTCGGCCGTACGCCGCTGCAGGCCGCCTACCTCACCTTCATCGGGCCGCTGCTCGGCTCGCTGGTACGGCCCCTGGGCGGCCGGCTCGCCGACCGGTACGGCGGCGCCCGCATCACCCTGTGGACCTATGTGGCCATGGCGGCGGCCACCGCCGTGCTCGTCGCCGCCAGTCTGCGGGAGTCGCTGGCGCTGTTCGTCGTCGTGTTCGTCGTCCTGTTCGCGCTCACCGGGCTCGGCAACGGCTCGACGTACAAGATGATCCCCGGCATCTTCCAGGCCAAGGCGCTGGCCTCGGGGCTGACCGGCGAGGAGGCCGCGCGCTACGGGCGGCGGCTGTCCGGGGCCTCCATGGGGCTCATCGGGGCGGTCGGCGCGCTCGGCGGGGTCGGCATCAACCTCGCCTTCCGGCAGTCGTTCCTCAGCTCCGGCTCCGGCACCGGCGCGTTCGTCGCCTTCCTCGCCTTCTACGCCGTCTGCTTCGGGGTCACCTGGGCCGTATACCTTCGCCGGCCGTCCGCCGCGGCCCCGACCGAGGCGGCCACCGAGGCGAAACGGCAGCTCAGCTACGCCAAGGTGTGACGTAACACCGTCGACATCGAGCCGAACCGAGTCCGTCATGCGCCGTTGACAGGCTCGTTGGGTATACGGGTGCCGGATCGGTTGGTTCAGCCGGATCGGCACCGCTGTCCGCTGTACGACGACTGGAGTGCGGGACGAAAGCCATGTACGACGAACAGCAGCGACCGGAACGCGGTCCCCTCGCGGGGTTCACCGTGGGCGTGACGGCCGCGCGCCGCGCCGACGAACTCGGGGCGCTGCTGCAGCGGCGCGGTGCCGTCGTCGTGCACGGGCCCGCCCTGCGCATCGTGCCCCTGGCCGACGACGGCGAACTGCTCGCCGCGACCAAGGAGATCATCGACCAGGCGCCCGACGTGGTGGTGGCCACCACCGCCATCGGCTTCCGCGGCTGGGTCGAGGCGGCCGACGGGTGGGGGCTCGGCGAGCCGTTGCTCGGGCGGCTGCGCGGCGTCGAACTGCTGGCGCGCGGGCCCAAGGTGAAGGGCGCGATCCGGGCCGCGGGGCTGACCGAGGAGTGGTCGCCGACCAGCGAGTCGATGGCCGAGGTCCTCGACCGGCTGCTGGAGCAGGGCGTGGCCGGGCGACGGGTCGCCGTGCAGTTGCACGGGGAGCCGCTGCCCGGGTTCGTGGAGTCGCTGCGGGCCGGCGGAGCGGAGGTGCTTCCGGTGCCGGTGTACCGGTGGATGCCGCCGGAGGACATCGGCCCGGTGGACCGGTTGCTGGACGCGGCCCTGACGCGAGGATTGGACGCGCTCACCTTCACCAGCGCGCCCGCCGCCGCGTCGCTGCTGTCCCGGGCGGAGGAGCGGGGCCTGCTCGGCGAGTTGCTTGACGCCTTCCACCATGCCGTGCTGCCCGCGTGCGTCGGGCCGGTGACCGCGCTGCCGCTGGAGGCCCGCGGGGTGACCACGGTGCAGCCGGAACGCTTTCGGCTCGGGCCGCTCGTGCAGGTGCTGTGCCAGGAACTGCCGGGCCGGGCAAGGGCGTTGCCGATCGCCGGGCACCGGGTGGAGATCCGGGGGCACGCGGTGCTGGTGGACGGGGAACTCCGGCCGGTGCCGCCGGCCGGGATGTCGCTGCTGCGGGCGCTGTCGCGGCGGCCGGGGTGGGTGGTCGCCCGGGCCGAACTGCTGCGGGCGCTGCCCGGCGCCGGGCGGGACGAGCACGCCGTGGAGACGGCGATGGCCCGGCTGCGTACGGCTCTGGGCACGCCCAGACTGATCCAGACGGTGGTCAAACGCGGCTACCGGCTGGCCCTTGACCCGGCGGCGGACACGAAGTACGCCGACGGCTGACGGCGGTTGACCGCCTGCCCGTCCCATCGGGGCCGGGGCCGGGGCCGGGGCAGGCGGTCAGGCGGGCCTGCGGTGCGCGTGGCCGTACAGCACGAGCGCACGTGTCAAGCAGGCCGTCGCCGCCGTCGACAGCAGCGCGCGGACCGCGTTCCACGCCACCCACGGGTCCTCGAAGCGATCGCGCAGGGCGGCCGCCGGGGTGCCCGCCGCCGCCAGGGCGTCGTTCAGGGGCACGTTGAAGGCGACCGTGACCAGGAAGGCGAGGGCATAGGCCGCGAGGCCCGCCCGGGCCCAGCGGGCGGCCGGGGTGTGCCGCAACTGCCACGCCGACACCGCCGTCAGCACGAGCGCCCCCATGAAGCTCAGGAAGAACACCGGGTTCTGGATCACGTCGTTGATGTTCCGCATGACCTCCACGAAGACGCGGTCGCCGCTGCGCCGCAGGGCCGGCATCACCGCGCACGCGAAGATGTAGAAGACGCCGGCGACCAGGCCCGTGGCGACCGTGGCCGCGCCCAGGACGACCCCCGCGCCGGTACGCGGCGCCGAGCTGATGTTCGCTGTCATGTCGCCAGTCAACGCACCCGGCCGCGCCCCGACCATGGCCGAGACGCGCACCCGCATACGCGCGGCACGCAAGGCACGGGCACCTGCTCGCGCGGGGGGCCGGGGCAGGGAGCCTGTAGCGGGATCGTGCCGGGCCGGGGCAGGCGGTCCTTACCGGCCTCGGGTGGTGTGAGGGGTTCCGGGCGCGGAAGCGGGCAGGCACTGTGGGAGAGGGAACGGTTCCCTGCCCTAGGCGGTGACTGGTACATGGCACTGGGTACGGCCTCCTACGAGCCGCGGTTCCACGCCGGACGGAGCTGTCTGGACCTCCTCGCGACCGCGCACCCCGAGGAACGGCTGCACGCGGTGGAGCCGTTGCGGGCCTGGATCCTCGGCTCCGGACTCGTACCGCCGGGCACCCCGCTGGCCCACGCCGACCCGTCCTGGCTGCTCGGCTTCCGCGAACTACGCGTGCATGTCGGCCAGTTGGTGCGCGGTGGTGGCACGGGTGACGGGCGGCCGTACGATCTCGCGCTCGCCCGGGTCAACGCCCTCGCGCGGACCGCGCCCCCGGCGCCGCGCGCGGTGCGCCGCGGTGACGGCGCCCTCGTGCGGGAGCTGGCCGGTCCGCCCGAGTGCGCGGCGCTGCTCGGGGCCCTCGCGCGGGACGCCGTGGAACTGCTCACCGACCCCGTGGCGTGGGCGGCCGTACGGGAGTGCGAGGGGGACAACTGCCCCATCGTGTACCTGGACACGTCCCGTGGGCGGCGCAGGCGCTGGTGTTCCAGCGAGGTCTGCGGAAACCGGGAGAGGGTGGCCCGCCACCGCCGCCGAGCAGCCCTCTCCCGCACCTGACCCCACCCCCACCCCAGCCACGCGCCAACGCCTGCCGCCGACCGCCGTACGGCGCGAACATGCCGGATCGCAACCTGGCCCGCCCGCGTGCAGTGGGCGATGGGGCGAACGCTTGCCACGACCCGCCCTCGCCCGGCTCCCACCCGGTACGCCCCTGCCGCACACGCCAACCCCGCCCGGCTCGCGTGCGGTGCGCGCTTGCCGCACGCGCCAAAACCCCGCCTCAGTCCACGTGTGGTGTGTGCCTGCCGCGCCCCAACCCCACCGCCGCTCCCGTCCGTTGCGCCGTCCTCAACCCCGTCCCTTCGTCCAACTGAGCCCGGCCGCAGGTCAGTCGGGGAAGTGATGTGCGTAACACGGGGTTTGTTCGCGTCAACCCGCGGGCAGCGCCCGTCCCCCGGGGAGCGTGTCGGAAATGTAAAGAAAACGCGGTGGGAATGTGCGCGCATGTCCCTCTCGTCGCGGCACACCGAGGAAAACCGTCACCCCACTTTGAACACGCCGCACTCCGCATCCGTACCCGTGGTCGAGCGACCGACTGGGGGAACCCCCGGACATCGGAGGTGGGCGTGCGCAAGGATTCCGTCGTGGCCAATGAACGTGGATCGAGGGCCCGACATCGCATGTCCCAGCCCTCGGAGCCCGACGAGGAGTTGATGCGTGCGCTGTATCGCGAGCACGCCGGACCCCTCCTCGCCTATGTCCTCCGGCTGGTCGCCGGGGACCGGCAGCGCGCCGAGGACGTGGTGCAGGAGACGCTCATCCGTGCCTGGAAGAACGCCGGTCAGCTCAATCGAGCGACCGGATCGGTACGCCCCTGGCTGGTGACGGTCGCGCGCCGCATCGTCATCGACGGCCACCGCAGCCGGCAGGCCCGGCCGCAGGAGGTCGATCCGTCGCCGCTGGAGGTCATCCCCGCGGAGGACGAGATCGACAAGGCGCTGTGGCTGATGACGCTGTCTGACGCGCTCGACGACCTGACCCCGGCCCACCGGGAGGTGCTCGTCGAGACGTACTTCAAGGGGCGTACCGTCAATGAGGCGGCCGAGACACTGGGCATACCCAGCGGCACGGTCCGCTCACGGGTGTTCTACGCCCTGCGTTCGATGAAGCTGGCACTGGAGGAGCGGGGGGTGACGGCGTGATGAGTGGGTACGGGGGACTCAACGGATTCAGCACGGGTGGTCCGGGTATGTCTGGACCCATGACCCCCAGGCAGGGATCTCCGGCGCCCAACGAGCACGAGACGGTCGGCGCCTACGCGCTCGGCATCCTCGACGACGCCGAGGCGACGGCTTTCGAAGCCCACCTCGCGGGATGCGAATGGTGCGCGCAGCAACTCGACGAACTGGCCGGGATGGAACCCATGCTGGCCGCGCTCGCGGACCTGCCCGGGGCCGGCACGCCCGCCATCGGGGAGTCGCTGTCCGCCAAGCCCAGCCCGCGGCTCGCGGAGAAGCTGGTCGACGAGGTCGCCGAGCGTCGGGCCCGCAAGCGGCGGCGCAGCTTCTACCTGGTCGCCGCGGCGGCCGCACTGATCATCGGCGGCCCGCTGACCGCGCTGGCGGCGTCCGGCGGCTCGGACGGCGGCACCGGCACGGTGGCCGCGCCGCCCGCCCAGACCGCGTTCACCACCATGTCGGACAAGGTCACGGCGACCGACCCGAAGACGCACGTCACCGCGACGGTCGCGGTGGAGAAGAAGCTCTGGGGCACGGAGACGATCCTGCAGCTGAAGAACGTCCCGGGACCGGAGAAGTGCTCGCTGATCGCCGTCGGCAAGAACGGCGAGCGCGAGACGGTGACCTCCTGGTCCGTGCCGAACTGGGGCTACGGCCTGCCGGACGCCAAGACCGAGGAGGCCAAGAACCCCCTCTACGTCCGCGGCGGTGCGTCCCTGCAACCGGACGAGATCGACCACTTCGAGGTCATGACCTTCAGCGGCAAGAAGCTCGTCCAGATCGACGCGTGAGCCCGCCGGGCGTCGACATGTGAGCCCGTCCGGCGGGATCCGCCGGACGGGCCGTAGCTTCCACGGGCCCCCTTCGCGTACGGTTGACGGCTGCCCAGCACGTCAGAAGGGGGCCCGGTGGCCGCTCAGGCTCAGCAATCCGCCGTCGGCTCGGTCCACGATTCGGTACGGGACCGAGAGATCGGCATTGAACAGGAACACCTGGACCGGGTGTACCGGCGGCTTGAGGAGAAGATCCACGAGGCCGAATTCCTCATGGACGACGCGGCCCGGCGCGGCCAGGTCGGCACGCCCGGCGCGCTCGCCGAGCGCGACGCGCAGGTCTTCCGGGCCGGCATCCACCTCAACCGGCTGAACAACGAGTTCGAGGACTTCCTGTTCGGCCGGATCGACCTGCTCCTCGGCAAGGACGGCAAGAAGGGTCCCGACGGCGCCTACACCGCCGTCGAACCCGCCGAGGGCGCGGTGCGCGCCGACAACACCGCCGACATCGCCGAGACCCTGCACATCGGGCGCATCGGCGTGCTGGACGAGGACTACGCGCCGCTGGTCATCGACTGGCGGGCCCCCGCGGCGGCCCCCTTCTACCGCGCCACCCCCGTCGACCCCGGACGGGTCGTGCGTCGCCGCGTCATCCGCTCCAAGGGGCGCCGGGTACTGGGCGTCGAGGACGACCTGATGCGCCCCGAGCTGACCGCCTTCCTGGACGGCCGACGGCTGCCGGTGATCGGCGACGGCGCCCTGATGGCCGCACTGGGCCAGGCCCGCGGCCACACCATGCGGGACATCGTCTCCTCCATCCAGGCCGAGCAGGACCTGGTCATCCGCGCCCCCGTCGGCTCGGTGACGTATGTGGAGGGCGGGCCCGGCACGGGCAAGACGGCGGTCGCGCTGCACCGGGCGGCCTACCTCCTCTACCAGGACCGGCGCCGGTACGCGGGCGGCATCCTGATCGTCTCGCCGACCCCGCTGCTGGTGGCGTACACCGAGGGCGTGCTGCCCTCGCTCGGCGAGGAGGGGCAGGTCGCGATCCGGGCGATCGGCTCGCTCGTCGACGGCGCGGAGGCCACGCTGTACGACGCGCCGTCGGTGGCGCGGGCGAAGGGGTCGTACCGGATGCTGAAGGTGCTGCGGAAGGCGGCACGCGGGGCGCTGGAGCCGGGTCCTGCCGGCGGCGCGGCACCGGCCGCCGGACAGCTCGTCCTCGGCGAGGACGACGACACCGACGGCCGCCCGCAGGCACCCTCGGGGACGCCCGGCCGGCTCCGTGTCGTCGCCTTCGGGCGGCGGCTGGAGCTGGGCGCCGCCGAACTGGACCGCATCCGCCGCACCGCGCTCGGCGGCACCGCCCCCGTGAACCTGCTGCGCCCGCGCGCCCGCAGGCTGCTCCTGGACGCCCTGTACGAGCAGTCCGGCGCCGCCGCCCGGCACAGCGACCCGGAGCTGGCCGCCGAGCTACGCGCCTCGTTCGACGAGGACGTCACCGGCGAGGACGCCTTCACCGCGTTCCTGGAGGCGTGGTGGCCCGAGCTGACCCCGAAGGCCGTCCTGGACGCGATGGCCGACGAGCGCAGGCTCGGCCGCTGGGCCCGCCGCATCCTCAACCCGGGCGAGATCCGCAAGGTGGCCCGCTCCCTGAAGCGGGACGGGTACTCCGTGCACGACATCGCGATGCTCGACGAGCTCCAGGCGATCCTCGGCAGCCCTGCCCGCCCCCGCAAGAGGCGCGAACTGGACCCGCTGGACCAGCTCACCGGCCTGGAGGAGCTGATGCCGGCGCGCGAGGAGTCACAGCGGGAGCGGGCCGAGCGGCTGGCGCAGGAGCGCACCGAGTACGCGCACGTCATCGTCGACGAGGCGCAGGACCTCACGCCCATGCAGTGGCGGATGGTCGGCCGACGCGGGCGGCACGCCAGCTGGACGGTCGTCGGTGACCCGGCCCAGTCCTCCTGGTCCGACCCGGACGAGGCGGCCGAGGCCCGCGACGAGGCCCTGGGCACCCGGGTGCCCGGCTCGCACCAGCGGCCCGGCGGGGGCGGGGCGGCGGCGGGCCGCTCCGCGCGCGCCCGGCGCTTTAGGCTCACCGTGAACTACCGCAACCCCTCCGAGATCGCCGACCTGGCGGCGAAGGTGCTGGCCCTGGCGATGCCGGGCTCCGAGTCCCCGACCGCGGTGCGCTCCACCGGGGTCGAGCCGCGCTTCACCGTGCTCGGGGACTCCCTGGAGAAGACCGTGCGTACGGAGGCCGAGCGGCTGCTCGGTCTCGTGGACGGCACGGTCGGCGTCGTCGTCGCCATGAACCGGCGCGCGGAGGCCGCGCGCTGGCTGGCCGGGCTCGGCGACCGGGTGGTGGCGCTCGGCAGCCTGGAGGCCAAGGGCCTGGAGTACGACGCGACGGTCGTGGTCTGCCCGGCGGAGATCGCCGACGAGAGCCCGGCCGGCCTGCGGGTGCTGTACGTCGCGCTGACCCGCGCCACCCAGCAGCTGACGGTCGTCTCCGGGGACCGGGACGAGCCGGACGCGGCCGGGGTGCCGGACCTCCTGCGGGACTGAACGAGCGATGAACTCTCCGGACGGGAATGGCTGTACGGGATCCGTTTGTTAGCCTGGGTGTGACACCGGCTCGATCCAAGCCCCCGGGCCCAACCTTCGTCGCTACGAGCGACCACTTGCCGCGAGGCGAGCATGGCGGGTCGGTGTCATGAACGGTGGAGAGGCCGACGTCTCATCGGGACGTGGGCCTCTTTCCTTGCCCGGTCACCTCTCGTATGGTGAAAGTTATTTTCCGGAATTGAGGCGTGTCCGTGAACAAAACGTCCGCAATCCGGGGCGGCTACCACGTACTCGGGGGTAGGTGCGACGATCGGACGGCACAACTCAGCGACACGGTGAAAGCAGAGGAAGTCGGCCATGGCAACGGCGCCCAGCGTCTCCTACTCGATGACCATCCGGCTGGAGGTGCCCGCGAGCGGAACCGCCGTCTCGCAGCTCACCACCGCGGTGGAATCCTCCGGAGGCTCGGTGACCGGCCTCGACGTCACCGCGTCCGGCCACGAGAAGCTCCGTATCGACGTCACCATCGCGGCCACCTCGACCGGGCACGCCGACGAGATCGTGGAGAAGCTGCGCGGCATCGAGGGCGTCACGCTCGGCAAGGTCTCCGACCGTACGTTCCTCATGCACCTCGGCGGCAAGATCGAGATGCAGTCCAAGCACCCCATCCGCAACCGTGACGACCTGTCCATGGTCTACACGCCCGGGGTGGCCCGGGTCTGCATGGCGATCGCCGAGAACCCGGAGGACGCCCGCCGCCTCACCATCAAACGCAACTCCGTTGCGGTTGTGACGGACGGCTCCGCGGTGCTGGGCCTCGGCAACATCGGCCCGAAGGCCGCGCTGCCCGTCATGGAGGGCAAGGCGGCCCTGTTCAAGCGGTTCGCCGGCATCGACGCCTGGCCGCTGTGCCTCGACACCCAGGACACCGACCAGATCGTCGAGATCGTCAAGGCGATCGCCCCCGGCTTCGCCGGCATCAACCTGGAGGACATCTCCGCGCCCCGCTGCTTCGAGATCGAGGCCAGGCTGCGCGAGGCCCTTGACATCCCCGTCTTCCACGACGACCAGCACGGCACCGCGATCGTCGTCCTGGCGGCGCTGACCAACGCGCTGCGCGTGGTGGGCAAGGCGATCGAGAACGTCCGCGTCGTCATGTCCGGGGCCGGCGCGGCGGGTACGGCCATCCTCAAGCTGCTGCTCGCCGCGGGCGTCAAGAACGCCGTCGTCGCCGACATCCACGGCGTCGTGCACGCCGGCCGCGAGGATCTGGTGGCCGCGCCCACCGACTCGCCGCTGCGCTGGATCGCCGACAACACCAACCCCGAGGGCCTCACCGGCACCTTGAAGGAGGCCGTGCGCGACGCGGACGTCTTCATCGGTGTCTCCGCCCCGAACGTGCTCGACGGCGACGACGTGGCGGCCATGGCGGGCGGCGCGATCGTGTTCGCGCTCGCGAATCCGGACCCCGAGGTCGACCCGGCAATCGCCCGTCAGACGGCCGCAGTTGTGGCCACCGGCCGCTCCGACTTCCCGAACCAGATCAACAACGTGCTGGTCTTCCCGGGCGTCTTCCGCGGCCTGCTGGACGCGCAGTCCCGCACCGTCAACACGGAGATGATGCTGGCCGCCGCGCAGGCGCTGGCCGACGTGGTCACCGAGGACGAACTGAACCCGAACTACATCGTGCCGAGCGTCTTCAACGACAAGGTCGCGGGTGCCGTCGCCGGCGCCGTGCGGGACGCGGCCAGGGCGGCCGCGGGCGCGATGTAGCGCCTCGTACCGTAGTGTGCAAGGCGTGACGATCGACATGGCGGCCTCGCACCGGCGCGTCGCGGAAGCTCCTGACGCCGGGCGCCCTCTAGGGTGACGGCCGAGCAGGCGCTTTTCGGGTGACTCCCTAGGGTGTTCTCACGACTCCTACGGGTGCCGGATTGGCTTTCCCGCCGCAGGTGGGGGCAGGATGCGTCCCTGGGCGCGAGCGCATCGGCTTCGCTGTGCCTGATCTGCGGCTCCGCCGCATGGCACGCCCCAACAGCAAGAAGAACACGGGAGTAACAACATGAATCGCAGTGAGCTGGTGGCCGCGCTGGCCGACCGCGCCGAAGTGACCCGCAAGGACGCCGACGCCGTTCTGGCCGCGTTCGCCGAGGTCGTCGGTGACGTCGTCTCCAAGGGCGACGAGAAGGTCACCATCCCCGGCTTCCTGACCTTCGAGCGCACCCACCGGGCCGCTCGCACCGCCCGCAACCCGCAGACCGGCGAGCCCATCAACATCCCCGCCGGCTACAGCGTGAAGGTCTCCGCGGGCAGCAAGCTCAAGGAATCGGCCAAGGGCAAGTAAGCGCTCCGCTTCGAGCGGTGGTCCACGGGAGCGTCGTTCGGCCGGTGCGCCGTGGGTGACTGCGGGGCGGTTGTGGTTGGTCGCGCAGTTGCCTGCGCCCCTTCGGGGTGCGTCCGCGGTGGGCGCGAATATCGATAAATGGGGCGGCCCTCCTTTGCCGGGGGCCGCCCATTTTCATGGGTTCCCGCGCTCCTCCGGGACGCGGGTGGCTAAGCAGGTCCAGTGAGTCCGCTGCGGTTCGACAGCGCCCGAAGGGGCGCGGGGAACTGCGCGGCCAGCCACGACGGTGCCGCGGACGACCGACGGCATATCGCGGCGTTTCCAGCGGAGCGCTCAGGCGAGGGCCTTGCCGGGGAGTTCCACCTTTGCGCCGAGGTCGACGAGTTTTTCCATGAAGTTCTCGTAGCCGCGGTTGATGAGGTCGATGCCGTGCACCCGGGACGTGCCCTGCGCGGCCAACGCGGCGATCAGATACGAGAAACCGCCCCGCAGGTCCGGGATGACGAGATCGGCACCCTGGAGGCGGGTGGGGCCCGAGACGACCGCGGAGTGCAGGAAGTTGCGCTGCCCGAACCGGCAGTCGGATCCGCCCAGGCACTCCCGGTAGAGCTGGA
Organism: Streptomyces sp. NPDC102462; assembly: GCF_044765425.1. Classification (NCBI taxonomy): domain Bacteria; kingdom Bacillati; phylum Actinomycetota; class Actinomycetes; order Kitasatosporales; family Streptomycetaceae; genus Streptomyces; species Streptomyces sp. NPDC102462. Next base: position 86,605 of record NZ_JBIWKB010000019.1, on the reverse strand, counting down.
TGTGCGCGCCCATCTGGTTCAGCGCGGAGGTGAAGCCCAGCCGGGACTCGTAGACCGTCTCGTGGATGATGGACAGGCCCGTCGCCTGGGTGAGCGCCACCACGAGCGGCTGCTGCCAGTCGGTCTGGAAGCCCGGGTGCACGTCCGTCTCCAGCGCGATGGACTTCAGCTGGCCGCCGGGATGCCAGAAGCGGATGCCCTCGTCGTCGATCTCGAAGGCGCCGCCCACCTTCCGGTAGGTGTTCAGGAAGGTCATCATCGAGCGCTGCTGGGCGCCGTGGACATAGATGTGGCCCTCGGTCGCGAGCGCCGCCGACGCCCAGGACGCGGCCTCCAGCCGGTCCGGAAGGGCCCGGTGGGCGTAGCCGTCGAGCTTGTCCACACCGGTGATGCGGATGGTGCGGTCGGTGTCCATCGCGATGATCGCGCCCATCTTCTGCAGGACGCAGATCAGGTCCTCGATCTCCGGTTCGACGGCCGCGTTGGACAACTCCGTGACGCCTTCGGCGAGTACGGCCGTCAGCAGCACCTGCTCGGTCGCGCCCACGGACGGGTACGGCAGCCGTATCTTCGTGCCGCGCAGCCCCTTGGGCGCCTCCAGGTACTGGCCGTCCGCGCGTTTCTCGATGACCGCGCCGAACTGCCGCAGCACGTCGAAGTGGAAGTCGATGGGCCGGCCGCCGATGTCGCAGCCGCCCAGGCCCGGGATGAACGCGTGCCCCAGCCGGTGCAGCAGCGGGCCGCAGAACAGGATCGGGATGCGCGAGGAGCCCGCATGGGCATCGATGTCAGCGACGTTCGCGCTCTCCACGTGCGTCGGATCCAGCACCAGCTCGCCGGGTTCGTCACCCGGCCGCACCGTCACCCCGTGCAGCTGGAGCAGCCCGCGGACGACCCGCACGTCCCGGATGTCCGGCACGTTGCGCAGCCGGCTCGGCGCACTGCCCAGCAGGGCGGCGACCATGGCCTTCGGTACGAGGTTCTTCGCACCGCGGACACGGATCTCGCCCTCCAGCGGGGTTCCGCCGTGGACAAGGAGGACATCGTCGTTGACGGTCATGTAACTCGCGTTCCGTGGAGGGGGCAGGGCCAGAGGAGACAGAGTAATCGCCGTGAGCCCCCCTCCCGTAAGCCCAAGGGGCGCCCAGTCACGTCATAGCTGTGTCACAACACGAACCGTTTCCCGGCGGGCACATGGGGTCACCGGCCGCGGGGTTCGCCGGGCGTGCGCCACCCGGCCTCGGGGGTCCCGCGCCGCCGCCCCGCGACGCGCTCCCACCAGGCCCGGGCTCCGCCCCGCCGGTGAAACCCGGCCGCATTCACCCGCGTACCCCGGTTGGCTCCCCACTCGGCGGGAAGATGCGGGATCATGTCTGGCATGACCGAGGTGTCCTCGCTCACAGGGCGGTTGCTCGTGGCAACGCCCGCCCTGGCGGACCCGAACTTCGACCGCGCGGTGGTGCTCCTTCTCGACCACGACGAGGAGGGCTCCCTCGGTGTGGTCCTCAACCGTCCCACCCCGGTGGACGTGGGCGACATCCTGGAGGGCTGGGCCGCCCTCGCCGGCGAGCCCGGGGTGGTCTTCCAGGGCGGGCCGGTCTCGCTGGACTCGGCGCTCGGTGTCGCGGTCATCCCCGGGGGAGCGTCCGGCGACCGCGCCCCGCTGGGCTGGCGCCGGGTGCACGGCTCGATCGGCCTCGTCGATCTGGAGGCCCCGCCCGAGCTGCTGGCCTCGGCACTCGGCTCGCTGCGGATCTTCGCCGGATACGCCGGCTGGGGCCCCGGGCAGTTGGAGGACGAGCTGGTGGAGGGCGCCTGGTACGTCGTGGAGTCCGAGCCCGGTGACGTCTCCTCGCCCTCCCCGGAGCGGCTGTGGCGCGAGGTGCTGCGCCGTCAGCGCGGCGAGCTGGCGATGGTGGCCACGTACCCGGACGACCCGTCCCTCAACTGATGGGTGCGGGCTTCAGTACCCTGGCTGGTATGAGCACTCTTGAGCCCGAGCGCGGGACTGGTACGGGGACCCTCGTAGAGCCGACGCCACAGGTGTCCCACGGCGACGGTGACCACGAGCGCTTCGCCCATTACGTCCAGAAGGACAAGATCATGGCGAGCGCCCTGGACGGCACCCCCGTCGTGGCGCTGTGCGGCAAGGTGTGGGTGCCGGGCCGCGATCCGAAGAAGTATCCCGTGTGTCCCATGTGCAAGGAGATCTACGAGTCCATGGGCAGCGGCGGTGACGAGGGCGACGGCAAGTAACCGGCGTTCCGCCGGCTGATACCCCGCGAGGTCTCCGGGTGCGCTTTGGCGTGCTCCGGGGGCCTTTGTCGTGTCCGGGCCATGGGGGAAGTGCGTCGGCCGGGTCACAGATTGGTTCAGACCTCTTGTCGGCATGTTCATGTAGTTCATAGCCTCCCTGTGTTGTGCAGAGCGAAACCGTCATTGCATATGCTGCAACGCACTTCCGGAGGGTCACTCCATGAAGCTGTCCGCACGTCTCGCCCCCGCACTGCTGACCGCCCTGGTCCTCACCGCCTGCGCCCCGCAGTCCTCCTCCAACTCCGCCTCCGACGAGGACGCCAAGAGCGGCACCCTGCGCGTGTGGCTCTTCCAGGAGGTCGGCAACCAGCCGAAGGAGAAGGTCGTCGACGCCGTCACGGCGGACTTCGAGAAGGCCCACGAGGGGGTGAAGGTCGACGTCGAGTACATCCCCGTCGAAACCCGCGCCCAGCGCGTCAAAGCCGCCTTCAACGATCCGAAGTCCGCGCCGGACGTCATGGAGTACGGCAACACCGACACCGCCGGCTACGTCCGCGACGGCGGGCTCCTCGACGTCACACGGGAGTTCGGCGCCTGGAGTGAGGCCGACGACACCGACCCGACCGCCCGGCAGTCGGTCACCGTGGACGACAAGGTCTACGGCGCGCCCTTCTACGTCGGCGTCCGCGCCCTGTACTACCGCACCGACGTCTTCGAGGACCTGGGCCTCCACGTGCCGAAGACGATGGCCGAACTGGCCACCACGGCCCGCGCGATCCGGGCGGCCGAACCGGACCTGTACGGCCTGGCCGTCGGCGGCGCCTACACGTACGGCGCGCTGCCCTTCGTGTGGGCGGGCGGCGGCGAACTCGCCACCGGCAAGGGCGGCTCGTACGCCTCCGCGATCGACGGCGCGGCCGCACAGAAGGGCATCAGGGCCTACACGTCCCTGTTCTCCGACGACAACTGTCCCGCCGCCAAGTGCGCCGGCATGACCGGCAACGACACGGTGACCGCGTTCGCGGCCGGCAAGGCGGGCATGGTGATCGGCGGCGACTTCAGCCACGCGGCCGTCGAGGCCGGGAAGGTCAAGGGCAAGTACGCGGTGGTGCCGCTGCCCGGGGTGACGCCCGGATCGGTCGCCCCCGCGTTCGCGGGCGGCAACAACATCGGCGTCCTGAAGAGCACGACACACCGCACCCTGGCCGTCGACCTGATGGAGCGGCTGGCGTCGAAGAAGACGCAGTCCGCGCTGTTCGACGCGATGGGCTTCCTGCCGACGTTCACCGACGTGCGCGACCAGGCCGCCGCGCGGCAGCCGTTCGTGAAGCCCTTCGTGCGGACGCTGTCCGCCGGCACCAAGTTCGTCCCGGCGTCCCCCGCCTGGTCCCAGATCGACTCCTCCCTGGTCCTGCCGACCATGTTCCAGGAGGTCATCAGCGGCAAGAAGTCCGTGCCGGCGGCCGCCAAGGACGCGGCGGCAAAGATGAACACCGCGTTCGGCTCCGCCGGATGAGCCCCATGAGCGCCCGTACCCGCAACGAACCCGTCGGCGTGGCGGTGGGCGAGGCGGGGGGTGTGGGCCGGGTGCCGGCGGGGGAGGGCGCGGCCCGGCGGCGGCCGTACGGCAAGGGGGCGCGGCGGGCCCGTGGGGCGAGCGGGTGGACGCCCTGGCTGTATCTCGCGCCCGCCCTCGCGGTCCTCGGCGGGCTGCTGGTCTACCCCATCTACCAGTTGGGCCTGATCTCGTTCTTCCGGTACACCCAGGCCCAGGTCAGCGGCGGCGAACCGACCGTCTTCGAGGGGTTCGGCAACTACGCGGAACTCTTCGGCGACGGCCAGTTCTGGCAGGTGCTGCTGGCCACACTCGTCTTCGCCGCGGCCTGCGTCGGCGCCACCCTCGCCGTCGGCTGCGCCCTCGCCGTCCTGCTCACGCGCGTACGGGCCGTGCCCCGGCTGGCGCTGATGCTGGCCGCGCTGGGCGCGTGGGCGACACCGGCGGTGACCGGCTCGACCGTGTGGCTGTTCCTGTTCGACCCGGACTTCGGCCCGGTCAACCGGCTCCTGGGTCTTGGCGACCACTCGTGGACGTACGGCCGCTACAGCGCCTTCCTCCTCGTTCTCCTCGAAGTCGTCTGGTGCTCCTTCCCGTTCGTGATGGTCACCGTGTACGCCGGGATCCGCGCCGTGCCCGCCGAGGTCCTGGAGGCCGCCGCCCTCGACGGCGCCTCGCAATGGCGGACCTGGCGGTCCGTGCTCGCCCCGATGCTCCGGCCGATCCTCACGGTCGTCACCATCCAGTCGGTCATCTGGGACTTCAAGGTGTTCACCCAGATCTACGTCATGACCAACGGCGGCGGCATCGCGGGCCAGAACCTGGTCCTGAACGTGTACGCCTACCAGAAGGCGTTCGCCTCCTCGCAGTACGGACTCGGCTCGGCGATCGGCGTCGTGATGCTGCTGATCCTGCTCGCCGTGACCCTCGGCTACCTGCGATCGCTGCGCCGGCAGGGGGAGGAGCTGTGAGTCCCGTGAATCTTGTGCGCGGCTTTCCGCGGCGGCCCGGCCGCGCGATGGCCGAGGCGACCGCGCTCCTCGTCGCCGCGGTGGTCGCCTTCCCGCTGTACTGGATGGTGCTCAGCGCCTTCAAACCGGCCGGCGAGATCGAGTCGGACGAGCCACGGCCGTGGACCCTGACGCCGTCCCTGGACGCCTTCCGGCGGGTCTTCGGGCAGCAGGAATTCGGCCGTTACTTCCTCAACAGCCTCGTCGTGGCGTGCGCGGTCGTGATCGCCTCGGCACTGATCGCGTTTCTCGCGGCGACCGCCGTGACCCGATTCCGTTTCCGCTTCCGGACCACCTTGCTGATCATGTTCCTGGTGGCCCAGACCGTGCCCGTGGAAGCCCTCACGATCCCCCTGTTCTTCCTCATGCGGGACTTCGGCCAACTGAACACGCTCGGCTCGCTGATCCTGCCGCACATCGCCTTCTCGCTGCCCTTCGCGATCTGGATGCTGCGGGGCTTCGTGAAAGCGGTGCCCGAGGCCCTGGAGGAGGCCGCGTACATCGACGGGGCGAGCCGCACGCGATTCCTGTGGCAGATCCTTTTCCCGCTCGTCCTCCCGGGTCTTGTGGCCACCAGCGTCTTTTCCTTCATCTCGGCCTGGAACGACTTCCTGTTCGCCAAGTCCTTCATCATCAGCGACACTTCCCAGTCCACCCTGCCGATGGCCCTGCTGGTCTTCTACAAGCCCGACGAGCCGGACTGGGGCGGGGTCATGGCGGCGTCCACGGTGATGACGATTCCGGTGCTGATCTTCTTCGTACTCGTACAGCGACGGCTGGTCTCCGGACTGGGCGGAGCGGTTAAGGAGTGACGTGACTTCGACGACGACGGAACTGATCCCGGCCCCCCTGACGGTGGGGAAACCGGCCGCGAGCGCGGGGATTCCGGGCGCCGGCGCCGACTTCCTGCTCGACGCGGGCACGGTGCTCGACGCCGGCCCCGGCACCGAGCGCACCGCCCGCTGGCTGCGCGGTGCGCTGGGGGCCGCGACGGGGTTCGCGCTGCCGCCCGGATCCGGCGACGGCGGCGGGGCAGTCCAGCTGCGGATCAGGCCCGAGGAGTCCGCCCGGCTCGGGCCGGAGGGCTACACGCTGCACGTCGACGGCGACGCCGTCACCGTGCACGGCGGCGGCCCGGCCGGCGTGTTCTGGGGCGCGCAGACACTGCGTCAACTGCTCGGCCCCGACGCGTTCCGGCGCGCCCCGCTCGCCCCCGGCCGCCGCTGGACGGTGCCCGGCACCGCCGTCGAGGACGCCCCGCGGCTGCGCTGGCGCGGTCTCATGCTCGACGTGGCCCGGCACTTCACGCCCAAGGAAGGCGTCCTTCGGTATCTGGACCTGATGGCCGCGCACAAACTCAACGTCTTCCACTTCCATCTGACGGACGACCAGGGATGGCGGGTGGAGATCAAGCGGTACCCCAAGCTGACCGAGACCGGGGCCTGGCGGGCACGGACGAAATTCGGTCACCGGGCCTCACCGCTGTGGGAGGAGAAGCCACACGGTGGCCACTACACCCAGGACGACATCCGGGAGATCGTGGCCTACGCCGCCGAGCGGCATATCGCCGTCGTACCGGAAATCGACCTGCCCGGCCACTCGCAGGCCGCCATCGCCGCGTATCCGGAACTCGGCAACACCGACGTCATCGACACCACCGCCCTCTCCGTCTGGGACACCTGGGGGATCTCTCCGAACGTACTCGCCCCCACTGACACCACCCTGCGGTTCTACGAGGGGGTGTTCGAGGAACTGCTGGAACTCTTCCCCGCCGACGCCACCGAGTTCCCCGCGGACCCGGCCGCCCCGCCGTACCCGTCGTTCTCGGCGTTCATTCACGTCGGCGGCGACGAATGCCCCAAGGACCAGTGGCGGCGGTCGCCGGCCGCGCAGGCCCGCATCAAGGAACTCGGGCTGGCCGACGAGGACGCGTTGCAGTCCTGGTTCATCCGGCACTTCGACCGCTGGCTCAGCGCGCGCGGGCGCCGGCTCATCGGCTGGGACGAGATCCTGGAGGGCGGGCTCGCCGAGGGCGCGGCCGTGGCGTCCTGGCGCGGCTACCAGGGCGGGATCGCCGCCGCGCGCGCCGGTCACGACGTCGTCATGTGCCCCGAACAGCACGTCTACCTCGACCACCGGCAGGCCGCCGGCCCGGACGAACCCGTACCGATCGGCTTCGTCCGCACCCTGGAGGACGTCTACCGTTTCGAGCCCGTTCCCCCGGAGTTGGACGCGCGGCAGGCCGGCCATGTGCTGGGCACCCAGGCCAACCTGTGGACCGAGGTGATGGAGAACCACGCGCGCGTGGACTACCAGGCGTTCCCGAGGCTGGCCGCCTTCGCCGAAGTGGCCTGGAGTCGTCTGCCCGCCCCGGCGGAGCGGGACTTCGCCGGTTTCGAACGCCGGATGACCGCCCACTACCGGCGGCTCGACGCCCTGGGCGTCGACTACCGCCCGCCGTCCGGACCCCGGCCCTGGCAGCGCCGCCCCGGCGTACCGGGCCGCCCCCTCGACGGCCCACCCCCAAAGCGCTAACCCCTCGCCAGCCCACCCACCAGCACCACCTCCCCGCGCACCCGGCCGCCCACGCCACCCGCCCCGCGGCCGGTCGCTCGCTCCTGTCGGCGGCTTGCCGTGTTGCCTGTTGCAGCGCGGCCGGCCCCGTCGGAGGTTTGCCGCGTGGCCAGTTGCCGTGTTGCCTACCTTGGCGGCCGGTCGCCAGCGCTGCCCGCCCTGCGGCCGGTCGCCTGCGCGGCCTGGTCTCGCGGCTGGTTGCCCGTGTCACCCGCCCCGCGGCCGGTCGCTCGCACGGCCCGCTCCCGTCGGTGGGTTGCCGCGTTGCCCGCCGCCGCGCCTGCCTGCCCGCGCGACAGGCCGCCCGCTCCACCCGCCCCGAGGCCGGTCGCCGCGCGGCCCGCTGCCGCACCGCCCGCCCTCGCCCCGCCCGCTGCCGCACAGCCCGCTCCCGTCGGAGGTTTGCTGCGCTGCTCGCTCTCGCCCCGCCTCGCTCCTGCGTGGACCGTTCTCGTCTCGCCCCGCTGCCGCACAGCCCGCTCGGGTCGGTGGCTCGGGGGCGCGGTCCGAACACGTGGTGGAAAAAGACCTCAGGGGTCACCGAAGAGTGTCATTCGTCGCGCACCGGTGAGGGCGGTCGAAAACGGGCCATCTCCCCAGCGAGGCGGGCGAATGCCTCCTAGCGGACCCCCGCGTTCGGGCCTTGCGAAGATGTGCCAGAGTTGCCACGTCCGCCCTGTCAGCACGTACCGTACGGCAACACAGGTGGGACCAGGTGGGGCAGCGGGAAGGGGCAGCCGGTTTGACCACGCACGCACCGCAGGCGGCGCAGGCCGTCACCCTGCCCACGACGCTGGACGAGGCCGTGGCGGCGCTCACCGCCATGCCGGCCGCCGTCCCCGTGGCGGGCGGCACCGACCTCATGGCCGCCGTCAACTCCGGGCAGCTCAGGCCGGCCGCCCTGGTGGGCCTCGGCCGGATCAGCGAGATCCGCGGCTGGCAGTACCAGGACGGCCACGCGCTCCTCGGCGCCGGACTCACGCACGCGCGCATGGGCCGCCCGGACTTCGCGGCCCTGATCCCGGCGCTCGCCGCCGCCGCGCGCGCCGCCGGCCCGCCGCACATCCGCAACGCGGGCACCCTGGGCGGCAACATCGCCTCGGCCGCGCCCACGGGCGACGCGCTGCCGGTCCTCGCCGCCCTGGAGGCGACGCTGGTCATCGCGGGCCCCCAGGGGGCGCGCCGGGAGATCCCGGTCTCGCATCTGCTGGCCGGCGTGGAGATGCTCGGCGGCGGCGAACTCATCGGCTACGTACGCGTGCCGCTGCTGCACGCCCCGCAGGTCTTCCTGAAGGCGACGGGGCGCACGGGCCCCGGCCGGGCCGCCGCTTCCGTGGCGCTCGTCCTCGACCCCGCCCGGCGCGGAGTGCGGTGCGCCGTGGGCGCCATAGCGCCGATGCCGCTGCGGCCCCTGGATGCCGAGCAGTGGGTGGCCCGGCTCATCGACTGGGACAACGACCGCGCGATCGTGCCCGAGGCGCTGCACGCCTTCGGGGAGTACGTCGCCGCGGCCTGCATCCCCGACCCGGCCCCCGAGCAGGACGGCTCCGTACCGCAGCTGCCGCCCGCCGTACTGCACCTGCGGCGCACCGTCGCCGCGCTGGCCCGACGAGCACTGGGGAGGGCGCTGTCGTGACCGACGACCAGCACGGAGAGAACCCGGCCCGGGAGCGCGGCCGCTGGGACCCGCTGCCCCAGGGCGACTACGACGACGGCGCCACCGCCTTCGTGAAGCTGCCCGAGGGGGGCATCGACGCGCTGCTGTCCTCGGACAGCCCGCTCGCCGCGCCCGGCCACGGCTATGTGCCGCCGCAGATAGCGGCGGCAGCCGCCGGGGACGGCACCGACCCGGCGGGCACCGGCGGCTGGTCGCTGCCGGCCGACGGCGCGCAGTGGCCCGACCCGAACGCCGTGCCCCCGCAGCCGGGCGCCGGCGACCGGTTCACGTACCCGCCCGCGGCCACCCAGCACTGGACCTACGAGGAGCCGGCGCCGGCCGCCGGCCAGGACGTGACCGGGCAGTGGTCCATCCCTGTCGCCGGGGGCGACCTTCCGGATGAATCGGGCGAGTTCAGCGCGTCTTCCCTCGTCGAGCAGTGGGGCGGCACGCCGCCGGCCACCCTGCCCGGCGGCGCCCCCGCGCCCTGGGCGACGGAGACCGCGGGACAGCCCTGGGGACAGCAGGCGGCACCGCCCGGACAGCCGGCGGCGCCCCCGGCCGTGGACGGACGGCCGGACGGGGGCGCGCAGCCCACCGCTCCGCAGCGGTTCGCGCCCGCCGAGCCCTACCGGGACGCTCCGGCAGGACCGGGCGAGGCGGCCCCGGCCCCTGACGGCCCGACAGACCAGGCCCCCGCGGGCCACGCTCCCGCGAACCACCCGGCGGACCGCACCGCGTCGGGACACGGCACGGCCGGACACGGCACGGCGGTCCGGCCCGGCGACGGCCACGAGCCCGTGGCCGAACACGCCGCCCCCCAGGCCCCGCCCGAGGCCGACGCGCCGGTCACCCACGAGACGAACGGGACCGCTGCCGCCCCTGAGGCGACCGGGCCCGCCGCGGACCACGAGGCCGTCGGGGGCGGCGGGGCGCCGGGGGCCGCCGACGGCGACGAGGAGGGCCCTGAAGGGGCCGCTGAGCCCCCGGCAGGGCCCGAGGCGACCGACGACGCCCCGACCGGTCCGCACGGCCCGCAGCCGCCCGCCACGCCCGACGGCCCCGCCGCCCCGGCCGAGCAGGCCGCGGACGCCCCGCCGCCCCCGCACGACGACCACCCCCTCGCCTCCTACGTCCTGCGCGTCAACGGCACCGACCGCCCCGTCACCGACGCCTGGATCGGCGAGTCGCTGCTGTACGTGCTGCGCGAGCGGCTCGGGCTCGCCGGCGCCAAGGACGGCTGCTCGCAGGGCGAGTGCGGCGCCTGCAACGTCCAGGTGGACGGGCGCCTCGTCGCCTCCTGCCTGGTGCCCGCGGTCACCGCGGCCGGCAGCGAGGTCCGCACAGTCGAGGGCCTCGCCGTCGACGGCCGGCCCTCCGACGTGCAGCGGGCGCTCGCCCGACGCGGCGCCGTGCAGTGCGGATTCTGCGTCCCCGGCATGGCGATGACCGTGCACGACCTGCTGGAGGGCAACCCGGCGCCCACCGAACTGGAGGCGCGCCAGGCCCTGTGCGGCAACCTGTGCCGCTGCTCCGGCTACCGGGGCGTCCTGGACGCCGTCAAGGAGGTCGTCGCCGAACGCGAGGCGCACAGCGCGGCGGACGCCGAACAGGACGCGGACGGGGCACGTATTCCGCATCAGGCGGGCCCGGGCGCCGGCGGCGTCCGCTCCTCGGCGTTCGAGACGCAGCACGCGCCGGGACCGCACGACCAGCCCTACGGCCAGGACGGAGGCCAGGCGTGAGCAACGAAGCCGGCACCGCGACCACGGTCCCGGAGGCCGCCGACGCCCCCGAACAACTGCCGCACGGCCTCGGCGCGTCCCTGCCGTCGGCCGACGCCCGCGCCAAGACCGAGGGCACCTTCCCGTACGCGGCCGACCTGTGGGCCGAGGGCCTGCTGTGGGCGGCCGTGCTGCGCTCCCCGCACGCGCACGCGCGCATCGTCTCCATCGACACCTCCCACGCGCGCGAGATGCCCGGCGTACGGGCCGTCATCACCCACGAGGACGTGCCCGGCACCCCGCGGCACGGCCGGGGCATCCCCGACCGGCCGGTGTTCGCCTCCGAGGTGGTACGGCACCACGGCGAGCCCATCGCGGCCGTCGCCGCCGACCACCCCGACACCGCGCGGATGGCCGCCGCCGCCGTCATCGTCGAGTACGAGGCCCTGGACCCGGTCACCGACCCCGAGCAGGCGTTCGAGGCCGAACCCCTGCACCCCGACGGCAATCTGATCCGGCACATCCCGCTGCGCCACGGCGACCCGGACGCGGCCGGCGAGGTCGTCGTCGAGGGCCAGTACCGCATCGGCCGCCAGGACCCCGCGCCCATCGGCGCCGAGGCGGGCCTCGCGGTGCCACGCCCCGACGGCGGCGTCGAGCTGTACCTGGCCTCCACCGACCCGCACACCGACCGCAACACCGCCGCCGCCTGCTACGGCCTGCCCCCGGACCGGGTGAAGATCGTCGTCACCGGTGTCCCCGGGGCCACCGCCGACCGCGAGGACCAGGGCTTCCAGCTCCCGCTCGGCCTGCTCGCCCTGAAGACGGGCTGCCCGGTGAAGCTGACCGCGACCCGCGAGGAGTCCTTCCTGGGCCACGCCCACCGGCACCCCACGCTGCTGCGCTACCGCCACCACGCGGACGCCGAGGGCAGGCTGGTGAAGGTCGAGGCGCAGATCCTGCTCGACGCGGGCGCGTACGCCGACACCTCGTCCGAGGCGCTGGCCGCCGCCGTGTCCTTCGCCTGCGGCCCCTACGTCGTGCCGAACGCCTTCATCGAGGGCTGGGCCGTGCGCACCAACAACCCGCCCTCCGGGCATGTGCGCGGCGAGGGCGCGATGCAGGTCTGCGCCGCCTACGAGGCGCAGATGGACAAGCTCGCGAAGAAACTCGGCCTCGACCCGGCGGAGCTGCGCCTGCGCAACACGCTCGCCACCGGGGACGTGCTGCCCATCGGCCAGACGGTGACCTGCCCGGCGCCGGTCGCCGAACTCCTCCAGGCCGTACGGGACTTCCCGCTGCCCGCGCTCCCCAAGGACACCCCCGAGGAGGACTGGCTGCTGCCCGGCGGCCCCGAGGGCGCGGGCGAGCCGGGCGCGGTGCGCCGGGGCGTCGGCTACGGCCTCGGCATGGTCCACATGCTCGGTGCGGAGGGCGCCGACGAGGTCTCCACGGCGACCGTCAAGGTCCAGGACGGGGTGGCGACCGTGCTGTGCGCGGCGGTGGAGACCGGCCAGGGCTTCACCACGCTCGCCCGGCAGATCGTCCAGGAGACCCTGGGCATCGACGAGGTCCACGTGGCGCCCGTCGACACCGACCAGCCCCCGGCCGGCGCGGGCTCCCGCGGCCGGCACACCTGGGTCTCCGGCGGAGCCGTGGAACGCGCGGCGAAGATGGTCCGCACCCAGCTCCTGCAGCCCCTGGCGCACCAGTTCGGGATGTCGACCGAACTCCTCCAGATCACCGACGGCAAGATCACCTCGTACGACGGCGTGCTGTCGACCACCGTCACGGAGGCGCTGGACGGCAAGGAACTGTGGGCCACCGCCCAGTGCCGCCCGCACCCCACCGAGCCGCTGGACGCCTCCGGGCAGGGGGACGCCTTCGTGGGCCTCGCGTTCTGCGCCGTGCGCGCGGTGGTGGACGTCGACATCGAACTCGGTTCCGTGCGGGTCGTGGAGCTGGCCGTCGCGCAGGACGTGGGCCGCGTACTCAACCCGGCGCAGCTGACCGCCCGGATCGAGGCGGGCGTCACCCAGGGCGTCGGCATCGCGCTCACCGAGAACCTGCGCACGCCCCGCGGCCTGATCCGGCACCCCGACCTCACCGGGTACGCGCTGCCCACGGCCCTGGACACACCGGACATCAAGATCGTCAAGCTGGTCGAGGAGCGGGACGTGGTCGCTCCGTTCGGCGCGAAGTCGATCAGCGCGGTCCCGGTGGTCACCTCCCCGGCGGCCGTCGCCTCCGCCGTACGCGCCGCGACCGGCCGCCCGGTCAACCGGCTGCCGATCCGCCCGCAGGCCGCGGTGGTCACCGACCGGTGAGCACGCCCGGGGCGTCCCGGGGCACGCGGTGCGCGGGGCCGCGGTCCGCGGCCGGGACGGCGAGGCGGTTCCGGCCGGTGCGGGCGGCTCCTGCCGGTGCGGTCGATTCGGGCCGGTGAAAGGCGATTTCGGCCGCGACGGAACGTGCGAGGGCCGCACGACGTCCTCTCCGGCGGGGCGTTGTCAGTGGTGCCGCGTAGTGTGACGGTCAGTGGGGGACGGCCGCTTCGGACGCCGGACCGGACGTGCCCCGCGCCAGGGAAGACCGGACCGAGCACGACGGCGTACGACCACGCAGGACGGCGTACGACGGGAATCGCGGGGGAGCGATGAGCACGACCGACACCAGGGCCGCGGCGATCACACTGACCGAGGCCGAGCTGGACCTCTACGTCACGCACGCGCCCACGCGCGGCCTGCTGACCGGCCCCGGACTGCCCGACGACAGCGACCTGCTGACCTTCGCGCCGCTGCGCACGACCGGCCTGCGCACGCTCGCGGACGCCGTCGACGGCCCGGCGCGGCTGGCGGGCGAGCTGCGGGACCGGCTGGTGATAGGGGAACTCCTCGCCCCCTCGGGCATGGAGACGGAGTCGATCCTGCTCGACGGCAGCACAGGCGAGATCACCACCACCCACCTGTTCGACCCGACGGACAGCCGCCCCCTCGCGCCCTCCCTGCACACGCTGCTGCGCTTCGCCGCGGTCACCGAGGAACTGGCCGGTCTGCGCGGCCGGTTCGCCTGCTACGCGGGCCGGTACGGCACCAAGTCCGCCACCGAGGCATCCCGCCGGCTCCTCGCGCTGTTCGAGGAGGGCACGGACGGCGAGGTGCCGCCGTACTGGAAGGCCGCCGCGCTGATCCGCCCGCTCTCCCTGGTCGCGGGCCCCGGCACCGCCCAGGGCCTCGCCCTTGACCTGCCCGGCCGGCTCCTGGACGAGGAGTTCGGGCCGGGCCGGGTGGCCCGCTTCGAGGAGGTGGACTTCTCCGCCGCGCTCACCCACGAGCCGACCCGCCGCTTCCTGCGCGAGACGGGCCTGCCCGAGGACGCGGTGCTCTTCCGCCTCGACACGGACGTACCGCTGCCGACGCTGAGGGAGTACTACAGGGACGAGCGGTCGGAATACCCCCTCGAAGCACTCCCCGCGCACGCCGACCGCCTGATACGCCTCGGCTACCTGATCGAGGACAACAGCCTGGTGGTCGACGGCAGCACGGGCGCGATCCTCAACTTCAGCGAGCCCGAGGCGGCGCTGTACCCGCTCAACACGGACATCTCCACCCTCGCCTACACCCTCTGGCTGCTGCACCACGAGCGCACGATCGACGAGCACCTGGGCCACGAACTGACCACGGAGGCATACGACCAGCTGGCCGCGACGATGATCCGGACCCTCACGTCGATCGACCCGACCCCGACGACAACGGACGCGGACTGGCACTACTGGACGGAACTCTTCCAGAACGAGGCAGGCGGCGTCCTCTGAAGCACACCAGCCCCTCCGGGACCGGTCGAGACGCGATAGAGGCCGTGGCGGGAATTGAACCCGCGTAACTCGCTTTGCAGGCGAGCCCCTGAACCACTCGGGCACACGGCCGTGTCGATGGGACGACCGTAGGGCGGGGCGGGGAAGCGGATCAAGGGGGACGCGGGGGCTGCAACGGGACTGCCATACGGCGTTCATGAAGTTCATGAAAGGGGGGAGCCATCCAGGGGAGACGTACGACCAAGGTCTCAGGCCGGGGCAGCCCTGCGACAGGGGTCAATGTCGGTTGTGGGCCTTACGCTGGCCGTCATGACCGTCCATGAGCCGCGCGACACCGACGTCGCAGACGAACCAGCAGACGAGCCCGCAGGCAGACCCGAGGAAGGAGTGCTGGGCCGGACGTACCGGGCGCTGAGCATCGGGATCGTCTCGGTGGTGCTACTGATCGCCTTCGAGGCGACCGCGGTGGGTACGGCGATGCCGGTGGCCGCGCGCGAGTTGGACGGGGTGTCCCTGTACGCGTTCGCGTTCTCCGGATACTTCACCACCAGCCTGTTCGGCATGGTGCTCGCCGGACAGTGGTCGGACCGGCGGGGGCCGCTGGGGGCGCTGACCACGGGGATCGGCTCCTTCGCGGTGGGGCTGGTGGTGGCCGGGGCCGCCGGTTCCATGTGGGTGTTCATCCTGGGGCGGGCCGTGCAGGGCCTGGGCGGCGGGCTGGTGATCGTCGCGCTGTACGTGGTCGTGGGCCGGGCCTACCCGGAGCGGTTGCGTCCCGCGATCATGGCGGCGTTCGCGGCCGGCTGGGTCGTCCCGTCGATCGTCGGCCCGCTCGCCGCCGGCGCCGTCACCGAGCACCTGGGCTGGCGGTGGGTGTTCCTGGCGATCCCGGTGCTGGTCGTGCTCCCGCTGGCGCTCGCGCTGCCGCAGATACGACGGCGCGCGGCCGGCCCCGTGGACACCGGCGCCCGGACCGGCGGCACCGCCTCCGGCGGCACTGCTCTTGACAGCACGGGGTCCGGGGGCAAGGCGTCCGGGGGCAAGGCGTCCGGCTCCGTCGGCCGGCGGCGCATCCGGCTCGCGTTCGCCGTCTCCCTGGGCGCGGCGCTGCTCCAGTTCGCCGCGCAGGACCTGCGCTGGGTCTCCCTCGTCCCGGGGGTGGCGGGCGCGGCGCTGCTGGTGCCGGCCGTGCTCGGGCTGCTGCCCCGCGGCACCTACCGGGCGGCGCGCGGGCTGCCGTCCGTCGTGCTGCTGCGCGGGGTCGCCGCGGGGTCCTTCATCGCGGCCGAGTCGTTCGTGCCGCTGATGCTGGTGACCGAGCGGGGGCTGTCGCCGACGCTGGCCGGGTTCTCGCTGGCGGCGGGCGGCGGCACCTGGGCGCTGGGGTCCTGGGTGCAGTCCCGGCCGCGTGCCGAACCGCACCGGGAGCGGCTGATGACCGTCGGCATGGTGCTGACGGCGGCCGCGATCGCCGCCGCCTCCAGCGTGCTCGTGCCCGCCGTGCCCGCGTGGACCGTCGCCGTCGCCTGGGGATTCGGCTGCTTCGGGATGGGGCTGGTGATCTCCTCCAGCAGCGTGCTCCTGCTGCGGCTGTCCGCCCCGGAGGAGGCCGGCGCCAACTCCGCCGCCCTGCAGATCTCCGACGGTCTGTCCAACGTCGTCCTGCTGGCGGCGGCGGGCGCCGCGTTCGCCGCGCTGGGGGGTGGCAGCATGGCCGCCTCCGCGGCCGAGACCGCCACCGGTGGCGCCGGCCACCCCGGCGCCTTCGCCGCGGTGTTCCTGCCGATGGCCGGGGTGGCGTTGATCGGGGTCTGGGTGACGACGCGACTGCGCACCCGCTGAGCGACCGCGGACACACGCGGCCGAGCCCTCGCCCCTGCCCGTCGGCACGCGGCACGCGGCGCGCTGTCGGTGAGGTGGTGCGGTGCAGTGGTGTGGGGGTGCTGTGCCTTCACCCCTGAACGTCGACGGGTGGACTGCGGCGGTGTGGTGGCTTCGTCCCTGTCTGCCGGCGTGTGGGGCGCGGTCGGTGAGGTGGGCGGGCGCGTTGTGTGTTCGCCCTGTCCGTCGGCGCGCGGCTTGCTCTCCTTGGCTGGGCCGGCCTGTCGGGGCTTCGCTCGGGGGCGGTGTCGTGTTCGGCGTGGGCTGGTCCCGCTGTGCACCACCGTGGAGCACCGTGGTGCGGGCGGGGTTCGGGGGTGGCGTCCGTCCGTGTGGGCGGATGTGGCGGCGTGTGTCTCCTGTGACGTCTGTCCCACCCGCGGGCGACCCGGGCCGGTTCGCGCGTGGGTGGCCGTGGGGCGCCGGTAGGGTGGCCCGGTTGTCATACCCAGCCGAGCCGCCCGACCTCACCCATGACCGCCGTGGCCGAACCGCTGAGCGCGGCCCACTGCTTCGACCCTCTGCACCGGAGACCGTGACTACCGCCGCTTCCTCCCACCACCTTTCCCCCGCCTTCCCCGGCCGCGCTCCCTGGGGCACCGCCAGCAAGCTGCGCGCGTGGCAGCAAGGGGCGTTGGAGAAGTACGTCCAGGAGCAGCCGCGTGACTTCCTCGCCGTCGCCACGCCCGGCGCCGGCAAGACGACCTTCGCGCTGACCCTGGCGTCCTGGCTGCTGCACCACCATGTCGTCCAGCAGGTGACCGTGGTCGCGCCGACCGAGCATCTGAAGAAGCAGTGGGCTGAGGCGGCGGCGCGGATAGGGATCAAGCTGGACCCCGAGTACAGCGCGGGCCCGCTCGGCAAGGAGTACGACGGGATCGCCGTGACCTACGCCGGTGTCGGTGTGCGCCCGATGCTGCACCGCAACCGCGTCGAGCAGCGCAAGACCCTCGTGATCCTCGACGAGATCCACCACGCCGGCGACTCCAAGTCCTGGGGCGAGGCATGCCTGGAGGCGTTCGAGCCTGCGACGCGGCGGCTCGCGCTCACCGGCACCCCCTTCCGTTCCGACACCAATCCCATCCCCTTCGTCATGTACGAGGAGGGGCAGGACGGAATCCGGCGGTCCGCCGCCGACTACACGTACGGCTACGGGTCCGCGCTGTCGGACGGAGTGGTGCGGCCCGTCATCTTCCTCTCCTACAGCGGCAACATGCGCTGGCGCACCAAGGCCGGCGACGAGGTCGCCGCCCGGCTCGGCGAACCCATGACGAAGGACGCCGTCAGCCAGGCGTGGCGGACCGCGCTCGACCCGCGCGGCGAGTGGATGCCGAGCGTGCTGCGCGCCGCCGACCAGCGGCTCACCGAGGTCAGGAAGGCCATCCCGGACGCGGGCGCGCTGGTCATCGCCACCGACCAGGACTCGGCGCGCGCCTACGCCAAGCTCATCCGGGAGATCACCGGCAGCCGTGCGACGGTCGTCCTGTCCGACGACATCGGCGCCTCCAAGAAGATCGACGAGTTCAGCGAGGGCACCGACCGCTGGATGGTCGCCGTCCGCATGGTGTCCGAGGGCGTGGACGTGCCCCGGCTCGCGGTCGGCGTGTACGCCACGACCATCTCCACGCCGCTGTTCTTCGCTCAGGCCGTCGGCCGGTTCGTGCGTTCCCGGCGGCGCGGCGAGACCGCCTCCGTTTTCCTGCCGACCATTCCCGACCTGCTCACCTTCGCCAACGAGATGGAGGTCGAGCGCGACCACGCCCTCGACAAGCCGAAGAAGGAGGGCGAGGAGGACCCGTACGCCGAGTCCGAGAAGGAGATGGAGGAGGCGAACAAGGAGCAGGACGAGGACACCGGCGAGCAGGACATGCTGCCCTTCGAGGCGCTGGAGTCCGACGCCGTCTTCGACCGGGTGCTCTACGACGGGGCCGAGTTCGGCATGCAGGCCCACCCGGGCAGCGAGGAGGAACAGGACTACCTGGGCATTCCGGGCCTGTTGGAGCCCGACCAGGTGCAACTGCTGCTGCAGAAGCGGCAGGCACGGCAGATCGCGCACAGCCGCAAGAAACCGGATGCCGAGGCCGACCTGCTCGAACTGCCCGCCGAGCGGCGGCCGGTGGTCAGCCACAAGGAGATGATGGAGCTGCGCAAGCGGCTCAACACGCTGGTCAGCGCGTACGTCCATCAGAGCGGTAAGCCGCACGGGGTGATCCACACCGAGCTGCGGCGGGTGTGCGGCGGGCCGCCGAGCGCCGAGGCGACGGCGGGGCAGTTGCGGCAGAGGATCGCCAAGGTGCAGGAGTGGGCCACGCGGATGCGGTGACACCGGAGTTCGGTGTGGGGAGCGTATCGGGACGAACACGGATGGTTCATACCGGGGGGTGCCCGGATTCTGGACGGAGGCTTCCGCTCAGCGAACCGGCTTCGCTACTGTCCGGATACGCACACGCCCCGTGGCAGCGCCGCCGCGGAGCGCAGCCGTGAAGCGACTGGGCCCGGAGCCGCCGGGCCGTCCTGCCGATCGGCGGCCTCTGAAACGCCTCGCCGACGGGACTCGGTGACGCAACCGCCACCAGTAGGTCGCCGACCTCACCACCTAAGGAGTGGGCGTCGTGACCGCGGAGACCTCCCAGACGCTCGACAGGGGACTGCGGGTCCTCAAGCTGCTGGCCGACACGGACCACGGGCTGACCGTCACCGAGCTTTCCCATCGACTGGGCGTGAACCGGACCGTGGTGTACCGGCTGCTCGCCACGCTCGAACAGCATGCGCTCGTCCGGCGCGACCTGGGCGGTCGGGCCCGGGTCGGACTGGGCGTGCTGCGGCTCGGTCGGCAGGTGCATCCGCTGGTACGGGAGGCCGCGCTGCCCGCGCTGCGGTCGCTGGCCGAGGACATCGGGGCGACGGCCCATCTGACGCTGGTGGACGGCTCGGACGCGCTGGCGGTCGCCGTCGTGGAGCCCACGTGGACGGACTATCACGTGGCGTACCGGGCGGGGTTCCGGCATCCGCTGGACCGCGGGGCCGCGGGCCGGGCGATCCTCGCGGCCCGGCAGGCGCCGCCCGCGGACCCCGGTTACACCCTGATCCAGGGCGAGTTGGAGGCCGGGGCCTGCGGGGCGGCGGCGCCGCTGATCGGGGTGACCGGGGTGGAGGGCAGCGTCGGTGTGGTGATGCTGGCGGACTCCGTCCCGGAGCGGGTCGGTCCCCGGGTCCTGGACGCGGCGCGAGAGGTCGCCGAGGCCCTTCGCTGACGGCGCCTCCGGCTTGCGGCACCCTCAGCCCATGCGGTCGGTGGTCGGGTGTGGGTGCGTTGTGGCTTGTCGCGCAGTTCCCCGCGCCCCTGAGGGGCGCGGCCCCCTGGCCGGGATCACATGGCACCCTCAGCCCGTGCGGTCGGTGGTCGGGTGTGGGTGCGTTGTGGCTTGTCGCGCAGTTCCCCGCGCCCCTGAGGGGCGCGGCCTCCGCTGGCGGTGCCGTTTGGCGGGGTGTTTGCCGTGGTGGGTGGGGTTGGGCGGGCGGTGGCCCGGTGGGCGGGTCGCGTTAGATTGACCCCGTGCTCTCTCGTCTCACGCGCCTCCAGGCCGTCGCCGTCTGTGCCCTGCCCGTCGCGGCACTGATCGCCACCGCGGTCTTCGCGCCGCTGCCGTTCTCGGTGGCGCAGCCCGGGATGACGGCGAACGTGCTCGGCGCGAACAGGGGCACCGAGGTGATCACCATCTCCGGTGCGCCGAGCCGGCGGACGAGCGGCGAACTGCGGATGACGACCATCGAGGCCACCTCCCCGGACGCGAACGTCTCGCTCGGCGACGTGATCGACAACTGGTTCCGCACGGACCGGGCGGTCATGCCGCGCGACTCGGTCTATCCGAGCGGGAACAGCGTCAAGGAGATCGAGCGGCACAACGTCGAGCAGATGCAGCAGTCCCAGGACGCCGCCACTCGGGCCGCGCTGGGCTACCTCGATCTGACCGACAAGAACGTCAAGGTCACGTTGCGGCTCGCGGACGTCGGCGGCCCCAGCGCAGGCCTGCTGTTCTCCCTCGGGATCGTGGACAAGCTGGACGGCGACGGCAGCGGCGGCGACCTCACCGGCGGGCGCACCATCGCCGGCACGGGCACGATCGACACCGACGGGACCGTCGGGGCGGTGGGCGGTGTGTCCCTGAAGACGCAGGCGGCCCGGCGGGACGGGGCGACGGTGTTCCTGGTGCCGAAGGCGGAGTGCGCCGACGCCAAGGCGGAACTGCCGAAGGGGCTGCGGCTGATCCCCGTCACCACGCTCAAGGGCGCGGTGGACTCCCTGGTCGCCCTGGAGAAGAACAAGCCCTCGGTCCCGACCTGCTAGGCGCTCCGCTGGAGGAGCCGCATATCGATACAGCCCCGCGCCCCTTCAAGGCGCTGCCCGGTCCCCTGACGCCTGTTCCACCAGCGGGATGATCCGCAGTGGGACCGGGTTCTCCATGACGATCGCCGTGGCGGCGCGGACGATGCCCTCGAAACCGACGACCCGGTCGATCACCCGCTGCAGATCGGCGTTCGAGCGGGCCACCAGACGGCACAGCATGTCCCCGGTCCCGGTGGTGGTGTGCAGCTCCAGCACCTCCGGCACGGAAGCCAAGTGCGCCCGCACGTCGGGCCCTTGGCCCTGCCGGATCTCCAGCGTGGCGAAGGCGGTGACGGGATAGCCGAGGGCCGCCGGATCCACCTGCGGGCCGAAGCCGCGGATGACACCGTGGGACTGGAGCCGGTCCAGCCGCGCCTGCACGGTGCCCCGGGCGACACCCAGCCGGCGGGACATCTCCAGTACGCCGATCCGCGGCTCCCGGGCCAGCAGGACGATGATGCGCCCGTCCAGATGATCGATCGCCATCGCGCCTCCCGCGGTGGTCATCCTGTACAGATGGGCCGCCGATACGGCCGTTCGGCCCTACAGATTGCCCAGTGGATACGCAAACTATTGCGCACCTTGCAGGCCGGAGCCAGGCTTCCGCTATGGCCGTAATCGATGCGAACTCACAGCACACGCCCGACACCGCACGGCAGGCCGACCCCTTCCCGGTCAAGGGAATGGACGCGGTCGTCTTCGCCGTGGGCAACGCCAAGCAGGCCGCGCACTACTACTCCACCGCCTTCGGCATGCGGCTGGTCGCCTACTTCGGACCGGAGAACGGCAGCCGCGAGACTGCTAGCTACGTCCTGGAGAACGGCTCCGCCCGCTTCGTGTTCACCTCCGTGATCAAGCCCGCCACCGACTGGGGCCGCTTCCTCGCCCAGCACGTGGCCGAGCACGGTGACGGCGTCGTCGACCTCGCCATCGAGGTGCCGGACGCGCGCGCCGCCCACGCCTACGCCGTCGAGCACGGCGCCCGCTCCGTGGCGGAGCCGTACGAGCTGAAGGACGCGCACGGCACGGTCGTCCTCGCCGCGATCGCGACGTACGGCGAGACCCGGCACACCCTGGTGGAACGCTCCGGCTACGACGGGCCCTACCTGCCCGGCTACGCCGCCGCCGACCCGATCGTCGAGCCCCCCGCCCGGAGGACCTTCCAGGCCGTCGACCACTGCGTCGGCAACGTGGAACTCGGCCGCATGAACGAGTGGGTCGGCTTCTACAACAAGGTCATGGGCTTCACGAACATGAAGGAGTTCGTGGGCGACGACATCGCGACCGAGTACAGCGCCCTGATGTCCAAGGTCGTGGCCGACGGCACGCTCAAGGTCAAGTTCCCGATCAACGAGCCCGCGCTCGCCAAGAAGAAGTCCCAGATCGACGAGTACCTGGAGTTCTACGGCGGCGCCGGCGTCCAGCACATCGCCCTCAGCACCAACGACATCGTCCAGACCGTACGCACCATGCGCGCGGCCGGCGTCGAGTTCCTGGACACCCCCGACGCCTACTACGACACCCTCGGCGACTGGGTCGGGGACACCCGCGTCCCGGTCGACACCCTCCGTGAGCTGAAGATCCTCGCCGACCGCGACGAGGACGGCTATCTGCTGCAGATCTTCACCAAGCCGGTCCAGGACCGCCCGACCGTCTTCTTCGAGATCATCGAACGCCATGGCTCGATGGGCTTCGGCAAGGGCAACTTCAAGGCCCTGTTCGAGGCGATCGAGCGGGAACAGGAGCGACGCGGCAACCTCTGAGCCCACCTCCGGCCCGGCACAGGTCCGGGCCGCGGGGTCCGGGGGCCCCGGCGGTACCTCGCCGGGGCCCCCGCGGCGGTTCACCAGGCGGGGGCCGGGTCGTCCGGGGGGTCGCCCAGGGACTGCAGGGCCGCTCTCGCCTGGGCCGCCCGGGTGGGGGAGAAGTACGGGTTGATCTGCAGGGCCTCCTTGAGGTGGCGGCGAGCCAGGGAGTACTCGCCCAGGTCGCGTTCGATCATGCCGCGGTGGAAGACGTACAGCGCGCTGCGCACGCCGCCGCCCTTCGTCTTGTCCGTCGCCTTCTCCGCGTACTCCAGCCCCTCATCCGGGTCCCCGGACCGGTACAGCGCCCAGCCCAGCGCGTCCGCCACCTCGATCCCCGGCTGCCGTTCCCACTCGCCGCGCAGCCGCCGCACCGCCTCCTGCGGGTCGCCGTGGTCCGCCTCGTACTGCCCGATGACCAGGTCGTCGTCGACCCCGCCCGCGATGTCCCGCTCCGCGCGCTGCCGCAGCAGGTCGTACTGGCCCCGGGCCTCCTGCACCATGCCCAGCGACTCGTACAGCTCGCCCAGTTCCAGCGCGTACTGCGGGGACGGCCGGCCCGTCAGCGCGAGGACATAGGCGTCGACCGCCTGCGCCGTGCGGCCCAGCGCGGCCAGCGCCCGTCCCTGCCCGGCGAGCGCGGCCCGCTGGTCCGGGTCCAGCCGGACGGCCGCCTCGAAGTGCCGCAGCGCGTCCTCCCGGTCCCCGCGCTCCCACGCAAGCTGCCCCGCCTGCTCCAGGTAGGCGGCCTGTTCGGCGGGGGTACCGGCGGTCGCCGCGGCGTCCGCGAGCTGCGCCGCCGCGTCCTCGCGCCAGCCCCGGTCGCGGTAGACGGCGGAGGCACGCGCCATCACCGCCGGGCGTTCGGCGGGCGAGGTGCGCAGCGCCATCAGCTTGTCCAGCGTGCCGCGGGCCGCCTCGTAGTCACCGAGCCCGGTATAGGCGTCGATCAGCAGCGCGTACGTCGTCCAGCGCGGGGGCTGGAGCGTCAGCGCCTGCTCGCCCTGCCGCCTGGCCTCGCCGAAGTCCCGCCGGGCGTTGGCGAGGGCCGCCAGCCCGTCGAGGGCCTGCGCGTTGGCCGTCGGCCGCTCCCGCAGGGAGGCCCGCAGCGCGGTCTCGGCCTTCGGGAAGTTCTGGGCGTCCGCGGTTCTGCGTCCGTGCTCCACATAGGCCGTTCCCAGCACGGCCCATGCCTGTGCGTCCCGCGGATGCGTCCGCAGATACAGCTCCCGGTCCCTGATGAGTGCCGCAAGGCCGGGCAGCGCGGCGGGCATCCCGGCGGTCACCGTGGTGAGCTGCGGCGGGCCCGGCGCGGGCGCGGGCGGCCGGACCGGCGGCGGCTGCGGGGGCGGCAGCAGCATCAGCACTCCGATGTATCCGGCGGCACCCGCGGTACCGGCCGTCACCAGGGTGACCAGCACCCGCCGCAGCACGCGACCGCGCCGCCGCGGCGCGGCGGCCACCAGGGACGTGCCAGGACCGGACTGTTCGTTCTCCATAGTCATACTGTGCGTTCATATGACCACCGCAGTCCGGCAGCCGAAGGCGCGCCCCCGATGGGGTTCACACCGATGGCCCCGGGTGCGAGGCTGTGATCATGAGCCGAATCGAAGCCGCACCCGACACAGCCTTGGGCGACCTGACCGACCGGCTCCGCGCGGGCCTGCCGGCCGAGGCCGTCCTCACCGATCCCGACGTCACGACCTCGTACGCCAACGACATGGCGAGCTTCTGCCCGGCCGGCAGCCCGGCCGTGGTGGTGCTGCCGCGCACGGTCGAAGAGGTCCAGCACGTCATGCGCACCGCCACCGAACTGCGCGTCCCCGTCGTCCCGCAGGGCGCCCGCACCGGCCTGTCCGGCGGCGCCAACGCCGCCGACGGCTGCATCGTGCTGTCCCTCACCAAGATGGACCGCATCCTGGAGATCAGCCCGGTCGACCGCGTCGCCGTCGTCGAGCCCGGAGTCGTCAACGCCACGCTCTCCCGCGCGGTCGAGGAGCACGGCCTGTACTACCCGCCGGACCCCTCCAGCTGGGAGATGTGCACCATCGGCGGCAACATCGGCACCGCCTCCGGCGGCCTGTGCTGTGTGAAGTACGGGGTGACCGCCGAGTACGTGCTCGGCCTGGACGTCGTCCTCGCCGACGGCCGCCTGCTGTCCACCGGCCGCCGCACCGCGAAGGGAGTGGCGGGGTACGACCTGACCCGCCTGTTCGTCGGCTCCGAGGGCTCGCTCGGCATCGTCGTACGAGCCGTCCTCGCGCTGAAGCCCAAGCCGCCGCGGCAACTGGTGCTCGCGGCCGAGTTCGCCTCCGCGGCCGCCGCCTGCGACGCGGTGTGCCGGATCATGGCGGGCGGCCATGTGCCGTCCCTGCTGGAACTCATGGACCGGACGACGGTCAAGGCCGTCAACGACCTCGCCCACATGGGCCTGCCGGAGTCCACCGAGGCGCTGCTGCTGGCCGCGTTCGACACCCCCGACCCGACCGCCGACCTGGCCGCCGTCGGCGCGCTGTGCGAGGCCGCCGGCGCCACCGAGGTGGTCCCCGCCGACGACGCCGCCGAGTCCGACCTGCTCCTTCAGGCCCGCCGGCTGTCCCTGACCGCGCTGGAGGCGGTCAAGGGCACCACGATGATCGACGACGTGTGCGTGCCCCGCTCCCGGCTGGGCGAGATGCTGGAGGGCGTCGAGCGCATCGCCGACAAGTACCGGCTGACCATCGGGGTGTGCGCGCACGCCGGCGACGGCAACACCCATCCCACCGTCTGCTTCGACGCCCAGGACGCCGAGGAGTCCCGGCGGGCCCGCGAGTCCTTCGACGAGATCATGGCCCTCGGCCTCAGGCTGGGCGGCACCATCACCGGCGAGCACGGCGTCGGCGTCCTGAAGAAGGAGTGGCTGGCCCAGGAGATCGGTCCGGTCGGCGTGGAGCTGCAGCGCGCCGTCAAGCAGGTCTTCGACCCGCTGGGCATCCTCAACCCGGGCAAGCTGTTCTGACCCCGCGCCGCACCCGGCGTCACCGGGCGAGCAACTGGTGGAGCGCGTCGTCGAGGCCCAGCTGCTCCGCCTCGGAGCCCGGCGGCACCATCCGCAGGGTCCGCTCGAGCCAGGCGGACACCAGGGTGGTCGGCGCCTCCAGCAGGGCGTCGCCGTCGGGCGAGCTGAGCGCCATCAGCACGGCGCTGCGGCCGCTCGCCTTGGTCGGCCATACCCGCACGTCCCCGTGCCCGCACGGCCGGAACACCCCCTCGACCAGCAGTTCGCGGGCGAACGTCCAGTGGACGGGCTGCTCGGAGTTGATGTGGAAGCTGATGTGGACGGCGTACGGGTCGTCGGTGCGGTAGGAGAGCCGCGCCGGGACCGGCACGCTGCGCTCCGGCGACAGGATGAGCCTCAGCTCCAGTTCGCGCTCCACCACGGTGCAGTGCATGACGTGCGGTTCCTCTCTCGGGCAGGTGTACGGGGCGCCGCGGGCGGTCCCGTACGAGTGGAGAGAGGGCGGGGGCGCGGGCATTACGCGGGTTCGGAGAACTTTTTCCCACGGCTGTGGAGCCGGTGCGCGCGGATCCCCGGAAAGGAGTGGGTCCGGCCGGACTGGCCGTGGCGGGCCACCGGGTCTGATAGATGTGGAGGCCCCCAACCGACTTCCGAGCAGATACGGGACGACGGACATGAGCGCCCCAACCCCGGCCCCCGGCGACGACAGGCCACGCGAGGGCTATTACCCGGACCCCTCCATCCCCGGCTACGTCCGGTACTGGAACGGGGCCGCCTGGGTGCCGGGCACCAGCCGGCCAGCCCCCCGGGACGGCGAACCGCTCACCCCGCCGCCCGGGACGCGTCCGGCCGCACCCGCGGTCGAGGAGACCGGCCCGCACTTCTTCGACGAGGACCCGCAGCCGGAGCCCGCCGGGCCGCAGCCCGAGCCCGCCGGGCCCGAGCCGGCATCCGCGTGGGGTGCCGACCGGTCCCGGCAGTCCGGCTTCGGCGGCGAACCGGACCGCCGGATCTCCTGGGGCGCCGACCCGCGGGTGCCCGGGGCCGACCCGCGGGTGCCCGCCGATCCGCCGCCGGCGCCGGACGGCCGGGCCACCAGCACCGACGGCACGGCGACGATCCCGCCGGCCGAATCCGGTGATCTGCCCGCGAGCGGCACGTTCGTCTTCCGCCGTCCCATCCCCGGCCCGGCCGCCGCGCCCGCCGCCGAGGACGAGGGCACCATGACCTTCCGCGCGGTGCCGCGCACCGGGGAGCCGGGCGCGGCGGCCCCCGCCGACCGGAGCGGGCCGGCCTTCGGCGCGCCCTCGGGGCAGCCGGGTCCTGCCGGGTCCGGCGGGTCCGGCGCGGCGATCCCGGCACAGGGCTCCGGCGCGGCCGGTTCCGCCTCCGCTCCCGCCGGCGCTCCGGGCACGGGCAGTGCGGCTTCGCCCGGTGCGGGTTCCTCCGGTGCTTCCCCCGGCGGCAGTTCCGGCGGGCCCGGGTTCGGGGCGGGCAAGGCCGCCGCGGCCCGTGCCGCGGCGGCGCAGGGCGAGGGCCAGGCGGCGGGCGCCGCGGCCCGGACCGCCGCTCCCGCCGTACCGCAGCAGTCCACCCCCGTGACCACCGGGCCCGGCGGCGGGCAGTCCTCCTGGGCCCAGCAGGTGCACCGGCTCGCGGGCGGCGGCGACGAGCAGCCCGTGGCGCCCTGGAAGCCGCCCGTGGAGGACCCCTTCCAGGCGATGGCGCGGCGGCAGGCGGCGGCCCGGCCCGCGGCGCTCGGCAAGCGGCTCGCGGCCCGGCTGGTCGACACCGTGGCCGTCGGCGCCGTCACCGCCGTGGCCGCCGTACCGCTCGGCACCAGGGCGGCCGACCACATCCAGGAGAAGATCGACGCGGCCAAGCTCTCCGGCCGCACGGTCACGGTCTGGCTGCTCGACGGCACGACGGGCACGTACCTCGGCATCGTCCTCGCCGTCCTGCTCCTCGCCGGTGTCCTCTACGAGGTGCTGCCCACCGCCAAGTGGGGCCGCACCCTGGGCAAGCGGCTGTGCGGCCTGGAGGTGCGGGACATCGAGGGCCATGAGCCGCCGGCCTTCGGCGCGTCCCTGCGGCGCTGGCTCGTGCACACCGTCCCGGGTCTGCTCGGCATCGGTGTCGTCGGCTTCGCCTGGTGCCTGTTCGACCGCCCGTGGCACCAGTGCTGGCACGACAAGGCGGCCCACACCTTCGTCGCGGGCTGACCAAGGGCCCTACGCCCGTTGCGGCGGGTGTGGGTCCGTCGTACGGCCCCTTCGATTCCGTACCCCGGATGGCCGCCCGCCGGATGCGGAATCGGGCGGTTCGCGGTCCACTCGGGCCATGAGCAGCGAACCGCCCCCCGGCTCAGGACAGCAGCCACCGGAAGAAGACCCGTTCAGGAAGCGGCCCCCGTCCGGCCCGGGGTCGGGCTCGCCCTACGACACCCCGCACGGCGGCGGGGAAGGCGGCCAACCCCCGCCAGGAGGCGGCGAAGGCGGCCAACCCCCGCCCGGGGGCGGCGAAGGCGGGCAGCCTCCGCCCGGCGGCGGGCAGCAGCCGCCTCCGTACGGCGGTGAGCAGCCCCCGCCCTACGGCGGTCAGCAGCCCCCGTCCTACGGGGGCGGGCCCTATGGAGCCGGACCCTACGGCGGCGGCGGTGGGCCCGCCGACCCGCTCGCCGGCATGCCCCCGCTCGCCGACAGCGGCAAGCGCACCCTCGCCCGCATCATCGACCTGATCCTGGTCGGCATCGTCGTCTGGCTGATCACCTGGGCCTTCGGGGTGCGCGAGTACCAGGTGAACAGCGACAGGGTCGAGGTCGGCAAGTCGTTCGCGCAGTCGCTGATCGCCGCCGTGCTCTACATCGCCTACGACACCGTCCTGATCTCCCGGACGGGCCAGACCCTGGGCAAGAAGTGGCTCGGCATGCGCGTGGCCAACCTGGACAACGGCTCCACGCCCTCCGTGCAGACCTCGCTGGTGCGCGCGCTGGTGCTGTGGATCCCGTTCGCGTTCTGCTGCGCCTGCATCTGGACCGCGATCTGCGGCGGTTGGAGCTTCTTCGACCGGCCCTACAAACAGGGCCTGCACGACAAGGCCGCCAAGACGGTGGTGGTCAGCACCGGATGAGTCCGGCGGGCCGCACGAGCCGCCGGGAACGAACAGCAGTCGGCGGGTCCGTATCCTTCACGGACCCGCCGACTTCGTGTGTCACTCAGCGAGCGGTGGGCTCGCGCACGGGCTCGGCCACGGCGGCCACCGGCTTGCGCGGCGCCGGCACCACCCGCTCGGCGGTGGCCGGCGTCCCGGCCGCCGGGGCGACCGTACGGGGCTTGGGCAGGGGAACCGTCAGGGCGACCAGCAGCCCCAGGGCGAGCGCCGCGAGGGCGATCACGGCGATCCCCGCTCCCGAACTCGTCTGCGACAGCAGCAGCATGGCGAGCGTCGAGAGGATCACGGTGCAGGAACCGTAGGCGAGCTGTGCGGCAGTCGGACGAGGCATGGCAATCGTGTCCTCGGAGGATATTGGGGGTGAGGCGGGCAACCGGCCTGGCTTCTCCGCCGACTTCCGGGCGTTCCACATTCGACTCTATTCGCGTGCATGCCCGAGCGGAACGGCCGGTAAGCGTGGCCTAACCCACGGTACCGGTGCACAGGGGGCGCACGGAGTCATGCATCCAGCAAGTGGACGGTCTCACGCGCCGGTTGGGTATGCCACGGGCATCCGTCCCGAATCACCGCCGCTCCATAGTGCAGTTGACCTGCTCAAGTCAAGGGCTGTCTTTTCTCGTAAACCTCTAGTCAAATGTCGTCACTTGACTACACGCGTTGATCAGGCGTGCACGGACCTCCAAGCCAGGACCCCTCCATTCCGTGTGCGCGACGCGGGGGAGGAACTCAAGTGACCAGCAGACCCTGGACGTTCAGAGTCGCCGCGGTCGGCGTCGCGCTCGCGGCGGCCTCGGCCACGTTCGCGACGTTCGCCGTCGCGGAGGCGAGCACCACGGCCGCGTCGGCCGCCGCGAACCGGCACGACCCGGCCCCGGTGAAACAGGAGACACACGACCTCGACGGCCCGCTGAGCAAGACCCAGGAGGCTCAGCGCCAGGAAGCCCTCGACCAGGTCATCGCCGGCAAGGCCCAGGTGAAGGACCGCGACGGCTCGAAGGTCGTACGGCTCGACAGCAAGAAGGGCAACAGCAAGTACGTCGAACTCGGCCGGGAGAAGACCGACAAGATCTTCACGATCCTGGTCGAGTTCGGCGACCAGGTCGACCCCCGCTACGGCGGCGACGCCGGCCCGCTGCACAACGAGATAGCGGCGCCGGACCGCACCAAGGACAACAGCACCGACTGGAAGTCCGACTACAACCAGAAGCACTACGAGGACCTTTACTTCGGCACCGGCAAGAAGACCGAGTCGCTGAAGAAGTACTACGAGAAGCAGTCCTCGGGCCGCTACTCGGTGGACGGCGAGGTCTCCGACTGGGTCAAGGTCCCCTACAACGAGGCCCGTTACGGCAACAACGCGTGCGGCGGCAGCACCTGCTCCAGCGTCTGGAACGTCGTCCGCGACGGCCTGAACGCCTGGGTCGCCGACCAGAAGGCGGCCGGCCGCACGGACGCCGACATCAAGGCGGACGTGGCCCAGTACGACCGGTGGGACCGCTACGACTTCGACGGCGACGGCGACTTCAACGAGCCCGACGGCTACATCGACCACTTCCAGATCGTGCACGCCGGCGAGGACGAGTCCGCCGGCGGCGGCGTCCAGGGCGAGGACGCCATCTGGGCCCACCGCTGGTACGCCTTCGGCACCGACGCCGGCGCCACCGGCCCCGACTACAACAAACTCGGCGGCGCGCAGATAGGCAGCACCGGCATCTGGGTCGGCGACTACACCATCCAGCCGGAGAACGGCGGCCTCGGCGTCTTCGCCCACGAGTACGGCCACGACCTCGGCCTGCCGGACGAGTACGACACCGCGGGCGGCGAGAACTCCACCGGGTTCTGGACCCTGATGTCGTCCGGTTCCTGGCTCGGCCGTGGCCAGCAGGCCATCGGTGACCTGCCCGGCGACATGAACGCCTGGGACAAGCTCCAACTGGGCTGGCTGAACTACGACGTGGCCAAGGCCGGCATCAGCTCCTGGCACAAGCTCGGCCTCGCCGAGTACAACACCAAGCACCGGCAGGCCCTCGTCGTCACGCTGCCCGAAAAGGCCGTCACGACCGAGATCATCACCCCGGCGCAGGGCGCGACCCAGTGGTGGAGCGGCAGCGGTGACGACCTCAAGAACACGCTGACCCGTTCCGTCGACCTGACCGGCACGTCCTCGGCGGTGCTGACCCTGGACGGCTGGTACGACATCGAGGCCGAGTACGACTACCTCTACACCGAGGTGTCGACCGACGGCGGCGCCAACTGGACCGCGCTCGACGGCACGGTGGACGGCCGGCCCATCCCGCGCGACGGCAGCGACAAGCCGGCCCTGACCGGCACGATCGACGGCTACGAGAAGCTGTCGTACCCGCTGGACGCCTACGCGGGCCAGAAGTTCCAGCTGCGCTTCCGCTACCAGACCGACGGCGGCGTGGCGCAGAAGGGCTTCACGGCCGACCGGATCACCGTGACCGCGGACGGCGCGACGGTCTTCTCGGACGACGCGGAGAGCGCGGACGCGGCCTGGACGGCGAACGGATTTTCCCGGGTCGGCGCGTCCTTCACCAAGGACTACAAGCAGTACTACATCGCCGAGAACCGCCAGTACGAGTCGTACGACACGACGTTGAAGACCGGCCCGTACAACTTCGGCTTCTCGACGACCCGTCCGGACTGGGTGGAGCACTACCCGTACCAGAACGGCCTGTTGATCTGGAAGTGGGACACCTCCCAGCAGGACAACAACACCGGCAGCCACCCCGGCACCGGTCTGATCCTCCCGGTCGACTCGCACCCGACCGCGCTGCGCTGGACCGACGGCACGCTGATGCGCAACCGCATCCAGGCCTACGACTCGACGTTCAGCCTGGAGCGCACGGACGGCATCACGCTGCACAAGGCGGGCGTGCCGACCGTGATCAAGTCGTCGAAGGGGGTGTCGGTCTTCAACGACCACACCAACACCTACTACGACCCGGCCAACCCGGCCGGTGGTGTCAAGATCACTGACACCAACACCAAGATCAAGATCGACAAGCAGGCCAAGGATGGCTCGACGATCGAGATCGAGGTCGGTCCCGCGGTGAAGTAGTCAGCATCTCCGCAGGTCAGAGGCGTATCGGCGGCGGCCCCTTGGCGGGTCGCCGCCGATCGTGTTTAGGTGCGTCCTGTGGCGCTCTTATTGACACCGACCGAAACGGGGATGTGACCGCATGGCCGCAGGAGGCTTCTGCAAGCTGCCGAACGGCACGGTGGTGGTGGCACTGAACCTGCCCAGCCCCGCCGCCGACGGCTCGCCCACGGGTACGCCCGCGTGCGGGGTGCGGGTGCTCGTGCACGCCCAGAACCGGGCGCGGGCCCTGACCCGGCTGCGCAACCTGGGCATGCGGGCGGTGTATCTGCGGGGCAACGCGGCTCCGCCGACACCGGACGAGATCACGGCGGTCCTGCACCATCCGGACGGGCTGATATGGCGCACCGCGCCCGCGGCCGACGTCACCGCGGCGGATCTGGTGACCGAGCTGTGGCATCCGATCAGGGCGCTCCTCCGCCCCAGCGCTCCGCTGGGTTAGGCGTGGGGGGTTGTTGATCTTGCGGTGACCTTTGTGGCGCGGGTGGGGTCTGTGCGCGGTGGGTTTGGGGGTGTGGGGTTGTCGGGCGGGTGCGGCTGTGTTGTGGCCGGTCGCGCAGTTCCCCGCGCCCCTGTGGGTGGCTGGGCGGGGTTTGCCGGGGGGCCGGGGTTGTCGTTCTGTGCGCGGTTCCTCGCGCCCCTTTGGTCAGGTGAGGGGTTTGCCTGTGAGGGTTGCTCCTGCTTGGCGTAGGGCCTCGATCGCGCGCTGCGTTGTGTCCTCGGCCACTCCGGCGGTCAGGTCCAGGAGGACGTTCGTGCGGAACCCCTCCCGCAGGGCGTCCAGGGCGGTGGCGCGCACGCAGTGGTCCGTGGCGATGCCCACCACGTCCACCTCGTCGACCCCACGCGTCCTGAGCCAGTCGGCCAGCAGGACGCCGTTCTCGTCGGTGCCCTCGAAACCGCTGTAGGCCGCCGCGTACGCCCCCTTGTCGAAGACGGCGTCGATCGCACCGGAGGCGACCGCGGGGGCGAAGTTCGGGTGGAAGCCCACGCCCTCCGTGCCGGCGACGCAGTGCGCGGGCCAGGAGTGCACGTAGTCGGGGTTGTCGGCGAAGTGGCCACCGGGCGCGATGTGGTGGTCACGGGTCGCCACCACATGCCGGTAGCCGGCCGGCGCCTGGCCGATC
This sequence comes from Streptomyces sp. NPDC102462, assembly GCF_044765425.1. Taxonomy (NCBI): domain Bacteria; kingdom Bacillati; phylum Actinomycetota; class Actinomycetes; order Kitasatosporales; family Streptomycetaceae; genus Streptomyces; species Streptomyces sp. NPDC102462. The sequence goes on along the minus strand of NZ_JBIWKB010000019.1, from coordinate 53,525 downwards.
AGCTCGGTGATGGCGGCGGCCACATCGGCACCCCCGGCCACCGCGAGACTGCCCCCCTCGCAGAAGTCGTTCTGCACGTCTACGACGATCAAGGCGCGGCGCATGGTCGGTGTCCTTCGACTGGCGGTCCCCGGCTCCCAGAGCCCGGGGAGGGAAGATACGAGCCTAGAGACTTCGGCGGCGGTCCGGGAGGGGGGCGTCGGGGCGGGCGTGCGGTCCTGCTCTAGCTACCCGACCGTCCCGGGACATACTCCGTCGGAATGACGGGTTCCCCTCGCGAGAGCTGGGTAGCGGACAGCGGCAGATTGGCGCGGGCGGCGGCGTGCCGGTCGCGGACGACGTCCAGCGGTTCGCGGGCCACCACCTCGCCGCCCTTGACCAGCTCGACCAGGAGCTGCCGGTCCGCCAGCTCCGCGGGCACCGGCCCGGTGCCGATGACCTCGGCCTCCGCCACCCCGTCCGCGTCGAGCCGCCGCGCGGCCCACTTGCGCCCGCCGATGGAGGTCTTGCCGCCGGTGGACCGCTTGGCCACCGGCAGCAGCGGCGCCTGCGGGTCGCCCGACTCGGCGCGCGCCACCAGCTTGTACACCATCGAGCAGGTCGGATGCCCGGAACCGGTCACCAGCTGGGTGCCGACGCCGTACGCGTCGACGGGCGCCGCGGCGAGCGAGGCGATGGCGTACTCGTCCAGGTCCGAGGTCACGACGATCTTCGTGTCGACGGCGCCCAGCTCGTCCAGCTGCTGCCGCACCCGGTGCGCGACCAGCAGCAGGTCCCCGGAGTCGATGCGCACCGCGCCCAGCTCGGGACCGGCGACCTCCACGGCGGTCCGTACGGCCTCGGCGACGTCGTAGGTGTCCACCAGCAGGGTGGTGCCCCGCCCGAGCGAGTCCACCTGGGCCCGGAAGGCGTCCCGCTCGCGGTCGTGCAGCAGGGTGAAGGCGTGGGCGGAGGTGCCCACCGTCGGTATGCCGTAGCGGAAGCCGGCGGCCAGGTCCGAGGTGGTGGCGAAGCCGCCGATGTAGGCGGCGCGCGCGGCGGCCACGGCGGACAGCTCGTGGGTGCGCCGGGCGCCCATCTCGATCAGCGGCCGCCTCCCGGCGGCCGACGCCATCCGGGAGGCCGCGGCGGCGATGGCCGAGTCGTGGTTGAGGATGGACAGGATCACCGTCTCCAGGAGCACGCACTCGGCGAACGTCCCCTCCACCCGCATCAGCGGCGAGCCGGGGAAGTACACCTCGCCCTCCGGGTAGCCCCAGATGTCACCGCCGAAGCGGTAGCCGGACAGCCACTGAAGGGTCTCCTCGTCGACGATCTGCCGCTCCCGCAGGAAGCCGAGGACGCCCGCGTCGAAGCGGAAGTTCTCGACCGCGTCCAGCACGCGTCCGGTGCCCGCCACGACGCCGTAGCGGCGCCCGTGCGGCAGCCGCCGGGTGAAAACCTCGAACACGCTGCGCCGCCCGGCGGTGCCCGCCCTGAGGGCGGCCTGCAGCATCGTCAGCTCGTACTGGTCCGTGAAGAGCGCCGTCGACGGAACGTCCACCGGCAGCCCAAGGTCTGCTGTGTCCATGGAGTGGCATGCTACCCCCATCTCGTCAGTGTGACGATTTTTGCCCGGCGTGGCAGCATGGGCATGTGACGTCACCCGCGCCCGTAGAGATCGAACGCACCGAGTCGGCGGAGGAGGTCTTCGCCGTACCCGAGCCCGACGTCCCCTGGGTCACCATCGTGCACAACGACCCGGTCAACCTCATGAGCTATGTGACGTACGTCTTCCAGACGTACTTCGGCTATCCCAAGGACAAGGCCACCAAGCTCATGCTCGACGTCCACCACAAGGGCCGTGCGGTCGTCTCCAGCGGTAGCCGCGAGGAGATGGAGCGCGACGTGCAGGCGATGCACGGCTACGGTCTGTGGGCCACCCTCCAGCAGGACCGGAAGTAACGACCTCACCGATGCCAGGACACTTCGAACCGCTCCCCGGCGGCGGCGCCGCCGTCGCGCTCGACGACGTCGAGATCTCCATCATCCGGTCGCTGGCCGTCCAGCTGCTGGAGCTGATCGGCCCCGGACCCGCCCCGGACGCCCCAGCCGACCCGCTCGCCGAGCTGTTCACCGAGGGCCCCAGCGAGCCGCCCGCCGACCCGGTGCTGCGCCGTCTCTTTCCGGACGCCTACAGCGACCCCGGGCGGGCGCCGGACACGGCCGAGGAGGCCGAGGAGCGACAGGCGTACTCCGCCGAGTTCCGCCGCTACACCGAGAACGACCTGCGGGCCGGCAAGCGGGAGAACGCCCTCGCGGTGATCCACGCCCTGGACGCGCTGGCCGCGGCGGGGGAGGGCGGCGCGGTCCTCAAGCTGTCGCCCGCGGAGTCCCGGCAGTGGCTGGGCGCGCTCAACGACCTTCGGCTGGCGATCGGCTCCCGGCTGGAGATCACCGACGAGGACGACACGGATCTGCTCTACCGGCTGCCGGACGAGGACCCGCGCAAGCCGATGGTGATGGCGTACCTGTGGCTGGGCGGGCTCCAGGAAACCCTCGTGTCCACACTCTTGCCCTGATTCGTCCCCTCCTCGCGTCCTGATCGGGCCGGCGCTGCCCACGGCGCCGCGGCTGCCGGCACGGGCTGCCGTGCCCGCGGCCGGAATCGCCGCCGGGGCGATCGCCGGCACGGCCCGGGCCGCCGGGTCGCGCGCACCGCCCTGCCCGGGTCGGCGGCCCGGTGGCGCGCCGGCGCGCGGGACCATCTCGCGCTGCGGCCCGCGGACCCGCAGGCTCGTCCGCCGGCCGGCCGAGGAGGTGAGCCGGCACCCGGATGTGCCCATGTCGCGTCCTTGACGTGTCCGCTCAGAGGACGCTCAAATCCGGATAACGATCGCGTCACCCATGCGTCCCTTTTTGTGGTGATTGCGCGTCGCTTGCCCCCTTTTTGCTGTGGTGTGCGCCACAGTTCACCGGTGTGATCAGCAGGGTGGTCGTGGTACATCTTCACGACCGCCCGGCGAACACCACCCATGTTCGGCCGGGTGCGCCACCGAGCCGGTGACCACCGGCCAGGCACCCACTCCATCCATCCGGGGGGATCGAGACCCGGTCCGTGGCCCGACGAAGGGCACGGATCGGCATGGAGAAAGGCGCACCGCACATGACCTCAGCGCAGGTCACCGAGGCACCCGAAGAGGGCTACGAGCGCGGGCTCGGCAGCCGTCAGGTCCAGATGATCGCGATCGGCGGCGCCATCGGCGTCGGTCTGTTCCTGGGAGCCGGGGCGAACATCGCCAAGGCCGGACCCAGCCTCATCCTGATGTACGCCCTGGCCGGCGGCGTCATCTTCTTCATCATGCGCGCGCTCGGCGAGCTGCTGCTCTACCGGCCCGTCTCGGGCTCCTTCGCCGAGTACTCACGGGAATTCCTCGGCCCGTTCTTCGGCTACTTCACCGGCTGGACGTACTGGCTGATGTGGGTGGTGACCGGCATGGCCGAGCTGACGGCCGCCGCGATCTACGTCCACTACTGGTTCCCGTCCGTCCCGCAGTGGGTGACGGCCCTGGTCTTCCTGCTGGCCCTGTTCGTGGCCAACCTGATCTCGGTGAAGCTGTTCGGCGAGATCGAGTTCTGGTTCTCGATGGTCAAGGTCACCGCGCTCATCGGCATGATCGTGATCGGCCTCGGCGTGCTCACCTTCGGCTTCAGCGCGGCGGGCGACACCGCCACGGTCTCCAACCTGTGGCAGTTCGACGGCTTCTTCCCCAAGGGCGTCGGCTCGTCCCTGATGACCCTCCAGGGCGTGATGTTCGCCTACCTCGCCGTGGAACTGGTCGGTGTCACCGCCGGCGAGTCGGCGAACCCGGAGAAGACCCTCCCGAAGGCCATCAACACCCTGCCCTGGCGGATCGCGCTCTTCTACGTGGGTGCGCTCACCGTCATCCTGTGCGTGGTGAAGTGGACCGAGTTCGCCGAGGGCGTCAGCCCCTTCGTGAAGGCGTTCGCGGTCATCGGCATCCCGGCCGGCGCCGGCATCGTCAACTTCGTCGTGCTCACCGCGGCCCTGTCGTCCTGCAACTCCGGCATGTACTCCACGGGCCGCATGCTGCGCACCCTCGCCGACAACGGCGAGGCCCCGAAGACGTTCGGCCGGCTCTCGGCCCGCAGGACCCCCGCGCTCGGCATCACGGTCTCCGTCGCCTTCATGGCCATCGGCGTGGTCCTCAACTACATCGTCCCGGAGAAGGCGTTCGGCTACGTCACCTCCGTCGCCACCGCCGCCGGCATCTGGACCTGGCTGATGATCCTGATCAGCCACGTCCGCTACCGCCGCGAGGTCGTCTCGGGCCGGCTGCCCGCGTCCTCCTTCCCGGCGCCGGGCGGCTCGGTGTGCAGCTGGATCGCCATCGCGTTCCTGGTCTTCGTCACCGGACTGATCGCCTACGACGCCGACTCCCGGATCTGCCTGTATGTGATGGCGGGCTGGGCGATGGCCCTCGGCATCGGCTGGCTGGTCCTCAGGAACCGCACACCGGGAACCACCGGGCCCCGTGAACCGGCACTGGAGAAGGTGCTCTGACCGCCGGGGCCTCCGCATCGGGGCCCCGCCGCCGAGGACGCCCGGCCGCGGCGCGTCACACATGGCGCCCGCCGCGGCCGCCGCTCAGGGCGTCCGTCATATGGGCCGCTCCGTACCAACCCTCGGTACGGAGCGGCCCCTCTGCTTATCCTTGCCCGCATGCTGACCATCACCCAGGACCTGTACGACCGGATCGTCGCCCACGCCCGTGAGGACCACCCGGACGAGGCGTGCGGCGTGGTCGCCGGCCCCGCGGGCACCGACCGGCCCGAGCGCTTCGTCCCGATGCTCAACGCCGCCCGCTCGCCCACCTTCTACGAGTTCGACTCGCAGGACCTCCTGAAGCTCTACCGCGACCTCGACGACCGCGACGAGGAGCCGGTGATCATCTACCACTCGCACACCGCGACCGAGGCCTACCCCTCCCGCACCGACATCGGCTACGCCAACGAGCCCGGCGCGCACTACGTCCTGGTCTCCACGGCGGACACCGACGGCCTCGGCGAGTTCCAGTTCCGCTCCTTCCGGATCCTCGACGGCGAGGTCACCGAGGAGGACGTCAAGGTCGTCGACGCGTACTGACCGAGCCCCATGACCACAGTTCGGTCAGAATTCATCCACGATGTGAGATCGTCTTCCAGGGAGCGGACCGGGAATCGATACGATGACCCCATGGTTCTCCACGACGTGAGCGAGAAGGCGCCGGGCATGCTGCTCGTGGCGCGGCTGCACGTCGATCTGTGCAGGCTGAACAGCGCCATCTGTTGACGTTTCCCTGCCGCCGTGCGGCCCTGAGCCGCGGCGCTCCCCGGTGCCGAAAGCCCGGGGACCCCCTGTGCGCCCCGATCCGACACTTCCGACAGGAGCCCGCAACCATGGCCATCGAGGTCCGCATCCCCACCATCCTCCGCCAGTACACCGACGGTCAGAAGGCGGTGGAGGGCAGCGGCGACACCCTCGCCGCGCTGTTCGCCGACCTCGACACCCGGCACGCGGGCATCCAGGCCCGCATCGTGGAAGACGGCAAGCTGCGCCGCTTCGTCAACGTCTACCTGAACGACGAGGACGTCCGGTTCGTCGACGGCATCGACACCAAGCTGACCGACGGCGACACCGTGACGATCCTGCCGGCCGTGGCCGGCGGTATGGCCTGAACGGCCGCTGGTCCCCGATGCGCTACGACTCCCCGCTCGCCGCGGTGGGCGGCACACCGCTCGTCCGCCTGCCGCGCCTGTCACCCTCCGCCGACGTGCGGATCTGGGCCAAGCTGGAGGACCGCAACCCGACCGGCTCCGTCAAGGACCGCCCGGCCCTGCACATGATCGAGCAGGCGGAGAAGGACGGCCGGCTCACCCCCGGCTGCACCGTCCTGGAACCCACCTCCGGCAACACCGGCATCTCCCTGGCCATGGCGGCCAGGCTCAAGGGCTACCGCATGGTGTGCGTGATGCCCGAGAACACCTCGCAGGAGCGCCGGGACCTGCTCGCCATGTGGGGCGCCGAGATCATCTCCTCACCGGCCGCGGGCGGCTCCAACACCGCCGTACGCGTCGCCAAGGAACTGGCCGCCGAGCACCCGGACTGGGTGATGCTCTACCAGTACGGCAACCCGGACAACGCCGGCGCCCACTACGCCACCACCGGCCCGGAGATCCTGGCCGACCTCCCCTCGATCACCCACTTCGTGGCCGGCCTCGGCACCACCGGCACCCTCATGGGCGTCGGCCGCTTCCTGCGCGAGCACAAGCCGGACGTGAAGATCGTCGCCGCCGAACCCCGCTACGACGACCTGGTGTACGGCCTGCGCAACCTCGACGAGGGCTTCGTACCCGAGCTGTACGACCCCTCCGTGCTCACCACCCGCTTCTCCGTCGGCTCCGCCGACGCGGTCACCCGTACCCGTGAACTCCTCCAGCAGGAGGGCGTCTTCGCGGGCGTCTCCACGGGCGCCGCGCTGCACGCCGCGCTCGGCGTCGGCCGCAAGGCGGTACAGGCCGGCGAGAGCGCCGACATCGTCTTCATCGTCGCCGACGGCGGCTGGAAGTACCTTTCCACCGGCGTCTACACGGCGGCCACGACGGAAGAGGCCATCAAGACGCTCCAGGGACAGCTCTGGGCGTAGCACCGCCGCACCGGCGCCGCCGAGAGCGCCGAGCGGCATCCCCGGCCGGTGTCCACCGGCCGGGGACCGCGCGGGATCCGCACGCCCGGGTGGCACGTCCCATCCGTACCGGGGCCGGCACCCGGCGGAAGGCGGTCACCCCATGCGCGGTACGACGATCCACCGCACGGCGCTCGCCGCCGTGACGGCCGCGATCCTGCTCGCGGGCTGCGGCGGGGGCACGGGCGCGGGCGGCGGCACGGCGCCCTCCTCCCCGGCCTCCGCGTCCACTTCGGCCCCGGCTTCCTCTCCTGCCCCGCGGTCAACTCCCGCCCCACGCACGGCTCCCGCCCCGTCGTCCGGACCGGGCACGGCGCGCCCGCCGAGCCCGGCGCCGACGGCCGGCGGCTGTGCGACCACGGCCGAGCTGACCGCCGCCGACAACGGCCGCAGCCTGTGCCTGGCGCGCGGCGGGGTGGTGCGGATCACGCTGGACGGCACGGCCGAGCGCCCCTGGAAGCCGCTCACCGCGAGCGGCGACGCGCTGAAACCCGTCAACCCGGGCTTCGTCATCCTGCCGGGTGACGCGGTCGCCGCCTACGAGGCCGTCACCCCCGGCACCGCACGGCTCACCTCGACCCGCCCGCTGTGCCCCGAACCCGGCCCCGGCAAGGTCTCCTGCCTGGGCCTCCAGAACTGGTCCGTCACGATACGAGTCCCCTGACCCAAGCGCTCCGCTGCAGATGCCGTGATATGCCGTCGGTCGTCTGCGGCACCGTCGTGGCTGGGCGGGCCCGCGCGGCGGAGCCGCATATCGATACAGCCCCGCGCCCCTTCGGGGCGCTGCCGAACCGCAGCGGACTCAGGTGGCCAGGTGGCGTACCTGGTCCCACAGGACCGGATCGACCACGCCCACCCGGCGCCGGAAGTCCCATACCGGCACCTGACGCAGCTGGTCCGTCTCCAGGAAACTCGGGCGGCCGTGCGCGTCGCCCACGGAACCCGGCGGCAGCGGGATCACCCCGGCACGCTCGTCGTGGTACTTGCTGGTGATCTTCGCCACCGTCGCCCGCTTGCCGTGCACCGCCAGCACCAGACAGGGCCGGTCCGACGTGCCCGGCCCGCTTCCGTAGGGCACGTTCGCCCACCAGATGTCACCCGGCCGCGGCCGCTCGGCGCGCGCCGGCGAACGCTCCTCGCGCCCCGGCGGACGCCTCCCGCGCCGTGCCGGGCGACGGCTGCGTCCCCAGCCGTCGACGAGCGTGGCGACCAGCGCGAGCAGCACCACCGCCGCGAGCGCCAGCCACCAGGACGTGTCCATATCGTTGACGGTACCGGCGCGTGCAACCCCGCGCGCGCCCTCTGTTCGGACATCCGCATCCGGTCCAGCCGAATCGGTGACACCACAGGTGAGTTCGCCCACAACGGCCCCTGGCGGAGGAGCGACCCGTGCTTTTGCGCCTTACGCTCGACGGACCGCACGACCCCTGTGTGCCCCCTTCCTGAACCCCTTTCACCGTTTCTGGAGAGTTCCATCCGGATCGCTCCAGCCGGATTCACCGCCAACGGAGGTTTCTGCTTCATGAAGCTCACCGTCGTCGGCTGCTCGGGGTCGTTTCCGTCCGCGGATTCGGCCTGTTCGAGCTACCTCGTCGAGGCCGACGGCTTCCGGCTGCTGCTCGACCTGGGCAATGGCGCCCTCGGCGAGCTGCAGCGCCACTGCGGTCTCTACGACCTCGACGCGATCTTCCTCAGCCATCTGCACGCCGACCACTGCATCGACATGTGCGCCTACTTCGTGGCGCGCTACTACCGGCACGACGGCGGACGCGCCGCCCCGATCCCGGTCTATGGACCCGAGGGCACGGAACAGCGTCTGACCACCGCCTACGCCGACACCCCCACCGCCTCGTCCATGAGCGAGGTCTTCGACTTCCACACGGTCAAGCCGTCCACGTTCGAGATCGGCCCGTTCACCGTGCACACCGAACGGGTGCGGCACCCCGTGGAGGCGTACGGCATCCGCGTCGAGCACGGCGGGACGTCGCTGACGTACTCCGGCGACACGGGTGTCACCGCGGCGCTCGACGAGCTGGCCCGGGACACCGACCTCTTCCTGTGCGAGGCCGCGTTCACCTACGGCAAGGAGAACATCCCCGACCTGCACCTCAACGGCCGCGAGGCGGGCGAGACCGCGGCCCGCGCGGGTGCCGGGCGCCTGGTCCTCACCCACATCCCCCCGTGGACCGACCCCGAGGCCAACCTGGCGGACGCCCGCGCCGTCTTCGACGGCCCGGTGGAACTGGCGGCGCCGAGAGCGACGTACGAGATCTGAGTCCGTACGGGGTTCAGGCCCGTACGCACGAGAAGGCCGGACGGCCCCGGAACCGAGCGGTTCCGGGGCCGTCGTCATGCCGTGCGGCGGTGCCGTGCCGTGCGGCGGCTCACGCCTTGGTGAGATCCTCGACCTCCTCCTCGGGCTCGCGGCCCGGAGTCTTCAGGTCGAACCTGACGATGGCGAAGCGGAAGGTCACGTAGTAGACGGCCGCGAAGACCAGCCCGATCGGGATGATCAGCCATGGCTTGGTCGCCAGGTGCCAGTTCAGCGCGTAGTCGATCAGACCGGCCGAGAAGTTGAAGCCGGCGTGCACGCCCAGCGCCCAGGTCACCGCCATCGACACCGCGGTCAGCACCGCGTGCAGCACGTACAGGACCGGCGCGACGAACATGAAGGAGAACTCGATCGGCTCGGTGACCCCGGTCACGAACGAGGTCAGCGCCAGGGAGACCATCATGCCCAGCACCGCCTTGCGGCGCTCCGGCCGGGCGCAGTGCGCGATGGCCAGCGCGGCGGCCGGCAGACCGAACATCATGATCGGGAAGAAGCCGGACTGGAACAGACCGGCGGACGGGTCACCGGCCAGGAACCGGGAGATGTCGCCCTGCACGACGTCACCGGCCGCGTTCTTGAAGTCACCGAGCTGGAACCAGGCCACGGTGTTGACGAACTGGTGCATGCCGATCGGGATCAGCGCCCGGTTCACCGCGCCGAACAGGGCCGCGCCGCCCGAGCCGAGGCCGGTCATCCACTCGCCGAAGTGCGAGATGCCGTTGCCGATCGGCTCCCAGACCAGACCGAAGAAGACACCCACGACGAGGCCGACGAAGGCCATGATGATCGGCACGAGCCGGCGGCCGTTGAAGAAGCCCAGCCAGTCGACCAGCCTGGTGCGGTGGAAACGCTGCCACAGCACGGCGGCCAGCAGCCCCATGATGATGCCGCCGAGCACCCCTGGATCGTTGTAGACGGCGGCTATGTCCTTGCCCTTCTGGACCACTTCCCCGGAGACCGGGAAGGCCTGGAGGACCTTGCTGTAGACGAGGAAGCCGACCACCGCGGCGAGCGCCGTCGAGCCGTCCGCCTTCTTGGCGAACCCGATGGCCACGCCGATGCAGAACAGGATCGGCAGGGAGCCCGTCAGCGCGCTGCCCGCGTTGTCGAACACGGCGGCGACCTTGTCCCAGCCGAGCCCGTCCTTGCCGAAGATGTCGGGCTGGCCGAGCCGCACCATGATGCCCGCGGCCGGCAGCACGGCGATCGGCAGCTGCAGGCTGCGGCCGACCTTCTGCAGGCCCTGGAACAGGCCGGCCCCCCGCTTCCTCGCGGGAGCCGCCGACGCGGTGGCGGTGCTCATGCTTCCTCCATCAGGTGGTGGTCTACACCACGCAGTGGTGTAGACCTGTTGTAGCACGGTGAAGGGCAGGCAAGGAACCCGCGAATTGCACAAGCGTACTGCCGCCCCCGGCCACGCCTCTGTGACGTCCCCTACCTCCCCCTGCGTCTCCCGCGCCGGGGCCCGCGGGTCGAACCGTACGATCGCGAAACGGAACACTCGCAGCGGGTTTGGCGACCTCGCGATGCCTGGTGTAGACCAGTTGCGGACGGCTCCGCTGTCGTGACGGCCATCATGCGGCACACCCGACCTGACCGCTGGCGAAGCTGCGCCGACTGTGGGTTACTGCGACAAAGCGGTTCGGATCAGGGAGAAACAACATGGCCAGCAAGGCTGAGAAGATCGTCGCCGGCCTCGGCGGAGTCGACAACATCGAGGAGATCGAGGGCTGCATCACCCGGCTGCGCACCGAGGTCGTGGACCCCTCCAAGGTCGACGACGCCGCCCTGAAGGCCGCCGGCGCCCACGGCGTCGTCAAGATGGGCACCGCCATCCAGGTTGTCATCGGCACCGACGCCGACCCGATCGCCGCGGAGATCGAAGACATGATGTAAGCCCCCTGCGGTTCGACAGCGCCCCGAAGGGGCGCGGGGAACTGCGCGACCAGCCACGACGGTGCCGCAGACGACCGACGGCATATCGCGGCGCTTCCAGCGGAGCGCTTAGGCTCAACGCCATGTCTCGAATCGACGGCCGCACCCCCGAACAGCTCCGCCCCGTCACCATCGAACGCGGCTGGAGCAAGCACGCCGAGGGCTCCGTCCTCGTCTCCTTCGGCGACACCAAGGTGTTCTGCACCGCATCCGTCACCGAAGGCGTCCCCCGCTGGCGCAAGGGCAGCGGCGAGGGCTGGGTCACCGCCGAATACGCCATGCTGCCCCGCGCCACCAACACCCGCGGCGACCGCGAATCCGTCAAGGGCAAGATCGGCGGCCGAACCCACGAGATCTCCCGGCTCATCGGCCGCTCCCTGCGCGCCGTCATCGACTACAAGGCCCTCGGCGAGAACACCATCGTCCTCGACTGCGACGTCCTCCAAGCCGACGGCGGCACCCGCACCGCCGCCATCACCGGCGCCTACGTCGCCCTCGCCGACGCCGTCACCTGGGCCCAGGACCACAAACTCGTCCGCCCCGGACGCCGACCGCTGACCGGCACCGTCAGCGCCGTCTCGGTCGGCATCGTCGGCACAGTCCCACTCCTCGACCTCTGCTACGAAGAAGACGTACGCGCCGAGACCGACATGAACGTCGTCTGCACCGGCGACGGCCGCTTCGTCGAGGTCCAGGGCACCGCCGAAGCCGAACCCTTCGCCCGCGACGAACTCAACGCCCTGCTCGACCTCGCCGTCACCGGCTGCACCGAACTCGCCGCCCTCCAGCACACCGCGCTGCGGGCCACCGTCGAAAAGTAAAGGGAACACCAAAACAGCGTGATCCGCGGGGCAACCCCACCGGCCTCCCCGGCGTCCCTATGAATACGGGCGCACGGCAACCACCGTGCGCCCGGCCAGCCGGAACCGGGGAGGGAACCCAACCATGGCCGCGAGCCGACGCCACCGTCGCGCCCGTATCACCACCGTCGCCGCCGTGACGGCCGCCGTCGCACTCACCACCGGCCTCGCCACCGGCTGCGACGCCGTGGACAAGGCGCTGGACTGCGTCCGCACCGCGGACGCCATCGCCGACAGCGTCACCGAACTCCAGCAGGCGGCCGAGAACGCGGCCACCGACCCCACCCGCGCCGACGAAGCCCTCGACGCCATCGAGAAGAACCTCACCAAGATCGGCGACAAGACCGACGACACCGACGTCAACAAGGCCGTCGACGACCTCGGCCAAGCCGTCACCAACGTCCGCACCGCGATCAAGAACGGCGACAGCACCCCCGACATCGGCCCCGTCACCGACGCCGCCGGCGAACTGACCAAGGTCTGCACCCCGTAAACCGGCCCACGGACAGGGGGATACTGGCGTCCATGACCCGCCTCATCCTCGCCACCCGCAACGCCGGAAAGATCACCGAACTCCGCTCGATCCTCGCCGACGCCGGACTCACCCACGAACTCATCGGCGCCGACGCCTACCCGGACGTCCCCGACGTCAAGGAGACGGGCGTGACGTTCGCCGAGAACGCGCTGCTCAAGGCGCACACCCTGGCCCGCGCGACCGGACTGCCCGCCGTCGCCGACGACTCGGGCCTGTGCGTCGACGTCATGAACGGCGCCCCCGGCATCTTCTCGGCCCGCTGGGCCGGACGGCACGGCGACGACAAGGCCAACCTCGACCTGCTGCTCGCCCAGCTCTCCGACATCGCCGACGAACACCGCGGCGCGCACTTCGCCTGCGCGGCGGCCCTCGCCCTGCCGGACGGGCGCGAGGCGGTGGTCGAGGGCCAGTTGCGGGGCACCCTCCGTCACCGGCCCGCGGGCACGAACGGCTTCGGCTACGACCCGATCCTCCAGCCGGACGGCGACACCCGAACCTGCGCCGAGCTGACCCCCACGGAAAAAAACACCATCAGCCACCGAGGAAAGGCCTTCCGCGCCTTGGTACCAGCGGTACGCGATCTACTGGGCTGACGAAACAAAAATGCCCCGCACCTTCGAATACAAGGTGCGGGGACGGTGCGGCCGGTGGGACTCGAACCCACACGGGTGTGAACCCACTGGGACCTAAACCCAGCATGACTGCCAAATTCCATCACGGCCGCTCAAAAACGGTCATCGCGCTCGACCGGCAGCGCTCAGTCTAGAGGCAGGGCCCGTTCTGCGACGAGAGGGGCCTCCCCCTTCTGCCGGCACCAGGTCTCCGTCAAGGCGTGGCAGTTGGGGCAGAGGTACCGCAGGTTCTCCCGACGGTTGTCGTGCCAGTCGCCGTTGACGTGGTCGATCTGCAAGGTGATCGGCGGACCCGATGGGCGATGGGGGCGGGCGCGGGGCGTTCCGGTCGAGCCCAGGAGCGGCGTGCGAAGTGATGGGTGTCCAGACCGAGGCGGGCAGCGGCGCGTCGGACACGCCGGTGGTTGGTGTCGTTGACCTCCAGGCCGAGGCCCCGCATCACGTCGGCATAGCTCGTGGAACACGCCACGACCTCGCGAAGCCTGTCCTCAGGAATCGGCACTCGCTGGTGGGAGAAGTGTGCTGTGGCGATGCCGTGGGCGCGCGCCATGCGTGCCAGAGCCGCGCGTGAGCGGCTGTCGTCAGGCACTCCCAGGGTGCGAGCCATGCCGCGGAAGCTGGTCGCCGTCGTCGCTGCTGCCCTCAGCTCGGAGACGGTGAAGGGCAGTTCCATGTCGGGCTGGGCGAGCCCGCGAAAGTGCCGGACGTCAAGCCCTGCCGCGTGCATCCGGCGCCGGATGTGGGACAGGGTCCCGGTGGCCGGAGTGGCGCCCAGCTTCAGGGCCACTTCGCGCAGGGACGACGACGAGCATCCGACGCCGGCCGCCGCTCACCCGAAGTCCGAGCCGTCTCATCAGGTCTGTCCAGTTGCGGGACTCGGCGACGACCGGCGCAAGCCGTTCCCTGCTGTACAGGTCCGCCTCCGCCGGCCGCTCCCCGCTGTGCGCACTGCCCCCTAAGCCGCCCCCCCCGTTCGCGGGAAGAGCGGGGCCGGTCAGAGGGCGAGGTCTTTGATGATTTTGGCTACGTGGCCGGTGGCCTTGACGTTGTACAGGGCCCGTTCCACCTTGCCCTCCTCGTCGACGATCACCGTGGAGCGGATGACGCCGACCATCGTCTTGCCGTACAGCTTCTTCTCGCCGAAGGCGCCGTACTCCGTGAGGACCCGCCGGTCCGGGTCGGCGAGGAGGGTCACCTTCAGGGACTCCTTCTCGCGGAACTTCGCCAGTTTCTCCGGCTTGTCGGGGGAGATCCCGATCACGTCGTACCCCGCGCCGGCCAGGAGGTCCAGGTTGTCGGTGAAGTCGCACGCCTGCTTGGTGCAGCCGGGGGTGAGGGCCGCCGGGTAGAAGTACACGATGACCTTGCGGCCCTTGTGGTCCGACAGGGACACCTCGTTGCCGTCGGCGTCGGGCAGGGTGAAGGCGGGGGCCACGTCCCCGGGCTGGAGTCGCTCGCTCATCGGTCTAGCGTAACGGGGGGTCCTGACAGTGCGGCGGCGTGGGAAGCTGACAGACTGTCCGAAACAGCACCAGCAGACTTCGGAGGCCGTACGGTGGCGGACACGTCGGACACCAGAACCCCGGCGCAGATCGAGGCGGACATCAGGCGCCGCCGTGAAGTGCTGGCCGAGACGCTTGACGAGATCGGGGTGCGGGTGCATCCGAAGACCGTCGTCGGGGATGCCAAGGCCAAGGTCGTCGCCAACGTCGACCGCACTCTCGGACGGGCTTATGTGCAGGTCAACCGGGTGATCAGCGACGTCAGGGCGCAGTTCGTCGATGAGCAGGGCGCGCCGCGTGCGGAGCGCATCGTGCCGGTGGCCCTGGTCGCCGTCGGGGTGGTGGGGCTGCTGGCCCTCGGTTCCCGGCGTCGCAAGGGCTGACCCGGTCGCTTACGGGCACGTAAAAGGCAGGTAGGTTCGAAGGCGTGAGCGCCAACAGAAACGAGCACAGCAGCACCCCCCGTCACGACAAGCTGCCCATTCGGATGCTGCACGACCGGGTCCTCGTGCGGCAGGACACCACCGAGGGCGAGCGGCGTTCGGGCGGCGGCATTCTGATTCCCGCCACCGCGGCCGTGGGCCGTCGGCTGGCCTGGGCCGAGGTCGTGGCGGTCGGGCAGAACGTCCGGACCGTGGAGCCGGGTGACCGTGTCCTGTACGACCCGGAGGACCGGGCCGAGGTGGAGGTGCGGGGGATCCCGTACGTGCTGATGCGCGAGCGTGATCTGCATGCCGTGGCCGCCGACCGGTTCGAGGGGTCGGAGGATTCCACCGGCCTGTACCTGTAGATCACACCTGTTCTCGGATCACACCTGTTCTTCGACGGCCGATGGGGCCGGTGACAAAGGTCACCGGCCCCATCGGCGGTTTCGTTGCTAGTTTTGCGGGAGCCCGACGAGACGCGCCGTACCGGGACGCAGGCAAAGACGACGCACCCCGTTCTGTCCGTGCGTCTGTCCCGGAGGTGCCCGTCATGGCCTGGGTTCTGCTCGTCGTCGCCGGTCTGCTGGAGGTGGGCTGGTCGATCGGCATGAAGTACACCGACGGTTTCACCCGGCTGGTGCCCAGTGTGTTCACCGGTGCCGGCATCGTCGCCAGCATGGTGCTGCTCTCGTACGCCGCGAGGTCCCTGCCGATCGGTACCGCCTACGGGGTGTGGGTGGGCATCGGCGCGGCCGGGGCGGCGGTGCTCGGCATGGTGGTGCTGGGGGAGCCGGTGACCGCCGCCCGGATCTTCTTCATCTGTCTGCTGCTGGTCGCCGTGGTGGGGCTGAAGGCGACGTCCGGTCACTGACCGTCCGTGGTCTGCCGGGCAGGTGTCCGGTCACTGACCGGTCGTGGCCTGCCCGGCGCGGTCGCTACCCGGTGAGCCCGGCCAGTGGCCCCGCCGTGCCCGTCGTGGCGCCGCCGCCCGGGGTGCTGGGAGTGCCGCCGCCCGCGCCGGTGCCGCCGTCGGCGGTGTTCCCGGGTGTGCCGCCGGAGTCGCCGCCGTCGGTGGTGCCGGTGCCGGTCCCGGCGTTCGCGGAGCCGTCGGTGGTACCGCCGTCGGTGCCGTTGCCGGTGCCGGCGCTGTCCCCGGTGCCGGTGCCGCCGTTGTCCTGTCCGGAGGTCTGCCCCTGGGTCTGGCCCTGGTCGTTCTGGCCGTCGGTGCCGGGGGTGCCGCCGGTGTCTGGGCTGCCGGTGCCGGTGCCGGGCTGGGAGGCGGGCGGTGAGCTGGGCGGCAGGGTCTGGTCGGCGCCCGGCTCCAGTTCCAGGTCGAAGTCGGTGACCGGCTCGCCCTTCAGGGCGTCCCTGGTGTACTGGCCCCAGATCTCGGCGGGTGCGCCGCCGCCGTTGATGCGGGGCAGGCCCATCACGTCGTAGAGCGACTTGTGGCGGGCCGTGACCGGATCCTGGCCCATGACCGCCACGACCGTGGAGAGGTCGGGGGTGTAGCCCGCGAACCAGGCGGCCCTGTCCTCCTCGGCGGTGCCGGTCTTGCCCGCGGCGGGGCGTCCTGCGGCCTGGGCGGCGGTGGCGGTGCCGTTGTCGACGACGCTGCGCAGGACGGAGGTGGTGGTGTCGGCGGCCTGGCGGCTGACGGCCCGCTCGGTCTTGCGTTCGGGCAGTTCGACGTCCTCGGTGCCGTCCTTGGTGATCTTGTCGACCAGGGTGTACGGGGTGTGCTTGCCGTGGTTGGCGAGTGTCGCGTACGCCTCGGTCATGTCGAGGACGCTGGCGGTGGCGGTGCCGAGCGCGATGGAGGGGCCGGGGCTGAGGTCCTTGGTGTCCGCGGGGATGCCGAGGTCGATCGCGGTCTGCTTGACCTTGTCCGGGCCGACGTCGACGGCCATCTGCGCGTACACCGCGTTGACGGACTTGTCGGTGGCGGAGCGCACGGTGATGTTGCCGTAGGAGACCTGGTCCTCGTTCTCGGGGCCGTAGGCTTCGCCGCTCCAGCCCTGTACGGGCCGCTTGTTGGTGCCGTCGTAGTAGGTGTTCGGCGTGATCTTCTGGCCGTCCTGGGTGGTCGAGTCGTTCTCCACCGCCGAGGTGAACACGAACGGCTTGAAGGTGGAGCCGACCTGGAAGTCGGCCCGGGTGGCGCCGTTGGTGTACTGCTTGACGTAGTCGATGCCGCCGTACATCGCGACGACCTTGCCGGTCTTCGGGTCGATGGAGGCGCCGCCCGCGCGAACGTAGTTGTCGACCTTGCGGTTCTTCTTGTCCAGTTTGGACATCAGCCGGTCGTCGACGGCCTTGACGAGGGCGTCCTGCCGGCCCTTCTCCAGGGTGGTGGTGATGCGGTAGCCGCCCGCCTCCAACTCGTCAGCGTCGACGATCTTGTTCGCGGTGAGGTAGTTCTTGACGGCCTCGACGAGGTAGCCGCGCTGCCCGGACAGCCCGGTGGAGACGGTCTGTTCCTTCGGCATCGGGAACTTCAGGCCGGCCCGCTCCGACTGGCTGAGCCAGCCCTTCTTGACCATGCCGTCCAGGACGTAGTTCCAGCGGGCCACGGCAGCCGGCTTGTTCTGCGGGCGGGCGACGACGTCGTACTCGCTGGGGGCGTTGACGAGCGCGGCGAGATAGGCGGCGCGGGCCGGGTCGAGGTCCGTGGCGTCCACGCCGTAGTACGCCTGCGCGGCGGACTGGATGCCGTAGGCGTTGCGGCCGAAGTAGCTGGTGTTGAGGTAGCCCTCCAGGATCCGGTCCTTGGACTCGGTGCGGTCCAGCTTGATCGCGATGAAGAACTCCTTCACCTTGCGGGTGACGGTCTGCTCCTGTGCGAGGTAGTAGTTCTTCACGTACTGCTGGGTGATCGTCGAACCGGACTGCTTGCCCTTGCCGGTGGCGGTGTTCCAGCCGGCGCGGAGCATGGCCTTGGGGTCGACGGCGGACTCGGAGTAGAAGTCGCGGTCCTCGGCGGCCAGTACGGCGTGCTGGGCGTCCTTGGAGATCTGGGCGAGGGTGACGCTCTCCCGGTTGATCTCGCCGTCGCGGGCGAGTTGGGTGCCGTCGGCGTAGAGGAAGACGTTGCTCTGCTTGGTGGCGAGGGCGTTCGCCGGGGGGATCTTCACCAGGGAGTAGCCGAGGAAGAACAGCCCGATGAGCAGCAGTACGCCGATGACGGACGTGCCGAGGACCATGCGCCAGGTCGGCAGCAGCCGGCGCCAGCCCGTGCGCTTGGGGCGCTTGGGCTTCTTGCCCGGTTCGCCGGGTCCCCCCGGTGCTGTGGTCGGTGCCCAGCCATCGGTCGGCTGCTGCGGCTGTGGCTCGTCGCTCATCTCGTGCACGGACTCCTGTTTTACGTCGTACGTTCCCGTACGCCCTCGTAACGCCTTCTGCGCCCCCTGTTGAAGACTCTCGCACCAAGCGTTCCGTTCCCGGATTCCGGCACGCGTCCACCGGGAAAAATGCGTGGCCCGCGGCCTTGCCCGCCCAGTAGGCTCCTGCGCTTCGGTGTCGGGCGGTCCGGGAGGTCGGTGGCAGTGGGCGCGGGACGGTTGTATGCGGCCGTCGCGGCAGGGGGATTCCGACGATACGCGACATACCGGGTGGCCACCGCCGCCGGGGTGTTCACGAACACGGCCTTCGGGCTGATCCTCGTGTACACCTACCTGGCGCTGTGGGAGGAGAGACCGCACCTCGGAGGATACGACCAGTCACAGGCGGTCACCTATGTGTGGCTCGGGCAGTGCCTGTACGCGACGCTCGCCATCCAGGGCGGCGGGGTCGAGAAGGACCTCATGGACCGTATCCGCACGGGGGAGATCGCCATCGACCTGTACCGGCCGGCCGACCTCCAACTGTGGTGGCTGGCATCCGACTTGGGGCGGGCGCTGTTTCAGATGGTGGGGCGGGGCGTGATCCCGTTCACCTTCGGCGCGCTGTTCTTCCCGACGGCCCTGCCGAAGGATGTCACCACTTGGGCGGCGTTCCTGTTCGCGCTGCTGCTGGCGATGGTCGTCAGCTTCGGCATCCGCTATCTGGCGGCCCTGAGCGTGTTCTGGCTCCTGGACGGCATGGGCGTCTCGCAGGTCCTGATGGTCACGGGGATCTTCTGCTCGGGCATGACCTTGCCGTTGAACGCCTTCCCGGGCGCGCTCGGCGACGTCGTCCAGGCGCTGCCGTGGGCGGCGCAGCTCCAGATGCCGGCCGATGTGCTGATGGGGAAGGCCGACCCGCCGGCGGCGTACGCCTTCCAGGGAGCGTGGGCGGTGGCGCTGCTGGCGGCGGGGCGAGTGGTGCAGTCGGCGGCGACGCGGCGGGTGGTGGTGCAGGGTGGCTGACACCTCCGGGGCCGCTGAGAGAACCGGAGCGGTCGCGACCTCCAGGGTGAGGGAGGGCCTGCGGGCCTACCGGCTGATCGCCGCGATGTGGATCCGCTCCACCCTGACCTACCGCACGTCCTTCGCCCTCACGGCGCTCGGCAACCTGCTGGTGACCGGGCTGGACTTCGTCACGATCCTGCTGATGTTCTCGCAGGTCGGCTCGCTCGGCGGCTGGACACTGCCCGAGGTCGCCTTCCTGTACGGCCTGTCGGTGACCGCGTTCGGGATCGCCGACCTGCTGTTCGGCTCGACGGACGCCCTGGGCGCCCGGATCCGCGACGGTTCCTTCGACACGCTCCTCGTGCGGCCCGCGCCGGTGCTCGCCCAGGTCGGCGCGGACCGCTTCGCGCTGCGCCGCCTCGGCCGGATCACCCAGGGCGTGCTGGTGCTGGGGTACGCGCTCGGCCGGGCCGACGTCGACTGGACCGCGCCGAAGGCGCTGCTGGTGCCGGTGATACTGGTCAGCGGCTCGGCGATCTTCTGCGCGGTGTTCGTGGCGGGCGCGGCCTTCCAGTTCCTCGCGCAGGACGCCGCCGAGGTGCAGAACGCGTTCACGTACGGCGGTACGACGCTGTTGCAGTATCCGCCGACCGTGTTCGGGAAGGACCTGGTGCGCGGGGTGACGTTCGTGCTGCCGCTCGCCTTCGTCAACTGGCTGCCCGCGAGCTATGTGCTCGGCCGGCCGTATCCGCTCGACCTGCCGCGGTGGACCGCGTTCGCGCCGCCGCTGGTGGCGGTGGCGTGCTGCGCGCTGGCGGGTCTCGCGTGGCGGGCGGGGCTTCGTTCCTACCGCAGTACAGGGAGTTAGCACATGACGGACGGCGACGTCGTCGAACCGGGCCGGTTCATCGAACTGGACGGCGTGGAGAAGGTCTTCGACGTCCGCAGGAAGACCGGATTCCTGCGGCGGGAACGGCGGCAGGTGCGGGCGGTCGACTCGATCTCCTGCACCGTGGCGCGCGGTGAGATGGTCGGCTACATCGGCCCGAACGGCGCCGGCAAGTCGACCACGATCAAGATGCTCACCGGCATCCTCACGCCGAGCGCCGGCCGGCTGCGGGTGGCCGGCATCGACCCCTCCCGCGAGCGCCGGCGGCTCGCGCAGCGCATCGGGGTGGTGTTCGGGCAGCGTACGACGCTGTGGTGGGACCTGCCGCTGATCGACTCCTACCGGCTGGTGCACCGCATGTACCGCATCCCCGACCGGCGGTACCGCGAGAACCTCGACCGCTGCGTCGAACTCCTCGAACTGGCCGACCTGTTGGATGTGCCGGTGCGCCAGCTCTCGCTCGGCCAGCGGATGCGCGGCGACATCGCGGCGGCGCTGCTGCACGATCCCGAGGTGCTGTACCTCGACGAGCCGACGATCGGCCTCGACGTCGTCTCCAAGGCCAGGGTGCGGGAGTTCCTGCGCACGCTGAACGCCGACCGCGGCACCACCGTGCTGCTGACCACCCACGACCTCCAGGACATCGAGCAGTTGTGCTCCCGGGTGATGGTCATCGACCACGGGCGGCTGGTGTACGACGGGCCGCTCGCCGGGCTGCACGAGGCGGGGGAGAGCGAACGGACCCTCGTGGTGGACCTGGAGCGGGAGGTCCCGCCGATCGAGGTGCCCGGGGCCCGGGTGACCAAGGTGGAGGGGCCCCGGCAGTGGCTCGCCTTCCCGGCGTCCGCGTCGGCGGCGCCGCTGGTGGCACGGATCGCCGCGAGCTACCCGCTGGCCGACCTGTCCGTGCGGGAACCGGACATCGAGACAGTGATCGCCAGAATGTACGCGGGCGACACCGAGAGCGCGGTCTCCTGACCGGCCGGTGGCACAGGGCCGCCTCGTAGCACGGGAGAGTGCGGAACTCGTAGGCTGCTGGGTATGACCGACGATGCCCCGGAACTGCGCGCCTCCGACGCCGACCGCGAGCGAGTCGCCGAGGTCCTGCGGGACGCCCTCGCGGAAGGGCGGCTCGACATGGAGGAGTTCGGCGAACGCCTCGACGCCACCTACAAGGCGCGCACCTACGGGGAGCTGACCCCGATCACCAGGGACCTGCCCGCGGCCGGCGCGGTGGCCCCGCCGCCCGCGGTGTCGCTGAACAAGGAGCCCGCGGCGGAGGGGAGTTGGGCCGGCCGGATCGTCGGCGGCGAGGGCTCCTCGTCCTGGGCGGTCGCCGTGATGTCCGGGTTCCAGCGCAAGGGGCGCTGGACCGTGCCGCGCCGCTTCAACAGCTTCGCCTTCTGGGGCGGCGGGGAGATCGATCTGCGGGAGGCCGACTTCGCGGACCGCGAGGTCGTGGTCAACTGCGTTGCGATCATGGGCGGTATGCAGGTCGTCGTGGAGCCCGGGGTGGAGGTCGTGGTGCGTGGCATCGGCATCATGGGCGGCTTCGACCACCGGCAGGAGGGCGTGCCCGGCGACCCCGGCGCGCCGCGGGTGATCGTGACCGGGTTCGCCTTCTGGGGCGGCGTCGGCGTGGAACGCAAGATCACCCGCGCGGAACGGCAGCGGCTGAAGGAGGAGCGCCGGCAGCAGCGGCTGGACCGGCGGTCCGAACGCCGCGAACTCTCCGAGGGCCGGCGCGGGGACCGCATCCGCGACGAACGCGAACGACGCCGCCACTGGGAGCACTGACCGACACCCACCGGGAGGAACGTTCGCCCCGGCCCTCGGGTCTTGGAGTGCTGTCCGGTCCTCGGGTCCTGGGGCGCTGTCCCCCCAGGGGCACGGGGGCTGCCCGGGCTTCTCCGGGTCCTGGGGTGCTGCCGCTCGGGGCACGGGGGGTGCCGCCCCCGGAGTCCGGGCCCGCTGCCGGGAGTTGGTCCGCCCGATGGCCACGGCCTGGGGCATCCGGGCCATCGGGCGGGGTCTATGAGGCCGGTGCGGTCTCCCTTGGGGGTTGGCCCGCGCCGGAGCCTTGGCCGGGTGCCGCAACTCGGGACGGACCTTGGGCCCGGCGGGGTTCGGGGTTGTGGTCGCCCAGGCAACGAAACCGGGCGTTCGGGAGTTGCGGTGCGTTGGTTGGCCGCCCCGGGGGGCCTATGCGGCCGTCAGGCGACCGCCGTCAGCTCCGCGACCCGGGCGAACTCCTCTTCCAGGCGGTCGCGTCCGAGGGCCGCGAACTCCCGGTCCAGGTCCGCCGCTGTCACGTCGCGCAGTTCCCCCATCGTGCGGGCGGCCCGGACCCACAGAGCCCACTGGGACCCGTACTTCACCTGCTCCATCTGGCACCCCGGGACGGCCCGGAGCGTCACGGGATGATGGAGAGGACCGACGACTCCCCACGCGGGCACGCGTCTCGCCCACGCCGCCACGAACCGCCCACCCCGCAGGGCACGGCAGAGCTGGATGGAGATCGCGGCGCAGGGTACGCACACCGGCGGGCTCGTCGTGCGTTCCCCCTCCCGGACCGCACCGCAGGAGTCCCGCAGGAGAAAGAGGTGGGGGCCGTGTGGGTCGGGCGGCGTGCGGGAGCAGACCTGGCACATCATGTTCAGCATCGCGCGGCGCTGCCGGTACGGATGGACGTTCCGCAGTTGTGGGGTGCCCCGGCGCTGCTTGGGCCGCAGGGCGTAGCGGGCCCAGAGCACGCCGAAGCTGTCGCGGTCGTACGGCGTCTCATCCACGTACGCGATCCCGGGGGCCACGCGGCGGCGGGTGATCGGACACTTCAGGAGTCTTTCCTCACTCCATCCGGCGATGTAGGGGACAACGCCTGGCGGTGCCGGAGGCAACACGATCGAGAACCTTCCTTTGTCGAAACGAAAGTGACGGCCCGGCACACCGCTGGACATCACGGGGCCGGGTGTGCCGGGCCGGGCCCGCCAGCCCTGGTCGGCGTGGCGGTCCAGGTCCGCGCCGAGCGGTGTGTACGGCACGCGTACGGCGTCCCACACGATGCCCGCGGTCAGCACGGCGATGCCTTGCGTCGTCCACTCTTCACCGGTCGCTTCGTGGGACGGCGCCGCCTGGTACGTCCAGGCCTCGGCCACCGCGTGGCGGCGGCCGAGTCGGGGCGTGTATGGGCGGCGGAAGCCTGCGCCGTTCTGATCTCTGTCATCGGAGCCTCGTCGTGGTGAGCGGAATGAGAGGCGGCGGCCGTCCGTCCCGGTGGCGGGAACGGCCTCCGTCGCACCAATACGCCGCGTTGAGGCGGTTGTTGGTGCTGACATGAGTCAACGATCAACCGCGCCCATGCGACCATCACTCATGCGGCACTCGCATACGGATATGCACCGAGCGGGTGCGGGTAGGCACCCAAAGTCGTGGAGACTCGTAGCGTGGGGGTACGCCGTGGACTTCCAGACAGGGCCGGTTCGGGACGCGTCCCGGGCCGGGGATTACGGGCGCGTCATCGAATTGGCCCGCAAGGCACAACAGATGACGCAGACGGCACTGGGGCAGGCTTTGGGCCTGTCGCAGTCCGCCGTCTCCCGCCTGGAGAAGAAGGGCCAAGGCGACTACAGCACGAACATCCTGAAGGCGGCAGCCGCACACCTCGCCATTCCGCCGGCGCTGGTGGGCCTCGCGGGCGGCCGTCCCCAGGCGCAGGTGAAAGACGGGTCAGACGACATGCACCGCAGGACACTTCTAGGCGGGGTCATAGCAGCCGGGGCGACCTCGGTCCTATCTCCACTTCCTGCCGTTGATGCCGCCGATAGCGGCGGCGGGCAGGCCGCCGCACTGCGCCTGGCCACCAGTGCCTACAGGCGGCTCGACGGCTCCACCCCGTCCCGTGACCTGTATGACACCATCGAGGCTCACATCCGGCTCATCCAGAGCATCACCCGATCTGCGCGCAGTGATGGCGACCGGGAACGGCTTGCCGCGGCGGGCAGTGAAGCCGCTTCCTTCGCGGGCTGGCTCGCGTGGGACAAGGGTGACAACGGCTCCGCGCGGTCCTGGTACGGTGCAGCGATCAAGGCCGCCAAGAGGGCTGGCAACCCGCTGCTAGCCGCCTACCAGCGGGGCACGCTCGCCCAGTTCGAGGCACACGCCGGAAACGGCGTGGAGGCACTGAACCAGGCCCTCCGAGCTCGGCGCGCACTCGGGGACCGGCGTCCGCCCGTCGCGGATGCATGGCTGTCCAGCGTCGAAGCCCTCGGCCACGCAGCGGCCGGGGACCGGCGGGCGGCCGACAACGCCCTGACCGCGAGCCGTTCCGCCGCCGAGGCGTTGAAAGCGACCGAGGAGCCGCCACCGTGGCCGTGGGTGTTCTCCTTCACTCCCGAGAAGGTGGCCGCCTACCGGGTGACCTGCGGCGCACGGCTCGGCCTGTCGACCTGGGTGATCAGAGACGACGTAGGGGCCATGGCCACCGGCCACGCCAAGCAACGCGCCCTACTGGTCCTGGACATCGCCGCCGGCCACCTGGCCGCCGGCAGAGTGGACGCCGCGTTCGCTCTCGCCTCGCGCGCCCTCGACACCGGTCTGACGTACCGGTCCGGGCGGATCGTGGAGCGGGCCCGCGCCGTACGCCGAACCCTCACAACCGCCTCACCGCCAAAGGTGGTACGAGACTTCTACGAGCGCCTTCACGGCGTTTACCTATAGCAGAGGGGATCACTGATGCGTGTAGGGATCACCGGACACCGCGGGCTCAGCAAGGAGGTGGAGCAACGGGTACGCGCCATGCTCGATGAGGTCGTACGCGGCTTGGACACCGCTGACCTGACGGCCGTGTCGTGCATTGCCGATGGTCCCGATTCGTGGTTTGCGGAAGCGGTGTTGAAGCGGGGCGGCCGGCTTGAAGTCGTCGTTCCCGCGGCGGAGTACCGCGAGAGCCTTCCGGAGTGGCATCACCCCGTCTATGACGAGCTGTACGGCGGCGCGGTCGACATCCATGAAACCGGCATGACCGAGTCAACCTCCGAGGCGCACCAGGCGGGAAGCGAGATCTTGGTGGGCCTGGTCGACGAGCTGATCGCCGTGTGGGACGGGAAACCGGCCTGGGCGTTCGGCGGGACAGCGGACGTGGTCGCTTACGCGGAGCGGACCGGTGTGCCCGTGCGCATCGTGTGGCCGGACGGCGCCAGCCGCTGACCGGTCGAGAGCCGCGCGAGCAGCGAGGCGAGGTCGGACGCGTCCATACGGGCCGGCATGGCCGAGCCCCCGGCGCCGTGGGGCGCCACCCGACCCCGTCAGGGGGCTGCCCGCGCCCGGGGTCACGGGGTCACGGGGTGCCGCCAGCGGAGCGTTTTAGCCTAGTCCGCTGCCGTAAGCGGCCGCGCGATGTCCTCCAGGGCCCGTCGTTGCGCCGGTACCGCGAGGACCGCCGCGACCAGCCCGGCCGCGCACATCAGGCCCGCGCCGACCTGGAAGGCGAGGACCGTGTCGGCGACCCTGCCGGTGCCGGTGAGTTCGGCGAACAGCAGGGGGCCGCTGATCCCGCCGGCGGCGGTGCCGAGGGCGTAGAAGAAGGCGATGCACAGCGCCCGGGTCTCCATGGGGAAGATCTCGGAGACGGTCAGATAGGCGCTGGAGGCGCCCGCCGAGGCGAAGAACAGCACCGCGCACCAGCACGCGGTCAGCGTGCCCGCGCCGAGGGCACCCCGGTCGAACAGCCAGGCCGTGCCGAACAGCAGCAGGCCGGAGAGCAGATATGTCGAGGAGATCATCACCCGGCGGCCCACGGTGTCGAAGAGCTTGCCGAGCAGCAGCGGGCCCAGGAAGTTGCCGGCCGCGATGACGACGAAGTAGTAACCGGTGTGGCCGGTGGGGACGGCGAAGAACGTGGTCAGGATCGCGCCGAAGCCGAAGGTGATCGCGTTGTAGAGGAACGCCTGCCCGATGAAGAGGGCGAAGCCGAGGACGGCGCGCCTGCGGTAGTCGCTCAGTACGGTGCGGGCGATCTCCCTGAAACCGATGCCGCGGCGCTGGCGGATGACCAGTTCGCCCTGTGGCTCGGGCAGCGGCGCGCCGCGCTCCTCTGTGACCCGCCGCTCGATGGCGGCGACGATCCGTTCCGCCTCCCGCTCCCGGCCGTGGATGAGCAGCCAGCGCGGGCTCTCCGGGACGTGTCTGCGCACCAGGAGGATGACCAGGGCGAGTACGGCGCCCAGCGCGAACGTCAGCCGCCAGCCGACGTCCGCGGGCAGCAGGTCCGTGTTCAGTGCGACGATCGACAGCAGCGAACCGCCGACCGCGCCCAGCCAGAAGCTGCCGTTGATGAGCAGGTCGACCCGGCCCCGGTAGTACGCCGGGATCAGCTCGTCGATCGCCGAGTTGATGGCCGCGTACTCGCCGCCGATGCCGAAGCCGGTCAGGAAGCGGAACAGGAAGAACCACCAGGTGGCGAAGGAGGCCGCGGTCAGCGCGGTCGCGGCCAGATAGAGTCCCAGGGTGATCATGAAGAGCTTGCGGCGGCCGTAGCGGTCGGTCAGACGGCCCCAGAAGAGGGCGCCGGAGCAGGCTCCTGCGACATACAGCGCGGCGGCGACCCCGGTGACCTCGCCGGAGGTGACCGGCAGCCCGCTGCCGGGCTCGGACAGCCGGCTCGCGATGTTGCCGACGACCGTGACCTCCAGGCCGTCCAGGATCCATACGGTGCCGAGGCCGAACACGATCCGCCAGTGCCAGCCGGACCAGGGCAGCCGGTCCAGCCGGGCGGGTACGGAGGTGGTGACGGTCCGGCCGGTGGCGGCCTCGGCAGCGGTCATGGGCGCGGGCTCCCTCGTCGTCGGTCGCCGCGTCGCCGAGGAGTCCGGCCGACTCCCCGCCACCGGCCCGGCTAAGCGCCGAACGCCCGCGACACCGTGTAGATCAACAACCCTGCCAGGGAACCCACCACCGTGCCATTGATGCGAATGAACTGCAGGTCACGGCCGATGTGTGCCTCGATCTTCCGGGTGGTGTGCTCGGCGTCCCAGCCGGCCACGGTGTCGGTGATCAGGGAGGTGATCTCCTTGCGGTAGGTCGTCACGACGTGCACCGCCGCGCCCTCGACCCAGCTGTCGACCTTGTCCTGGACCTTGGGTTCGGTGGCCATCCGGACGCCCAGGGACAGCAGCGAGGCGCGCACCCGCAGCCGCAGCTCGCTGCGCTCGTCCTCGGCCGCCGAGACGATCATGGATCGTACGGCCGTCCAGGCGGAGGCGATCAGGTCCTGGACCTCGCCACGGCCCAGCACCTCGCCCTTGAGCCGTTCCACGCGCGCCCGGGTGTCCGTGTCGGACTGCAGGTCGGAGGCGAAGTCGCCGAGGAAGCGGTCGAGGGCGCCGCGCGCCGGATGGGACGGCATGTCCCGCATCTCGGTGACGAAGCGCAGCAGCTCCTTGTAGACCCGTTCGCCGACCTTCTTGTCCACGAAGCGCGGCGTCCAGCCGGGAGCGCCGCCCTGGACGGCGTCCATGACCTGCTCGTCGTGCAGGACGAGCCAGTCGTGCGCCCGGCCGACGATCAGGTCCACGAACCGTCTGTGACCGCCGTCCGCGACGATCTTCTCCAGCATCTTCCCCATGCCGGGAGCGATCTCCTGGGTGTCGGCACGGCGCGTGATGGCCTCGCCGACCACCGCCTGGACATCGGAGTCGCGCAGCACCGTCAGCGCACCGCGCACCGCCGTGGCCAGCTCCGCCGTCACCCGGTCCGCGTGCTCCGGCTCGGCCAGCCAGGCGCCGAGTCTGCTGCCGATGCCGACGGCGCGCAGCCGCTGCCGTACGACCTCCTCGGACAGGAAGTTCTCGCCGACGAACTCGCCGAGCGAGACGCCGAGCTGGTCCTTCTTGTTGGGGATGATCGCGGTGTGCGGGATGGGCAGGCCGAGGGGGTGCCTAAAGAGTGCGGTGACCGCGAACCAGTCGGCGAGCGCGCCGACCATGCCGGCCTCGGCCGCCGCGGCGACATAGCCCGCCCAGGGGCCCGCGCCCGCGTTCGACGCCCATTTCGCGAGGACGTAGACGACGGCCACGAAGAGCAGCAGGCCGACCGCGGTGAGCTTCATGCGCCGCACGCCGCGCTGCCGCTCCGCGTCGGCCGGGGTGAACGACGTCATGGCGCGGTAGCTGCGCGGCACCGCGGTCCCGGCCGCCGCGCCCGCCGCCGTGCCCGCCGCCGCAGCCCCCATCGTGCGTTCGGCCATACGTTCGGTCATGCGCCCTTCCGCGCCTTCGTCCGTGCCGTCCATACGCTCCACCCGTTCGGCGATCCCGCACCCATTGTCCCAACCTGACCGACTCCTGGAACGGAACAAGAGTTCCCGGCGTCTGTCCGGACGGGGGTTTGCACAGGGTCCTGTCAGGTCACCCCGGCCCATGACACATCATGGGCTCGTCGGACCGGAGCCAGGGCTCCCCTCGCCGAGGAGAACAACACAAGCATGACCAGGCGTCATGGCTACGTCCTGCTCAGTGCGGTCATCGCGCTGGTGCTGGGACTGTCCGCCGCCATCTACGCCGGCGTGGCGGCCGGCGACGGCACGCCCCGCACCGCCGTCGCCAGCCACCGCCCGCGCCACGACCCCTCGGCGGCCCCCGCGTCCACGGGCACCTGGGTCGGCACCTGGTCCGCCTCCCCGGTCGGCGGCGAACCCGGCACGGAGACACAGGGCATGGCGGGCCGCTCGATACGGAACGTGGTGCACACGAGCGTGGGCGGCAGCAGCGCCCGGATCACCCTGTCCAACCTCTACGGCCAGTCGGCGCTGGCCGTCGCGCACGCGTCCCTCGCGGTCGCGGCCGGTGACGGCAGCGCGACCGCCGTGGCGCGCACGATGCGGCGGCTCACCTTCGGCGGCAGCACCAGCGTGCTGATACCGCCCGGGGAGCAGATGGTCAGCGACGCCGTGCGGATCACCGTCCCGCACGACGCGGACATCCTGGTCACCACGTACTCCCCGACCGCCGCGGGACCGGTCACCTACCATCCGCACGCGCGGCAGACCTCGTACATCGCCCAGGGCGACCGCACCCAGGACACGGCCGGCGCCCGCTACACCGAGCGGACGTCGTTCTGGCGCTATCTGACCGCCCTCGACGTGCTGAGCAACGAGTCCGACGGCACGGTGGTCGTCCTCGGCGACTCGCTCACCGACGGCATAACCTCCACCGAGAACGCCAACCGCCGCTGGACGGACGTCCTCGCCCGGCGGCTGCGCGACGCCGTCGCGGACGGCGCGGACATGCCCCGCTACAGCATCGTCAACGCGGGCATCAGCGGGAACCAGATCCTCGCGGACGGTCTTGGCCGGCCCGCCGACAACGAGAGCGCACTCGACCGCTTCGAGCGGGACGTGCTCGACCGTACGAACGTCAAGGTCGTCGTCATCGACCTCGGGGTCAACGACATCCTGCGCAATCCGCGGCTCGCCGACCCGGACCGCATCGTCGCGGGACTGCGCACGCTGGTCGACCGGGCCCACGCCCGCGGCCTCAAGGTCGTCGGCGCCACCCTGATGCCGTTCTCCGGGCACCAGGGCTCGACGCCGGCCCGCGAGCACGTCCGCCAGGAGGTCAACGCTTCGATACGCGCGGGCCGGGTCTTCGACGCGGTGGCCGACTTCGACGCGGCCCTGCGGGACCCGTGGAGCCCGCGGCGGCTGCGCCCGGAGTACGACTCCGGCGACCATCTGCACCCCAGCGACCGCGGCTACCGCAAGATGGCCGAAGCGTTCGACCTGCACGACCTCAAGGGCGCGGGCCAGACAGAGCTATAGCGGAACCAGCACCGACAGCCGGCCGACGGCGACAGGGCCGTGACAGCTCAGCCGTCGTCCGGGGGGCGTCCTGCGGGGCGGGTGTGGGCGTAGCGGAGCGGTGGGGTGTGTGGCTCGGATGGTGGTCGATGTCTGTCCGGAGCCGGGCTGTGCCGTCGGGCGGCTGCGGCGTCGTTGTGGCTGGTCGCGCCCGCGCGGCGGAGCCGCATATTGATACAGCCTCGCGTCCCTTCGGGGCGCTGATCGGAGCCGCCGGGGCTGGAGAGGCGGCTGCCCGTCGGAGGCGCGCCTCGGAGGTGGGACGCGCCCCGCCGGAGGGTCCGCGCCTTCCCCCGGAGGGTCACGCGCCGGTGGTGGAACCCGGGCGGACGATCATCAGTACCGTCACCGTCGCCCACAGGATGTTGAAGATTCCGGTGAACATGGCGAGCCGTACCGTCGTCTCCCGCGTGCCCGTGCCCGTGCCCTCGACCAGCGCGCTCTGCCGCGGCAGCACCAGCGCCACCAGCACCACGGCGGCCAGCGCGGTCAGCACGATCGACACGATCAGCCAGGCGCTGCCGAGCACGCCCATGTTGCTGGCGGTGGCGAACCCGAACACGGGCACGACGACACCGACGACGCCGTACACCCGGCAGATCCGGTGCAGCAGCTCCACGGTCCCAGTGGCCCGGACATCCTCCGGGGCGGCCAGGGCCCGGCGGGCGGCCGGCGGGAACATGCTGGCGGCGACGGTGACGGGACCGATGGCGACGACGGCGGCCAGGACATGGACGGCGAGCAGGAACTTGGTCACGGGGTGACGCTAGACAGCCGGCCGGCCCGGCAGAAGCGGCAGTAATGCCAGAGACCAACGGATTCTCGCCGCCCGCCCCACCGTGCCGAACCGGTCCGCTTCCCCCGGCCCACCTGCCTGGCCACAATCCGTCGTACGCTACGTTTCTGCCATGCACACCGTGGCCGTACTGGCGCTGGACCAGGTCATCCCCTTCGACATCGCCGTCCCGGTCGACACCTTCGGCTGGGCCCGGCTGCCGGACGGCCGCGAGGCCTACCGGATCCGGGTGTGCTCACCGCCGGGCGAGATGAGCGCGGGCGCGTTCAGCGTGCGGGCGCCGTACGGTCTGGAAGCGCTCGCGGACGCCGACACGATCATCCTGCCCGGGGTCGCCGACCCGACGGTGCCGCTGCAGCCCGGGGTGGCCGAGGCGCTGCGCGCCGCGGCGGCGAACGGCACGCGCATCGCGTCGATCTGCGTCGGCGCGTTCGTCTTCGCGGCGACGGGCCTGCTGGACGGCCTGCGCGCCACGACGCACTGGGCGGCGGCCCGCCATCTCGCGGCCCGCCACCCAAAGATCACCGTCGACCCGAACGTCCTGTACGTCGACAACGGCCAGTTCCTCACCTCGGCGGGCGCCGCCGCCGGAATGGACATGTGCCTGCACATGATCCGCAAGGACTACGGCTCCGCGGTCGCCGCGCACGCGGCCCGCATGTGCGTCATGCCGCTCGAACGGGAGGGCGGCCAGGCCCAGTTCATCGTCCACGAGCTGCCCCCGGCCCCGGCCGGAGCCACCCTGGAACCGCTCCTTGACTGGCTGGAGGACCACTGCGACCAGGACCTCACCCTGGAGGAGGTGGCCGCGAAGGCGGGCATGAGCACCCGCACCCTGAACCGCCGCTTCCGCGAGCAGACCGGCACGACCCCGCTGCAGTGGCTGCACCGGGCGCGGGTGCGGCGCGCGCAGCACCTGCTGGAGACGACCGCGCACCCGGTCGAACGCATCGCGCACCAGGCGGGTTTCGGCTCCCCGACGGCGTTCCGGGAACGGTTCAGAAGAGTGGTCGGGACGAGCCCCCAGGCCTACCGCCGAGCGTTCCGCTCCCGGAGCGGTGCCCCTGCCGGGGTCGGCGCCAACTGACCACCGAGGGCCGACCGGACGGGTACGTACGGGTGTGTCCGGAGCGATGCCGCGCCGGACAGGTACCGCGGGTCAGGGTCAGGGGCAGAGCCAGGGCTCAGGCGCGGCGGTCGGCGACGGCCCAGGAGGCCAGGGCGACGGCGCCGGCGACCCCGAACACGGACGGCCAGGCGCCGACCTTCTTGGCCAGCGGATGCGACCCGGCGAAGGCGGCGACGTAGGCGGCACCGAGCGCGCCCGCCGCCCTGGGCCCGGCCACCTTGTGCCACTGCTGGGCGGCGGCGGCCCCCGCGACGGCCAGGACGACCCCGCCGAGCTGCCGCTTCTTCGTCCAGCGGGCGACGCCGTACCCCCCGACGAGCCCGCTCGCGGCGATCACGGAGCTGGGAACCTTGGCCATGTCTGCCTCCTAGTGTCACTGCCCCGAGGCTAACCCCGGCCCCGCGCACCACCCCGAACCTGAGTCAGGGCGTGTCAACCTTCAGCCCCCTGTCGGAGGCGTCCCAGGGGCGAGGCCGCCGCCGTGGCCGGGAGGTGTGCCGACGACGCTTCAGACCCGGTCCAGCGGCCGATGCGGCCCCGCCGGCAGCTCCGCCTCGATGACATCGCCCGGCCGCACCAGGCCGCCCGTCTTCACGATGCTCATGATGCCGGCCTTGCGCACGAGGTTCCCGTCCGCGTCCCGCCCGACGACCTGCTTCAGCAACCCGGCCTGGAAGGCGTCGATCTGCACACACGGATTGCGCAGCCCGGTCACCTCGACCACGGCCTCGTCGCCGATCCGCAGCAGCGTCCCCACGGGCAGCCCCAGCAGGTCGATGCCCCGGGTGGTGATGTTCTCGCCCAACTCCCCGGGCCTCACGTGGAAACCGGCCGCGCCGACCTCCTCGAACAGCTCCTCGTGCATGAGGTGCACCTGCCGGAGATTCGGCTGCGTGGGATCCCGCGCGACCCGCGACCGATGCTTCACGGTCACCCCGGAATGCACATCCCCTTCGACCCCAAGCCCAGCAAGCAACGTGACGCTCTCCCGCTTCGGCTTGCTGAACGAGTACACCCCGTTACAACTGACAGCAACGACTGTGCCCTGCATAAACCGACCCCCTCATGTCACCGAGACCCTACCTCCGCCGCTGTGCCGGGACTTCAGCCTCCTAGCTCACCCCTCCGCAGGGCCCAGGTGAATGCGTGCCAAGCCGGGCTGGGGAGGACGAGAGAGGGCCCGCTGGCATCCTTCGAGTCGCGTATGAGAACACGAGTCGGGACGAAAGCGGCCTCCAGGCACTCGGTCGTGTTGCCGCCGCTGTACGACGACTTGAACCACCTGGGCGCTGGGACCGGCTGGGGCGCGGCGGACATTCACAGCTCCTTGAGGGCGCGATGGATCATGGCGGAAGAGGCTTCCATGTCCAACGCTTGTGCCTGTAGGTACTCGAACGCAAGTCTGTAGCGGTCCAGTTCCTCGTCCTTCTCAAGGAAGAGGGAGCCCGTATGGAAGTCGACGTAGACCACGTCGAGTGCCGGCTCGGGGCCGCCGATGATGACGAAGCTCCCGAGCGCGGCGGCATGGGCACCCTTGGAGAAGGGGAGCACCTGAAGCGTGATGTGAGGAGCCCCGTTCGCTGTGAGCAGCCGATGCAGCTGCTCTTTCATGATCTGAGGAGACCCGACGGCGCGGCGGATGACGGACTCGTCGAGGATCGCCCACAACCGCGGTGGCTTCGGGCGGGTCAGGATCTCCTGCCGTTTCATCCGGATGTCGACCAGCCGTTTGATCTCCGCCTGCTCCAGGGGTACTTCATTGGCCATCTGCAGCGCGGTGCTGTAAGCCCGGGTCTGCAGAAGGCCAGGGACGTAGACGCAGGAGAAATGACTCTCCCGTACCGCTTCGTCCTCAAGGGTCAGCAGCAGGTTCATGCTCTCGGGGATGGAGTCGGCGAAGGAACTCCACCAGCCCTGCTGTTTGGCGTCCTTCGCGAGCGCGACAACCGCGCGCCGCTCTGCCTCCGTTGCTCCGTACTCGCGGCACAACGCATCCACGACAACCCACTTGACCGGTCCCGCCTGCGTTTCGTACCGGCTCACGGTGGCCTTCGAGACGCCGACAAGCCCCCCGGCCTCTTCGAGCGTCATCCCTTTCCGTGCCCGCAACTTGCGCATCATGGCGCCCAGTTGCCGACGGCGGGTTGTCGTGCGTACAGACATTCGGCTCCTTCGTCGGGCGCCGGGGAACGCCCCGGAAATCCCACTCAGGCTAGGCAGGAGGAGGGCGGAGCCACCATCAGATTCACTCGATGGGTTCACGTGAGAAGTTACATGAAGAGATTTCTCTGTGCCATGCTCGGTCTCCGAGCCGCTACGCAGTGCAGCCGTACGGATAGGGCGGGCGCAGCACGCGCGTGGCATGGGAGGGAGGAGCGGTCGTGTCCGACTGCGAAGCCACCGAACCCCGACTCCGCTGTGTGCTGCCCTTCGAGGCGGTGCCGGCTGAAGTCCGCCTGCTGCGGAGAGCGGCTGTCAGGCAGTTGGGCAGGTGGGGTATGTCCGCCGCCACTGACGAAGCCGGACTGCTGGTCACCGAGCTGGCGACCAACGTCCTCAAGCACCTTGGCGAGGGCGTATCGGCGGCCTTGGTCCTTGAATGGACTGGTGCGCGGCTCCGGTTGGAGATGCACGACAAGAACAGCATGCTTCCGGTCCTCAGGTCTGCGAACTGCGACGAGGAGTGCGGCCGTGGCCTGCACCTCCTCTCCGCGCTGGCTGCCGACTGGGGAACGGTCCTCACCGCGGCCGGCAAGGCGGTCTGGTGCGAGATCCAGCTGGACAGCACCCGCGCATGCCAACGCCTGGCACGGGCTGCCGAAGCACTGGCGAACTACCCAGGGGCGAGCGCTGGTCTGTCACGAAGCAGGCGGGACGCGGACCTCGAAGAGTCGGCGATCGAACTGATCGCGGACCTGCTCCACTGGACAGCCGCCCACGGCCACGACCCAGACGCCATCCTCGACCGGGCCCAGACGCACTACGAGGCGGAGGCGGCCTAGTGGGTGAGCTGGGCAGACTTCCGGATCTGTTCCCGAAGGGCTGCCGGAGTGCGCCAGGATTCTCCGGGGCGGCTTTTGTGGCACATGCGATGACAGTTGGCGCACAGGCAGGCGAGGTCGGCGAGCTTGGTTTCTTTGGCGCCCGAGACGAAGAGGGGAGTGACGTGATGCACCTCGATGTATCCCTCTCCCAGGTCCCCGTACGCGCGGGCGAAATCGAAGCCGCACACCTCGCAGACCAGGGGGCGCCCCAACGCCTGTACCTTCTTGATCTTGGCCCTGCGGAGCTTCGGGTCCCGTTCGCGAGCCAGCGCGCGGCGGACGAGAAGGCGCCCTTCGATCGCCGCAGCGACGCCATCGTTGTCGACTTCGTCGGGCTGGGGCGGAATGAGATGCAGCTCACCCGAGCCGATGCCGTCCTCGATGGCTTGGGCGGCTTGGAGCATCTCGGCCTCACGGTTGGTGAAGGCCTCGATCATGAGCAGCGTCGGCTTGCCGCATCGAGTCGGCTTGCCCGAGTACTGCTCGTGGTTCGTCATGAAGTCCGTCGTCTTGCGGCTGACACTGTCAGGCGATCGGAAGCCCGGCAGGCCATGAGCCTCCGGATCGTGGATCGGCAGCGACCGAAGCAGTTCGGACAACTCATGTACTTCCGGATCCTTGGTTCGAAGCTCGCGCCAGCCGTTCCTGACGACCAGGGCTCCGGCCAGCACAAGTTCGTCCTCAGTCCACGCAGGGATCCGCATGAACCATATATATCGTATGAGTGTTCGGTGTGTCGGAGGGTGTGTCCAGCGAACCGCGGGGTGTGCTGCACACTTGGTGGGTCTTGTTGTCAGTGGGGTCTGTCACCCTCGGTGATGGCGGATTGCAAAGTGAGTCTGCCGCGGTACGGCTGTAAGGAGGGGGCATGACCCGCACGAAGGAGTCCGAAGGCGTGAACGAAGCGCAAGCGAGGCCCGAGTTCACGTCGATCGAAATCTGTGCTGGAGCCGGCGGGCAGGCCATCGGTCTGCATCAGGCAGGTTTCGGGCACCTGGCCCTGGTTGAGATCGATCAGCACGCGGTGGAAACACTGACGTTGAACATCGAAGACCACGAGGTGTGGGCGTGGGAGAGGGAGCACTGTGACGTCTTGTCGGGCGACGTCAAGGAGTTCAACCCCGATCGCGATGTCCGCAAGAGTGCCGACCTGCTGAAACAGGGACTAGATCTGCTGGCTGGTGGCGTGCCGTGTCCCCCGTTCTCCCATGCGGGAAAGCAGCTCGGCAAGGACGACGAACGAGACCTGTTCCCGCGCATGCTGGAGCTGGTTGACACGCTGAAACCGCGTGCGGTGATGATCGAAAACGTCCGAGGGATCATGGACCCGAAGTTCTCGGACTACCGCGATCAAATCATGGCGCGGCTTCAGGGCGGCACATACCGAGGCGACGACGGGCAGATGGTTTCCGATGAGGGCCTTGGATACACCGTCTGCAAGTGGGACATCCTGGAGGCCAGCGACTTCGGGGTACCGCAGCTCCGCCCGCGCGCCATCCTCGTTGCGTTCCGCGAGGATGTGATCAAGGACCTCAAATACGAATGGCCGACTGCCACGCACGAGGATCCGGTCAGTGTGGCGGACGCACTCGAACCCTCCATGCGTCAGCGTTACGGACGGTACTTTGAAGGCGCCTACTCGGAGCGGGCGCGTGAGGCCTTCGACCGATGGCTCAAGAAGGCGCGTTCACGCGATGCCGAACTGAAGGGCAAGGGCGGGGGCATTGCGCCCACGCTCGTTGGCGGATCGAAGAAGCACGGTGGTGCTGATCTCGGCCCCAGCCGTGCAAAGGCGGCCTGGAAACAGCTTGGAGTCTCCGGCATGGGCGTTGCCAATGACATTGCCACATGCGAAAAGCGAGGCACCGAAGACCGAGACCTCTTCGGCCCCGACGGTCCCATGCTCACGGTACGGCAGGCCGCCACCATTCAGGGCTTCCCGATGGAGTGGGATTTCGCGGGCGGAAAGACTGCTCAGTACCGGCAGGTGGGCAATGCATTCCCGCCGCCAGTGGCCAAGGCGGTCGGTAAATCGATCATCGATGTACTGAAGGCAGCGCAGGAGCG
Source organism: Streptomyces sp. NPDC102462 (assembly GCF_044765425.1). Taxonomy (NCBI): domain Bacteria; kingdom Bacillati; phylum Actinomycetota; class Actinomycetes; order Kitasatosporales; family Streptomycetaceae; genus Streptomyces; species Streptomyces sp. NPDC102462. The sequence continues at coordinate 16,473 of NZ_JBIWKB010000019.1, read as the reverse complement.
TGAGCAGAAGAAGCACTGATTACCCGCTTGTTTTCGTCTCTCGGGTTGCGTCCCGGCGCTTCTCGACCTCGGCTGCAATGCGCACGGCACAATCTTCCGAAGCCTCGTGCTCCCAGAACCTGAGCACTGTCCAGCCCGCTTCCTCCAGGCGCTGGTCAGTGTCCCGGTCGCGTGCCACATTCCGGGCAACCTTGTCTGACCAGTAGCCCGGATTGGTCTTCGGCGGGACGTAGTGCTCGGGGCAGCCATGCCAGTAGCAGCCGTCGATGAACACAGCCACCTTCGCCGGACGGAAAACCATGTCGGCGGTTCGGCGAAGGCCCGGCAGGGGCTTGGCGGCAACCCTGTAACGGAGGCCGCGGGCATGCACAAGCCTCCGAATGAGCCATTCCGGCTTCGTATCCCGGTTCCGGATGGCTTGCATGTTTCGGCGACGTGCCGCAGACGATGCCCACGAACCTTCTGGGGGAAACCACGGGTTGGTGGGTTCAGCCGGGGAACCCGAAGACGTACTCATCACTCTCTGATCTTCTACCACGTGGTCAATGTGGCGGTGAGTGCTTCGTAGGGACGGAGGCGTCCCTGGCCGATGCACTCCGCCAGGTCGTTCTTCTGCTGCTTGCTGCCGACGGCTTCTACCGCATTCTTCAGTGCATCGAAGGCAATGTGGTACACGGCGTCGACCTCACCTGTGCCCCTCGCGATAGCGGCGATCCTGCTGGGCATCGGCTCAGCTGTCACTGTAACCAGATGTGGCAGCCGACCGCGTCTGTGCCTGATCATCTGCAGGAACTCGTGGCGGATGTTCTGCACGCGGTCAGAGCGGATGGTCCATTTGCATGAGACCGCGGCATGCAGAAAGGGGTCACTGCCCGCGAGTGTAGAAGCGTGAGTCACGCCGATAGTGACATCAGGCTTGATCAGGTAATCGAGTCCAAGGTCCGCGCTGAGTACAGCGTTCTTGCTCACGGCTCTTTTGAGGGTCCCCAGATGAGCATACTGAGAGAAGTCTGAAATGATTTTCTTATGATCCACGTGCCAGATGCGGGAAGCATCGGACTCCGGCAGTGTTTTGTCTAGATCGTCCCGGACTTTCCGCTCCAACGCGGGCCCCAGGTGCTCAGGAATATCGTGCAGTGTGACGCCCGGCTGGACACCCAGGTATCCGAGGATTTCGCTCGCCAGAGCTTTTGAAGGAGTGCTGCTGCTGTCGGCGTTATTTGGCACCAGCCCTTTTGATTTCTGGATTTTCTTCCAGCCGAGAAGCTGTGTCGCGAACGGTGCACTCATATCTGGGCAGACCTACTTGGTGTGAGAGGGGAGGGTCGGGGCCATAGTGGGGAAATCGTCAGGAGTGGCGACAACCCACGCTTCGCCGTCCAGCACCACGTGCGGACTGTCTTGGTGGTGCGGACCGCGTTTCGCGATGCGCACGCTGACGAACTCGCCCTCGCGTGGTGCCGGCAGGCCAAGCTGCTCCGCCACTGCGCGATGACTGTCGTAGTCGCCCATGATCAGAATTCCTTCGTGCTTGAGCGCCGAGCGCGCACCCCCGTTACCGCGTACGCGTTTCATGTAGTCCTTCTGCTGAGCCACCGTCCGTACCACATTGCGGCTTATGCGGCGTTTCTGTACTCGGCGGAACAGTTCGTTGAGACGCTGTTGCCCGGATCGCAGTGCGAAGACAGCTTTGCGATCGGAAGGATCCATGTGGAGCAGGATGTTCTCGGGAAGTTCGGCATCGCGCCAGAGCCAGAGGATCTTGTCCCGGTGCATGGCCTTCACGGTGAGCTTGGCGTCCCGGTTTGATCCTTGGTTCAACCACTCCTCCCGTACTCGGAAGAGGCCAGCGCTCCAGCGGCTTGCGCGGTCATCGGCCCATACCAGCAGGCAGAGATGACCGCGGGCCTCCGGTGGGATCATCCAGCCTCCGAAGCTCTGCGAGTACTTGCAGTCCACCTCGATGCCGGCGATCCGGTAGTCCATGGTGTCGCCGTCCGCAAACCTGAACTCACGCTGCAGATTGATTTCGACGAGAGTGCCAGCGTGGGTCCTCTCAGTCTTATACAAGGTGTCCCAGTTGTAACGGCCGGTGACCTCGCCGTTCAGCAGCTGATCGATAGTGTCCCGCAGCACGGTTGCGAAGCGTTCCCCTGAGGGGTCGGCGCCCAGCAGCTCCTTGTGTACGGCCTGGAGCTCATCGTCGCTTTTCAGTACCTCGGCCAGGGCGAGGTTCTGCGCGGCGTGGATGTCTATAGGCAGCAAGCGAAATCCCCCTCAGGACGAACCAACTGGAATCGTATCGTCGTTGCGATGCCACGAGTTGTTGGTGCGGAAGCGGACCGTGCGACGGCTGGCGCTCACAGCGCAACTGCCTCATGGATGCAGCTGTACTGATGAAACGGGGTGCTGTGGGCCGTGCGGATGTCCCTACGGGTACAGTTCCGCAAGATGGCACGCGCGACATCGCCCATACCGCCATCTCGCATCGCTGTGACGTTGGCTCAGACGGCGGAATCTCCGTGGCAGCTCTCGTAGGGCTTCGTTGTTCCGCACCAGCAGGCTGACCCGTGCTCCGGGGGCCACGCCGTGGCTCGGCCTCGGGCTGCCAGGGTGGTTGCGTACTGGGGGAGAAGGGCGGGGTCCGTCGGGGAGGTGGACTCCGATGCCGCGAAGGCCTCGTAGGAGGGGACCGTGCCTGTGACGATGCCCAGGTTGGCCGTTCCGGAGGAGGCCAGCTCGCGCAGGGCGGACTCTATGGTCGTCAGGTGTTGTTCGTGGGAGGGGTACTCGGCGCCGAGGGACGGGTAGGCGGACAGCAACTCCGCCAGTTCCGCGGCCGGCCAGTGCAGTACCGCCACCGGGAACGGGCGGGACAGTGCCTCGCGGTGGGCGTCGAGTTCGGCGCGGAGGCGGGAGATCTCGGCCTCCAGCTCCGCCGGGTTGTCCGAGCCGAGCGACCATACGCGTTTGGGGTCGTGGAGTTCGTCCAGGGACACCGAGGAGGAGTGGAGGGTGTCGGCCAGGGTGTCCCAGTCGTCGTGGGCCGCGCCCAGCATCCGGCGGACGCGGTGGCGGCCGAAGAGGAGGGGGTGCGTGGCGTACGGGGCTTCCGGGACGTCCGTCAGGAGCAGCGTCGCGCCCTGCGTGAACGCGTCGTGTGCCGCTTCCAGCTCGTCGTGGGACTCCAGGGCCTCCGCCACGATCACCCAGGGCGCCGGGTCGCGGGGGGCGGCGGTGCGGACCCCCTCGATGATCGCGCGGGCCTCCGCCTCGTGGCCGTACTCCCAGAGGTTGGCCGCCTTCAGGGCCCGTACCCGGTGGGGGGTCTCCAGGGCGTCCGGGGTGGACAGCAGGCGGTCGTAGAGCGCGGTCGCGGCGGGGCGGTCGCCGGCGAGTTCCAGGTGGGCCGCGGCCTGTAGGAGCAGGGCCTCGGCGTCCTCGGGATACAGGCCGGCGGTCCGTTCCAGGCGTGCCGCTTCGGCGGTGTGGTCGACGTTCTCGGCGGGCGTGTCGGGGCGCATGGGGGATACCGTACTGCCGATGACCGACGGGCCGGGCGACGCCCAGGCACCGGCACGGGGAGGGGTGCCTCTATGCCGCGCGGGATGCGGTGCGGGCCGCGTACGTCAGCACCGCCAGGCCGGCCAGGGTGAGCGCGGCGCCGGCGTACAGCGGAGACCGGTAGCCGAGGCCCGCGCCGATGGTCAGGCCGCCCAGCCAGGCGCCGAGGGCGTTGCCGACGTTCGACGCGGAGACGTTGGCACTGGCGGCGAGCGGGGCCCCGCCGGCAGCGTCGGTGACCCGGGTGATCAGGCCGGGTACGGCGGCGAAGCCACGGTGCCGTTCTCCGTGTGCGTGCCGACAGGAAGCGTCGGGTGTGCCGCGCGGGGTTGTCGAGGGATGTACCAGTCCTTTCTCAAACCCGTGTACGAAGTGGGTGCGTGCGGGCAATGGGGGCGTGGCTCTGGTGAGTTGGCGGGGGTGCGCCTATCGTGCGGGCGGCGTGGGGGCGGTGCCGGTGGCTTCGGCGGTGTGGGTGGTGGGTTCGGGTGCGGGCCGTGGCGTTGGGTGTGGGCGTGGTGGGAGGCGGATGGCGTATGCGGGCTTTCGGTGTGCGCGGAGTGCCGGTCGTGGCCGACGGCACGCGGCGGCGGCGTGCCCGGCGCCGGCGGGTGCTGTGGGGCGGGGGCGAGGCCCTGGTGACCGTCGGGGTCGTCCTGCTGCTGCTCGTCGTGCACCAGATGTGGTGGACGAACCGGGAGGCCAGACAGGGGGCCGAGCGGAAGGCGCAGGCGCTGGAGCGGGAGTGGGGTGCCGGCGGCCTTGCGGACCTCGGCACGGTCCCGGCGGCGCCGACCGCGTCGTCCGCGCCGTCAGCGAGTCCTTCGGGCGCCGGGGAACGGCAGCGGTCGTACACCGTCGCCGGTGCGTCCCGGCCCGGCCGCTCCCAGGCGTACGCCGTGCTGACGATTCCGCGGCTGGGGCTGCGGGTGCCGGTCGCCGAGGGCGTCGACCGGCGGGGCGTGCTCGACAAGGGGTACGTCGGCCACTACCCCGGCACCCAACAGCCGGGCCAGGCAGGCAACTTCGCGCTCGCCGGACACCGGAACACGCACGGGGAGCCGTTCCGCCGGCTGCCCCGGCTGCGGGCCGCGGACACGATCCAGGTGGAGACGGGCGCGGCGACGTACACGTACGCCGTCGACACGATCCTGCCGCGCACGTCGGCGCGTGACGCGGGCGTCCTGCGGCCGGTGCCGCGCTCGGTCGTGAGGCCCGGGTACGGCTATGCCGAGCCGGGCTACTACATCACCCTGACCACGTGCACCCCGGAGTTCACATCCCGGTACCGGATGGTGGTGTGGGGCAAGCTGCAGTCGATGCGACCGCGGTCCGGGTGACGGACGGGTCGCACACCCGCGAGCTACCCAACGGGACCGGGGCCCCTGGCGGTACGGCTCCTTTGGAGGTACGGCTCCGAGGCGGGTATGGCTCCCCTGGGGGTAGGGCCTCCCGGTGGGTACGGCTCTCTTGCGGGTACGACCCCCTCGGGTATGGCCCTCTGCGGGTACGGACCCCGGCCGGCGGGCCCCCGGGCAGGTACGGCCCCTGCGGGCGCAGCCGCCATGGGTACGGCCCCCGGCGAGCGCAGTCCTCGCGGGCGCCCCCGGCCAAAACGCGCCCTAGGCGTCTGCCGGGTTCGGTCGTCTCGCGGCTGCGGGGCGCCGGTGGTTGCTCGCGCCGTTCCCCGCGCCCCTTTGGGGCGCGACGGTCACCGTCGAATCACCAGGCACCGCCCCGCGGCGGGCACGGACCCCCGCCGTGCGATCGCGCGTTCCAGCACGTGGACTGCGGTACGGAACTCGGGCCGTACGGCGAATGCCCGGCCTGCGGAACCATCGTGCCCGTCGGGGACGTTGTCCTCGTGCCGGGTCCCGGACTCGACCCCGACCCGGCCGATCCGGTGAGCCGGGCGCTCCTGAAGCCGAAACGGCTGCTGGAGCCCCTGGTGATCGAGCCCGGTCAGCCGGGCGAGCCCGCGTAGGCAGCAGAGCCCGTGCGGGCAGGGATCGGGTACGACCGGCAGTACGGCACGCATGAGCGCGCGAGGGGAGGGGTGATCGATGGTCCGCAGCCGGTCCGCCCTGCGTCCCGCCGCCGTCCTCCTGCTTCTGCTGCTGGAAGTCGCCCTGCTCGACACCGGCGCGCTGTCCGCCACGGTCGCGCTCGCCGCGACCGCCGCCGCGTCCGCGCTCGCCGTCTGCGCCCTGACAGCCGCCCGTTGCGCCCCCGCCGTAGCGCCCACCCGGGTCCGTACGGCCATCCGTGACCGGGCCCGCCGCACGGCCTTCCTGTCACAGCGGGACCCCGACGCCCCGGGCCGGCCACGGCCCAGGGCACCCGGGCACGCCCTCCCGGCGACCACCGCGTAGGGCTCACCCGGACACCCGGACACCGGGAAATCGGAACACCGGGGACACCCGGAACACCCGGCCACGTACGTGACCCCGCGCGGGTCGTCATGCCGCCATGCACAGCCATCCCCCGGCACGACGAGACCCACGGAGGGCTCACCCATGTCCGTTTTCGCCAGCCTCGTCGAGCGGCTCGCCGAACTGCTCGAACCGCTCTTCCACGCCTCCGCTGCCGCCGCCGCGATCGTCCTGTTCACCGCGCTCGTACGGCTGCTGGTGCATCCGCTGTCCCGGGCGGCGGCGCGCGGGCAGCGAGCCCGGGCCGCGCTCCAGCCCAGGATCGCCGAACTGCGCGAGAGGCACGGCAAGGACCCGCGCGCGTTCCAGCAGGCCCTGCTGGAACTGCACGCCGAGGAGAAGGTGTCGCCGCTGTCCGGCTGTCTGCCCGGCCTGTTGCAGCTGCCCGCCTTCTTCCTCCTCTACCACCTGTTCTCCAGCGCGACGATCGGCGGACGGACCAACGGGCTGCTCACACACGAGCTGTTCGCCGCGCCGCTCGGCGGACGGTGGGCGGACGCCCTCGCCGACGGCGGCCCGTTCGGCGCGGCGGGCACCGTCTACCTTGTCCTGTTCGCCGTCGTCGCCGCCGTCGCGACGTTCACCTACCGGCGGGCGAAGCGGATGACGGCGGCCGATGCGCCGGTGCCGGGCGGGGACGGGCCGGTCCCCGGGCTTGCGGCGGTCGGCCGGGTCATGCCGTTCCTGTCGTACCTCACGTTGCTGACCGTGGCCGTGGTGCCGCTGGCCGCCGCGCTGTACGTGGTCACCAGCACGACGTGGAGCGCGGTCGAACGGGCTGTGCTCTACCGGTGAGCGCGGCGGTTGGCGGGGGCCTGGGGTGAGTGTGTGCGGTGGTTGGTTGGGTGCGGGTTGTGTGTGGCTGGTCGCGCAGTTCCCCGCGCCCCTGGGGGGGTGGGGGAACGCGTGGTCCTTCGGGGGCGGCGGCCCTGGGGGTGTCAGGTGGGTTGGTTCAGGAGGGTGGCCAGGGTGCGCCAGGCGGTTCGGGGGAGGGCGTTGCGGGGGGTGGTGTCGATCACCTGGAGGGCCACGTGGTCGGCGCCCGCCTCGTGGAATGCGGCGATGCGCTCGCGGATCCGGGACGCGTCGCCCCAGGCGAACAGCGCGTCGATCAGGCGGTCGCTGCCGCCGTCTCGCAGGTCGTCCTCGGTGAAGCCGAGCCGCAGGAAGCTGTTGGTGTAGTTGGGCAGGGCGAGGTACATGGCGAGGGTGTCCCGGGCCAGGGCCCGGGCGCGGTCCGGGTCGGTCTCCAGGACGACCTTGAACTCCGGTGCCAGCAGGGTCTCTTCGCCGAGGATCCGGCGGGCCTGCGCGGTGTGCTCGGGGGTGACCAGATAGGGGATCGCGCCGGCCGCCCGGTCGCGGGTCAGCTCCAGGGTCTTCGGGCCGAGCGCGGCCAGGACCCGGCGCCCGGCGGGCACCCCGGACGCGTCCAGCGCGTCCAGATAGGCGACCAGGGCCGAGTACGGGCGGCGGTACTGCTCGGCGAGTTTCGCGTGGCTCACCCCGAGGCCGAGCAGAAAACGGCCCGGGTGCGCGGACTCCACCTCGGCGAAGCCCGCGGCGCTCGTCTCGGCGTCGTAGTCCCAGATGCTCTGGATGCTGGTGCCGACGGTGAGCCGGGAGGTGGCCGCCAGCAGCGGCTGGGCGTGCCGCGGGGCGCTGTTGCCGCCCAGCCAGACCGCGCCGAACCCGAGCTGTTCCAGTTCGGCGGCGGCCTCGGCGAGTTCGGTGCGCAGGCCCGGATCCTCCGAGCGCAGTCCCGTGCTCCAGATGCCGTACCGGCCGACCTTTTCCTTCAGGGCGGTGCTCATGGTTCCGTTCCCTCCGGGTGGATGTCATTCCATGATCGCTGTCCGTTACGACGATTCAACCGGAGGGAGCCTCGGGATAGTCCCGGGGCGCGCTAATCCCGCAGGAATTGCTCCAGCGCCTCCACCACGAGGCGGTGGTCCTGGAGCTGCGGCAGGCCGGAGACGGTGACCGCGCCGATCACGCCCACGTCCGCGACGGTGATCGGGAACGAGCCGCCGTGGGCCGCGTACACATCCGGGTCGAGCCGGGAGGACTCCTCGAACGTCGTGCCCTTGGCCCTGAAGCGCGCGCCGACCAGGTAGGAGGAGGCGCCGTAGCGTTCCACGACGCGGCGCTTGCGGGCGATCCACGCGTCGTTGTCGGGGGTGGCACCGGACAGCGCCGCGTGGAAGAGCTGCTGGCCCGCGCGATGGATGTCGATGGCCACCGGGGCCTGCCGCTCCCGGGCCAGCTCCACCAGGAGCGAGCCGAGCGCCCAGGCGTCCTCGCAGCTGAACCGGCGGAACACCAGCCGGCGTTCCTGCGCCTCCAACTCCTCTACGCTCGGGGTCAGTTCGGGTGTGGACCGCGGGGTGACGCGCGGGTGCTGGCTCACAGCGTCACCGCCACGCCGTCGCGGGCGGACCGGCGGGCCGCTTCCAGTACGTCGAGGGCGTCGGCCGCGGCCCGTGCGGTGACCGGGTTGGGGCCGGCGCCGGTGAGGGCGTCGGCCACCGCGGCGTAGTACGCCGGGTAGTCGCCGGGCAGGGTGGGTACGGGGGTGCCGCCGCCGGTGAGCGGGGACTCGCCCGAACCGAGCCGGCCCCACAGGGACTCGGGCTCGGTGCCCCAGTCGGAGCCGGGCCGCAGCCCCTCGCGCAGGGCCGCCTCCTGCGGGTCGAGGCCGTACTTCACATAGCCGGCACGCGAGCCGAGTACCCGGAAGCGGGGCCCGAGCTGGGCGGTCGTCGCGGAGACGTACAGATGGGAGCGGACGCCGCCGGCGTGCGTGAGCGCGATGAAGGTGTCGTCGTCGGTCTCGGCGCCCGGGCGGCGCACGTCCGACTCCGCGTACACCTGGGTGACCGGGCCGAACAGGACCAGGGCCTGGTCGACGACATGGCTGCCGAGGTCGTAGAGCAGACCTCCGATCTCAGCCGGGTCGCCGGACTCGCGCCAGCCTCCCTTGAGCTGGGGGCGCCAGCGCTCGAAGCGGGACTCGAAGCGCCATACGTCGCCCAGCGCGCCCTCGGCCAGCAGCTTGCGCAGGGTCAGGAAGTCGTTGTCCCAGCGGCGGTTCTGGAAGACCGACAGCAGCAGGCCGCGCTGCTCGGCGAGGGCGGCCAGCTCGCGGGCCTCGGCGGCCGTCCCGGCGAGCGGCTTGTCCACCACGACCGGCAGGCCCGCCTTGAGCGCGGCGGTGGCCAGCGGGACGTGCGTCTTGTTCGGCGAGGCGATGACGATCAGGTCCAGCTCGCCCGGGCGGTCGAACAGCTCGTCGGGACGGGCGGCGAGCCGTACGTCCGGGAACGCGGCGCGGGCCTGCTCCTGCCGCTCGGGGTTCGCGGTGACCACGGTGTCGAGGGTGAGGCCCCCGGTGGCGGCGATCAGCGGGGCGTGGAAGACGGAGCCCGCCAGGCCGTAGCCGATCAGGCCCACGCGAAGGGGGGTGCCAGTCGTACCAGTTGTCATGCGCCCACTTTCGCAACGCTGTTGCCAAAGTGCAAGTGTCGGAGAGAATGGGGGCGTGAACCGGGCGGACAGAGCAGACACGGCGGACAGGGCGGGCGGCGGCGTGACGGGCATCGGGAGCGCGGCGGGGGCGGCCGCCGGCGCCAACCTGCTCGCCCTGCGCAGCCACAACACCGCGCTCGTGCTCGATCTGCTGCGCACCGCGGGCACCGCCGGGATCAGCCGCCTCGAACTGGCCGAACGCACCGGGCTGACCCCACAGGCGGTCAGCAAGATCACCGCCCGGTTGCGTGCGGAAGGTCTCGCCGCGGAGGCGGGGCGGCGCGCGTCGACCGGCGGGAAGCCGCGGACGGTGCTGCGGCTGGAGCCGGCGGCCGGACACGCGGTGGGAGTGCATCTGGACCGGGACGAGGTGCGGGTGCTGCTCTGCGACCTCGCCGGGGCGGTGCTGGCCGAGGCGCGGTCCGCGCTGCATCTGGGGGCCGGCGCGGACGCGGTGGTCGAGCGGACCGCCCGGCAGGTCGAGGAGCTGCTGCCCGGGGCGCCGGGTGCGCTGCTCGGCGTCGGGGTCGCGCTGCCCGGCCCGCTGGATCATGCGCGGGGCGTGCTGCACCGGGTGACCGGGTTCCCCGAATGGGACGGATTCCCGCTGCGGGACGCGCTCGCGCGGCGGCTCGGGCGGCCCGTGGTGGTCGACAAGGACACGAACGCGGCGGCGCTCGGGCTGGCCGTCGCCGGGGAGGGCGACTCGTTCGCGTATCTGCACCTCGGTACGGGGCTCGGTGCCGGGCTGGTGATCGGCGGGAGCGTGCACCGCGGGGCGCGCACCGGGGCCGGTGAGTTCGGCCATCAGGTCATCCAGCTGGACGGGCCGGTGTGCGGGTGCGGCGCACGGGGCTGCGTCGAGGCGCTGTGCCTGGCGGCCGTGGCCCGCGGTGACCTCGCGGAGGCGGCGCGCGTGCTGGGCACGGGGGCGGCCAATCTGGTGGGGTTGCTGGACATCGACCTGGTGCTGCTGGGCGGGCGGACCGTGGCGGCGGCGCCGGGGGAGTTCGTAGCGGGGGTGGCGGCCGTACTGGGGGAGCGGGCCCACCGCAAGGGCACGCCGGGCGACGCGATCCCGGTCCGCCTCGCGACCGGCGGAAGCCGGGGGGTCGCACGGGGCGCGGCCCACTTGGTCCTGGCGCCCTTGTTCGGCCGCCGCGACGGCTGACGTTTGCCGCCGGCGGGGCACGGATCGGGGCGGCGCTGCCCGCGGCGGCTGACATCGGTCCTGCCGCCCCTCGGCACGCGCCGACGCCACCCCGCCACGGGCCTCCGACCCGCTCGGGCTGCGCCGCCACCGCCCACCGCCACGGGCAGTTGGCCCCGTCTCCCTCGCCCCGCGTGCACAGAGCCGGGCGGGGAGGGTGGAGGCGTGCACGGGCAGTCGGTCCCGTTTCTCAACCGCTCCGCGGAGTCGGGCGCGTGTGCCGTTCGGGGCGGTGGTCACGATGTTGGTGCGGTTGCCGACCGCCCGTGACGGCCGGTTCGGCGCAGCCCTTACGCTGGGGGCGTCGGTACGCCGTGGTTCCGGCGCCCATGACCGTACGCATGCCAGGAGACCGAAGCACATGGCAGACCGCAAGCCCGTCGAGTCCTGGCTCACCGACATGGACGGTGTGCTGATCCACGAGGGCGTGCCGATCCCCGGCGCCGACGCCTTCCTGAAGAAGCTGCGTGAGTCCGCCCGCCCGTTCCTGGTGCTCACCAACAATTCCATCTACACCCCGCGCGACCTGCACGCCCGGCTGCGCCGTATGGGCCTGGACGTGCCGGTGGACAACATCTGGACCTCCGCGCTGGCCACCGCCAAGTTCCTCGGCGACCAGCGGCCCGGCGGCAGCGCGTACGTCATCGGCGAGGCCGGACTGACCACCGCGCTGCACGACATCGGCTACATCCTCACCGACCACGAGCCCGACTACGTGGTGCTGGGCGAGACCCGCACCTACTCCTTCGAGGCCATGACCAAGGCGGTACGGCTCATCCTCGGCGGCGCCCGTTTCATCTGCACCAACCCGGACGAGACCGGCCCCTCCACCGAGGGCCCGCTGCCCGCCACCGGCGCCGTGGCCGCCCTGATCACCAAGGCCACCGGCCGCAAGCCGTACTTCGCGGGCAAGCCGAACCCGCTGATGATGCGCACCGGACTGAACGCGATCGGCGCCCACTCCGAGACCAGCGCCATGATCGGGGACCGCATGGACACCGACGTGCTGGCCGGCATAGAGGCGGGCATGCAGACGTACCTGGTGCTCACCGGCCTGACCCGGCCCGAGCACGTCGAGGACTACCCGTACCGGCCGTCCCTTGTGGTGGACTCGATCGCGGACCTCGTCGACCGCATCTGAAACCTTTGTGACCCGAACGGCGCAGTCGGACGCCGTCGAAGATGCGGGCCCACGGTCCACGGGGGACCCTCCAGGTACTGGAGGTTTCACGATGGGCTCACTACCCCTCACTCTCGGTACGGGCATCCTGGCCGCCGCGGCGCTCACACCGTCGGCGTACGCGGCGGACGGCGGCGGAGTCTCGGTGGCTCCGGCCGCCCCCGTCCCCGGCGCCGACGTGGACCTGCGGGTCACCGGATGTGACACGAGCACGGGCACCGCGGTCTCCGGCGCGTTCACCCGGGACGGCATCCTCACCGGCTCGTCCGGCGTCCTCACCGGCCGCACCCGGATCCGTACGGCGGCCCCGGCGGGCCCCCACGACGTGCGGATCGCCTGCGGCGGTGCGCGGATCACCGGCACGGTCACGGTCGCCGGGGACGGCCCCGGCACCGGGTTCCCGGCTGGTGGCGTACGGCCCGGGGACCCGCCCGCCGCCCCGGCCGACGCGGCGGGCGGCGACACCGCCTACTTCGCCTCCGTCGCCATCCGCTCCGCGGGCCCCGGCCTGGTGCACGCGGTCATCGGTGTCGTTCTGGTCGGCCTTGCCGCGGTCGTCGTCGGGCTGCGCAGCGCCCGCCGGGGCCGAGGCAAGGACTGAGAGCGCCCGTCATGTCCTCTCGTGTGCGTCACGCCGGGGCCGGTCGGCTGGCCGTCGGCGTGTTCTGGGCGCTGCTGCTGCTCGGGCTGTGGCTGTGGGGCCGCGAGGCGGCCGAGGTGCCGCCCGGGGTGTTCGGGCCGGCCACGGGTGACATGGCCGCGGTGGGGCGCCCGGCCGGCACCGAACTGCCCCCGGCGGCCGAGCCGTTGGCGGTCGCGCTGCCCCAGCGCCTGGAGATCCCCGGACTCGGGGTGCGGGCATCCGTCGTCGGCCGCGGCCAGGAAGGCCAGGACGTGCAGGACGGCCAGGAAGGGCGGGACGGGCGCGACGGGCAGGACGGCAGGGACGCCGCCGGACCGCCGTCGGCCACCCGGTCCGCGGCCGTGGACTGGTACGCCGCCGGGACCAAGCCGGGGTCGGCCGGGACCGCCGTCATGGTGGGCCGGGCGGACACCGGGACCAGGCCCGCCGTACTCCACCGGATCGGCGCCCTGCGGCCCGGCGAGACGGTCCGGGTGGCCCGCGACGACGGCACGGTCGCCGAGTTCACCGTGGACGACGTACGTGAGCTGCCCGGCGACCGCTGCGACGCCGGGCGGGCCCCCGGGCCGAGCGAGGCCGGCCGCGCCGAGCTGCGGCTGATCGCCTGCGGCGCCGCCGACCGGGCGGGCGAGGGCGCCGCGAACGTGCTGGTGTCGGCGTACCTGACCGGAACCGGCCGGTGAGGCGCCGCGTCGTCTCGCCCGCCGCCTGACCCGGTCCCCGAAGCCGCCGCCCGGGAAGGCAGGACCGTCGCGGCCTCGTGACCGGGACGGCGGGTATGCCAGGATTGAGCCTCGCAAGAAGTGCGCCCAGGGGGGAGTTGGATGTACGTCAGCAGGGGGGTCCCGGCTTCGGCACGGGCACGGGTGTCCGCGGTGCTGCTGGGGGCGGCGCTGCTGGTCACCGGATGCTCGTCGTCGGACGACGGGAAGGAACCGGGCGACGCGGGCGCCCGGATCACCCAACAACCCAAGGGCACCGACCCGTTCTGGGTGAATCCGGACGGCACCGCGGCCCGCCAGGTCGCCGCCTACGAGAAGGACGGCAAGGACGCCGAGGCCGACCAGATCAGAAAGATCGCCGAGCAGCCGACGGCGGAGTGGATCGGCCCGGAGAACCCGGAACAGGAGGCGCGCGGCTTCACCGAGGCCGCCGCCGAGTCCGACCGTACGGCGCTGCTCGTCCTCTACAACATCCCGCACCGCGACTGCGGCCAGTACTCGCAGGGCGGCGCCGCCGACGGTGACGCCTACCGCGCCTGGATCGACGGCGTCGCCCGGGGCATCGGGGACCGGGCGGCGACGGTGGTCCTGGAGCCGGACGCCGTGCTCCACCTGGTCAACGGCTGCACCCCGGACGAGTTCCACGAGGAGCGCTACGACCTTCTCAAGGGCGCCATCGGCAAGTTGAAGTCCCTGAAGAACACGAAGGTGTACCTGGACGCGGGCAACGCCGGCTGGGGCCACCCCGACCAGATCTTCGAGCCCCTCCAGTGGGCCGGCATCGACCGGGCGGACGGCTTCGCCGTCAACGTCTCCAACTTCTACTCCACCGAGGACTCCCTCGCCTACGGCAAGCAGTTGTCGGCGAAGGTCGGCGGCAAGCACTTCGTCATCGACACCAGCCGCAACGGCAACGGCCCCTACACGGGCGGCAGTCCGGACGAACGCTGGTGCAACCCGCCGGGCCGCGCGCTGGGCGAGCCGCCGACGACGAAGACGGCGGACCCGCTGGCCGACGCCTACCTGTGGATCAAACGCCCCGGAGAATCAGACGGCGAATGCAAGGGCGGCCCCAAGGCAGGCAACTGGTGGCCCACCTACGCCCTCAACTTGGCCAAGTCATCGGCCCGTTAGATGCTGGGGGCTCTGTCGATATGTGGCTCCGCCGCGTGGGCGCGCCCAGCCGAAACGAACCGGCAGCAGCAAGTCGCCCAGCCGGTGCGGCGAGCCTCTGCGGTCGGCGGCGTGTCCATGCTCGGCGTCACCTCACCTCACACACAGACGAAACGGCCCCCGTCCAGGGGCGACGGGGACCGATCTCAGTTCCCCGGCACGGGGCCAGGGGTACCGTTCTGGTGTCGATGCAGAACGGAGACCGGTATGCCCCTGCACACTGACGAGCACACAGGCGCGCGCATCGCGCACACGCGCAAAGTCCGCCGGTTGACGCAACGCGAGTTGGCCGACCTCTCGCACGTCTCTTACAGCACCCTGACCAAGGTGGAGCAGGGCGTCCTACCTCCAAGCCCCTCGGTGATCGGCGCGCTCGCCCGCGCCTTGTCCGTTGCGGTCACCGAATTGACCGGTCAGCCCTACCTCGACGAACTGAGGCAGGACCAACTGGACGGCCTGATCAACCCGATTCGCGAAGCCCTGAACATCTATGATCTCGGCCCGGACCCGGACGTGATTGCGCGCCCTGTCGAGGAGTTGGAGGCCCACGCGGACAGGCTGTGCGCCATGGTCCGCGCGACGAACATCAAGCAGGTTGCCGCCGACCTACCCGGCCTGATCCACGAGGCCACGACAACTGCGCACAGGGACCCGGCAGCCCGCAGCTGGCGGTTGCTCGCGAGCACGTACCGGACCGCGTACGACGTGACGACGAAACTCGGGTTCCCCGACCTGTGCACAGTTGCGCTCGACCGTATGGACTGGGCGGCGCAGCGGGCCTCTGACCCCGTGCTGGGGGGGATGCGTCAGTACCTGCGGGCACTCGCCTATCTCCGGGCGAGCGACTACCGGACGGGCAAGCGGCTGGTCCAGTTGGGCATGGCCACCCTGCAGCAGGCAGAGCCGGGGCATGTGACGGATGCCGTCACGGGACAGCTCCACCTCGGCGCCGCCGTGCTGGCTGGACGGGACAAGGACAAGGCCGCGGCAGAAGGACACCTCAGCGAGGCAGAGCGCATCGCGGAGCGGACCGGTCCGGCCGAGAAGGTGCATTGGCTGTCCTTTGGACCGACGAACGTCGGTGTCCACCGGGTCAGCGTGCTGGCTGAACTGGACCTGTATCCGGAAGCCGTGCACTCCGCGCAGGAGATCACGATCCCGGACGGGTGGCCTCCGTCGCGACTCGCACACCATCACGCGGAGGTGGCGCGAGCGCAGATGTGGACGGGACGTACGGATGCCGCGTTCAAAAGCCTGTTGACGGCACGCAAGCTGGCACCGCAGCAGACGCGGTATCACCCCATGGTGCGCGAGACATACGCTGGGCTGGAGGCAGCCAAGCGCAGGATGCCTGAAACATTCGGCAACTATGGTGCTTGGCTTCATATTTGACGTAGCGTCATGCAATGGCCGGAGCTATCAGTGATGACTGATAGTTCCGGCCTTCGTCTGTCGGCACGATGCCAGGGTCAGAAGACCCCCGCGACCGTGCGACCGGTCCGGGGGCGTGGCCACCAACCGGTAAAGGGTTGACGACGTGCCCCATACAACCAGAATCCCCACGCTGAGCCGGCGAGCTGGGGGTCAGCCGATGACCAAGGCGGACACCGACGCCGGGCGATGGGAATACATGACGTACGCGCCCAAGGGCGAAACGTGCCCTTCGTGCCTGAAGCCGATCAAGAGCCTTGAGGTCTGCCGCCGGGGAATGCTCGCAGGCCGGGACGCCACTCCCGCCGTCGCCTACTGGCACACGGGCTGTGCCACGAAGGAGGCGGCACAGTGACCCGGACCCAGCAACGCAGGGCTGGGCGCCCGTGCTTGCCGAAGGGGTGGACCTCCTTCTCATCGAAGCCGGACGGTCAAACCACGGCGCACTGGTACGCGGCCTCTCCATACCCGGTGGACGCCCTCAAGGCGGAGTACGGGCCTTGTCCCCGAGGAGTGGACACCTGTTCGTGTCGTTATGCGGCAAGTGTCAGGGTAGCTGACTGCTGTTCGTAGGCGATCGGCGCCTGCTG